>NZ_JBHSHL010000001.1:0-3353 GCF_042652965.1 Filifactor villosus
TGATTGATTGGACCGGTTTTCAAAGAGATTTTTTGTTGTTTGTGGACCATTTTTAGATTAGCATATACATTCTCTTCTATGGAGTGTAAATCGTTGATATCCATTATTCAAAGGAATAATAGTATCAGAGTCATCTTTCAATCAAAAGGCTATACTGTAAAAATGAAAAAAAAAGCCACGATTACGGAGCAGATCTTATCATTTCGAAAAACGGAGAAACCATTGCGGTACAAGCAAAACGATATCGCAATAAAGTTGGAATCAAGGCGATCCAAGAAGCAGTTGCTTCTATGAAGGTATATTCGTGTAATCGAGCGATGGTGATCACAAACAGCTATTACACGAAGTCTGCATTGGAACTTGCAACAGGCAATCAATGAAGTTCCCGTTGAAGTGCTCCTTCCGGAGAAAAAGGATTGGAATGAGGATATCAAAGAAAAAAAGTATCAAATGGAACAGGCACAGATGAAGGAACACTTTGAGAAGATCAAAGAGCAGGCTCGTGCGATTCTTTGTGATCCTGTTCTATTAAAAGAATACACAGAGTTCGCAAAAAAATTTAACAACTATACCCTTCACAACCTTCTGTTTTTACATCAGCAGAATCCGGATGCTCAATTTGTACGCTCCAGGGGAGCCTTTCGAAAGGACGGTTTGTCGATCAGAAAGGAGGAGATTCATAAGGCATTGAACGTGTTTGCTCCTGTCATCAAGCAATACTTTTTTGATGAGAAGAACAACCCCAAATCCCTCTCTTTGGCAACGGAAAAAGAGAAGGAGCTGATTGAAAAAAAGAAGATAAAGCTTTATACAAAAAGGGAATTTAAAACCGTGCCGGTGTACGATATCACTCAGACGAACGCACAAAAAAAGGACTATCCTCGCATTTTGCATAAAGAAAAAGATCTTCTTTCAGAGAACTCGAAGCTTGATCCGGATCGAACGTTGATCTCGATGGTCAATGCTCTTCGAAGAGAGGGGTATCAAGTGGATGTGGAGAACCTGTCCAATCCGGATCTTCGCATCGGGAAAAAAGGATATACCAACGCAGAAGATCGGATCGTTTTGAATATGTATGATACTCCGGAGAGCAAACTAAAAACGTTGTTCCATGAGTATGCACATTGCATTTTGCACAAAGATCTCAAGGACCGAAATGATACAATCTGTGAATTTGAAGCCGAGACTTCCTCTTACCTTGCCTTGCAAAAATATGGGATCGTATCAAAGGTCGATTCCCCGTTATACATCCAAACCTATGGGGAGTCGATCTTTGAACTTCTCGATCAAAATGTCAACGATCGAGAGTTCAGCAGCATCGATATCTTAAAAAATATTCAATCCTGTGAAGAAAAAATGTCGGAGTTTTTCAAAAAAAATATGGTCTTAAAAGAGGTTGCAGATTACAATCCGGAAACGGAAAAAGTCGAGATCGGAAAAATTTATGCCTGCGTATTTAATCAGGATAATAAACCGGATCGCCTGATCGCTTCTGCCGATTTTAAACAAAGTGGGATCGAAAAAGTTTATGAGAAGGCCAAAGAATTATTTGAAAAAAATCAACACACAGAACTTTTTTGTCTCAAAGACGGAGAGCTTTTTTTCGATTCGCCTTCGAAGAGAAACTTCCAAGAAAACAAAGAGACCTATGCAAAGAATATGTTAAACGGTCTCTACCGAGTTCCTCCCGGAGAAGTAAGATCTACCCTTTTAAACCTTTCGGATCGGTATCACTTGGATCTGGAAAAATTATATGATAGTATGAAGGTAGAGCACAAAGAACAAGCACAATTATTTTCTATGAAACTCTAAAGAAAGGATGAGAGAAATGATGGTGTTTTCTGCAAAAGAATTGCCAAAAGAAGTCCAAGCTATGCTCGAAGATATGAGTGAGTATGAAAAAAAATTAGGAGAACAATTCTATTTTTATTTAAAGAATACTTGCCCCAGAGAGCTTGTGGTCGAGGATACCTTAAACGAAGAAGAGCTTATTTTCGAAGGAGATTTTTGCGATCTTCTTCTTAGTGATGTGATCAATCAAGGAAGTTATATCGACAAAGAAGAACTTATTTATTGTCTCGAAGAAGCAACCAAAAACGAAGAAAAAAAGTATGACGACTTTATAAAAGAACTGCTTGAAAATGAAAAATATCGAGTGGATTAAATGAGGAAAAAATTTTATTTTCGGATACAAAATAATCTCTCTGCATAAAAAAAAGAAAGGAAAAAAGCAAATCGGATTTTCAAATTTGGAGGATCCGGTTTGCTTTTTCTTTGGTAAAAAATCAAAAAAGGTTTATTTGAAAAAGGAAATCTTTTTTCTTCTTTTTCGAATAAATCATTAAGAAAGAGGATGGCTTTATGGAAATAAATTTTGATAAAAAGAAACATAATGAATTGGAAAAACATCTTCATTTTTTACAAACGGAAATAAAAAAAATCGATGAAGAACTTCAAAAAATGAAGGTCGATTTTGCAGATTTCGTAATCAAAAATGAAGAGACAAATCAAAAAATAACCGATGAAGAAGGACAAGAAACGATGAAACAAATTACAAAAAAAGAAGAGGAACATTTCCTTCTTCAGGAAGAAATTTCGAATGTGAAACATCAATTTTTCGAGCCGTATGTTTCCGTTTTGGAAGAAAAACGTATCTCCTTTCCCTCGTTTCTTTTTCTCTTAGAAGTGGATGCGTTGATTGAAAAATATCAGCTCTCAAAGAGCAAGGCGACATTAAAAAAACTCGAAGAGTGTCTTAGGCTTTTTATAGAATCGCAAGATTCTCGATAGGGTTCAAGGGAGTTCCCTTGCAAGAGGTAATGCTTGGTCCGATTCTTCGATTTCCGGAGGAAATCGAAGGATCAGGGACAAGGGTTACCAATCTTGCACAGCATTGAGAATCGATAAATTTTCTGACAATTTAAACCTTGTCCCTATGGTTTGTCCCTACAGCTTGTCCCTGTAGTTTGTCCCTATAAATCAAAAAACCTATCTTGCTTTAAGAAAAAAAATCAGGAGTGGATGTTATGGCAAAAAAAGAGAAGAGACCTGTGAAGGAATTTCATGCCTATGTGGATGATTTTTTGTACGAAAAACTGAAGAACAATTGTGGAAAGAAGCAGTACAATTTGTATTTTATGGAGCAGTTCTTTGAGCTTTACCTTGATCAAAAGGAAGAGGTCAAAGAAGAAATAAAACAGAGGGTAGAAGATCTATGTTTGATCCAAAAAGAGTACGAGGAAATCAACGAGATCTTAAAAAGATTATCGAAGGAAGATTACCTTAGAGCGTGTCTACGCAATACTTTACAAAACGTAAAAAATATGAGATACTCGTATAAAACAGAGGAGGTT
>NZ_JBHSHL010000002.1:0-112720 GCF_042652965.1 Filifactor villosus
CTCCTCTGTTTTATACGAGTATCTCATATTTTTTACGTTTTGTAAAGTATTGCGTAGACACGCTCTAGGAGGACTTGGATTTACTTTGAAAAATCAGGTGCTGCAGTTAAATTATAGAAGTAAAAAACGGATCAGAACTTTCAAAAAATATATCTCCAACACTTGTTTGAGAATGATGTAATTTCATAGGTGATCAAAACATTGTCCTCAATTGACAGTCTGGCGGAACAGTTTGAGAATGATGTAATTTCATAGGTGATCAAAACTATATTACTCCCGATATCAGCTTGTATATGGTTTTAGAATGATGTGATTTCATAGATGATCAAGATGACAACCGTTTAAACAGAAAGACTCTATATATTCAACGAACTTCACACATAAAAAAGGACCCTGCGTTAAAGCTTCGAGTCCTTTTTTCTTGATCTGTTTTATACTATTATCTATTAGAATTGACAGGTTCGATGCTTTGAAAGCATAAGATTTTCAGCAATTGTATATTCTGTATACCCGGCATTTCAAACGGAGAATAGTACCATATATCATTTTTATGTCTTTCCTTTGCTTTGCTATCCATCCACCCTTTTTAGAATGGGGAGAAGCTGTTGTCGAACCAAATGTTCATCTGTGCGTTTTTGACTTGCTCGGCAAACGAGTCTCTGTGTTTAATCTCCCAATTGGACAGAGCCTTTAACAATTTTTTCGCTTTTTCGTCTTCCGTCTTCTCGGCCGCCGCCTTGTAGTATTTTGCAAAATCGTCCTCCATGCTGTAGGCCATTCTCAAAATAGGAAGGTCCGCCATATCATACTCGAGGGATACGCCTTCCAGAGCCTTACTTCCGGTTTTGATAATGCTGTTACCCTCTTCCGCCTCCAAGTCAATCTCCGCAAGATCTCCTGTCTGCTCCAAGGATTCCACCTGTTTTTTAAGCATTTCGTAATGTCCGATCTCCATCTCGGACAACTCTTCAAACAAGGCCTTGATCGTAGGATTGCTTACCTTGTCGCGATACAGAGAGTAAAACTCCTGTGCTCTTTTTTCCATATTCATCGCATACTTCAAAATTTCAATATTCGTGTTCATTACGTCCCCCTTTTTTGCAACTGCACATCCAAATAAAACGTTACTGTATTTATTATACCATATTCTGTCTTTCAAATACAGAAGAAGACTTTCTAAAATTTTAAGCAGATGCCTCATACTTCGAAAAATCAGCATAAAACCGATTTTACACGAAGGATGAAACTTTTGAAAATATTGATATGACAGGTCTTCGTGTTTTATGAAACCGCAGAAAAATCATAAACCTGCCTTTGTTCGGTATCTTCATAAGATAATCAATGTCGTTTCTTTTTTTGAGGGTTTTATAATATTTGGGGTATATAAATTTAGATATCCTTTTGGATAAGATTAGATAAGAAATCAAAGTTCTTCCCCTGAAACACACTCGATCCATGGAAGTGTACGTACTTCAAAAAACGACACATACTTGGTTTTGATCGACGAAAAACTTTTGGAATCATTGCTGTGAACGATTTTTGTGTGTTTTGAATTCACAGTGAGATCAGGAGTGCAGTGTTGTCCTGATCCCAAAACCGTAATAATATGGTTCGTTCATATACCACAAGGAGATTTTTATGAGAGAGATGTTAAAAGAGTTTTTGAGCTTCAAACGTTATATCGCCCTGGTATTTCTATCGGCAGTCGGTTCCGTGCTTTCGACCCTGGCACTCCCGATGTACCTGTCACGCATCATCAACACGGCTATTCCGAACGGAGATATGGGTTCGGTCCTCTCTATCGGCGCTCTTATGCTGGCCTTTGTTCCCGCAGGGATCTTATGCTCCGTTCTGATGGGATACTTCGCGGCCAAGGTCTCCGTAGGAATAGGAAGAAACCTCAGAAACAGGGTCTTCAAAAAGGTTCAGGAGTTTTCAGAAATGGAGTTCGATAAGATTTCGACCTCTTCTCTGATTACACGCACGACCAATGATGTGATGCAGGTACAGACCTTCCTCAACATCCTGCTGCGCATTTCCTTGATGGCGCCCTTTATGGCAGTAGGAGGGATCGTGATGTCTCTTGCAAAGAGTGTGAAGTTGTCGATGGTCCTTCTGGTTTCCATGCCCCTTCTTCTCGCCTTTGTCTTTGTTATGGGAAGCAGGATCATGCCCCTTTCCACATCAATGCAGGAGTATCTCGATGAGATCAATCTCGTGATCCGCGAGAAACTCACAGGTATCCGCGTAGCCAGAACCTTCGGCACCGAGGTCTACGAAGAAGAACGCTTCAAGAAGGTCAACGAAACCTTTATGCATAAATCCGTCCGCCTTCACACCCTAATGTCGGTACTCATGCCCGGGCTCAACCTGATCCTGTACGGAACGACCTTGGTCCTGCTTGCATTTGGGGGATTGCAGATCCTCGGCGGAACCTCTCTTCCCGTGGGAGATATCATCGCCATCGTCCAATATGTGATGCAGATCATGATGTCGGTACTGATGATGTCCATGGTGTTTTTGGTCTATCCGAGGGCGGCAGTCTCTTCCAAAAGGATCAATGAGGTTCTCACCATCAACCCGTTCATCTCCAACGTCCAAAATCCTGTCACACAGACAAGTTTAAAGGGCCATGTCTCGTTTCGCAACGTCAGTTTTACCTTCCCCGATGCAAAGTCCCCCGTGCTCAAAGACATCTCCTTTGATTCACGTCCGGGAGAGGTTACGGCTATCATCGGTTCGACGGGTTCGGGCAAGTCTACCCTTATCAACCTCATCCCCCGCTTCTATGACGTTCAGTGCGGAGAAGTCCTCGTTGACGGGATCAACGTCAAAGAGATGGATCTTTACACACTCAGAAACAAGATCGGCCTTGTTCCTCAAAAAACCTTTTTGTTCAAGGGGAGCATCGCCCAAAACGTCACCTGCGGAAACAAGACCTGCACGAAAGAAGACATCGAACAGGCTCTTCGAGTCGCTCAGGCCTATGACTTTGTTATGGACAAAGAAGAAGGATTGGAGACCCTGATCACCCAAGGGGCGACAAACATCTCCGGAGGGCAAAAACAGCGACTTTCCATCGCTCGAGCCTTGACAAAAAAACCCTCCATCTATATTTTCGATGACAGTTTTTCCGCCCTGGACTTCAAGACTGATGCTGCCCTGCGTAAGGCCTTACTGAAAGAGGCTCGAAATGCAAGTGTAATCCTCGTAGCTCAGAGAGTCAGTACCATCAAGGATGCCGATCAGATCCTCGTCCTGGAGAACGGGCACTGCGTGGGAAGAGGCAGGCACGAAGATCTGATCAAGCATTGCAAAGTCTATCAAGAGATCGTATACTCGCAGTTGAGCAAAGAGGAGGTGCAATAATGCAGAAACCATCCATACGCTTTACACCGGTTTTCGGACGTCTGTTTCAGTTTATGAGACCTTACCGGAACCCTCTCCTTCTTTCGATTGTCTTGGCAGTCCTTGCAGCTTTCTTCAGCAGTCTGGGTCCCTTTATCCTAGGACGTGCCACGGATGCCCTGCTCGATCTAAAGGTTGCGGGAGAAGTATCCAAGGACGCAGTCTCCCACTTTGTTACAATGCTGTGTCTCTTTGGGGGAGTCTACCTCCTCTACGCCTCACTGAAATTCCTGAGCTCGAAGATCCTAGTCCGAGTCTCCCAAAAGACGATCTTTGATCTACGCTCCCAAGTGGATGCCAAGTTGAAAAAGCTTCCTCTAAACTACTTTGACACTAATACCTATGGGGATGTTTTGAGCAGGATCACCAATGATGTCGATATCGTTTCCAATAGCCTTCAACAGAGTTTGGAACAGTTTATCACGTCCATCGTCACTGTGATCTGTATCCTAACTATGATGTTGTGGATCAATCCGATCCTGACCCTGATCGGTGTGCTTACCATCCCTCTTTCAATGGTCGTATCTATGACGATTGTAAAATCCTCCCGGAAACACTTCTCCGAGCAGCAGGAGAAACTCGGTACTTTGAACGGTTATGTCGAAGAAATTTATACAGGCCACAGCATCGTAAGTGCCTTTAACGCGCAACAGGAGGTCATCTCTGCCTTCGAGAAACAAAATGACGACCTGTACCGAAGCGCTTGGAAGGCACAGTTTCTATCCAGTACTCTGATGCCGATCACTCAGGGGATGAGTAACCTCGGTTATGTAGCTGTTGTCGTCGTAAGCGGTTGGCTGGTCATCAACGGTAGGATGAGCATAGGGATGATCCAATCCTTCATCCAATATCTGAGACAGTTTTCTCAACCGATCATCCAGACGGTTCAGATCGCAAACATTCTTCAATCCGCTGCAGCTGCAGCATCTCGAGTTTTTGACTTCTTGGATGAAGAAGAGGAACTGCCCGATCACTATCCGGCAAGATTTCCCGACAAAAAAAATGCCTTTATTGAGTTTGAGCATGTACGTTTCGGCTATTCAAGCGAAAACACTCTTATGCACGATGTCAACCTCAAGGTAGATGTCGGTCGCAAGGTCGCCATTGTAGGTCCTACCGGTGCAGGCAAGACCACTCTGGTCAATCTTCTTCTGCGCTTCTACGATGTGGAGGAGGGATCGATCAAGATCGGAGGAATCGATATCTGGGAAATGAAACGCACCGACCTTCGTTCTATCTTCGGAATGGTCCTCCAAGACACTTGGCTGTTTACAGGGAGCATTATGGACAACCTTCGTTACGGTCGCCTCGATGCCACGGATGAGGAAGTCTTTGCAGCTGCAAAGACGGCACGTGCCGACTCCTTTATCAATACCCTCCCCGGAGGATATGACTTCCAACTGCAGGAGAACGGAGCAAACCTCGCCCAAGGTGAACGTCAGCTTTTGACCATAGCACGTGCCATCCTCTCCGACAGCCCCGTTATGATCTTGGATGAGGCGACCAGCTCTGTCGATACGAGGACGGAGGTGCTGATCCAACACGCAATGGCCAGCCTGATGAGGGGAAGGACAAGCTTCATCATCGCTCATCGTCTTTCCACTATTAAGGATGCGGACATCATCGTCTATATGGAGGATGGAGATATCAAAGAGACGGGAAGCCACGACGAGTTGATACGAAAAAGAGGTCTATATGCCAACCTCTATAACAGCCAGTTCGATAGCGAAAATCAGGCCTAGCGAACTCACACCCTGAAACTCGGATTGATTACAATCGTATCGTTAAGTTAGGAAGATACCGCATAATTCGAAAAAGTGGTGAAAAACCAGTTTTTCTTAAACAAATCCATTTCCAAAAGCCTGTATTTGGAATAGTTTCTACCCTTCGAGGAACAAAGGGCAAATTGTTTTGTATCTTTGTGCGGTATTTCCTTAATATCCTACAATTCAAAAGATCTGTATACAATCAATCTTCCAACAACCTCAGTAAAAGAAGCCTGAAAAAGGAGTCAAAATCAAACGGAAAGTAAACGGACAATTCACGAACATGCATAGAGCCAAAGACTATGCGAGGATTCGAAGTTACATTGAAACCTGTCGAAGAAACGGGATCAATGAGATGCAGGCTCTTAATACTACTATTCTTTTGAATCGTGGATATAAACAATCTGTGACCCATAGAAGACAACATAGTTTTTCGTCATCGAAAAATAGATATATCCATACTTCTATTGAAAAATAGTATAAAAGGTTGCTGGAGAATCGCATGTATACACTAAGAGAAATCATGGAACACGACACCTAACCTGTCCCGTTTCTTTTCACGCTTATGTTTAGATAGCCAAAGGGCTATCTTTTTTTGAGACTGTCAATAGTAACCTTTGTGACAATCTCAATACAAATATCGCCCTATGTTTCTATTTTTTTGAAATCGTGCTATAATAGAATAGAGAAGATATCGACACTTTCTCCCATGGCAGTCTTATCACCCTGTGTTTGAACATCGGAACTCTGTTCCATTTATTAATAGTAGTTTATGTAATAGGAGGTATTTTTATTGAAACGCTTTAGATTCACCGCACTTATCTTATCAACTCTACTGTTTGTATCCTCGACAGGTTTGAGCGCATTTGCGACAAATAAGCCAAGCGAAAACAAATCTTCCAACCAACCGGCGACATCCCAAGATTCTTCCAAAGACAACCTTCCTTCTCCGGAATCATTTGGAAACGATCCGGAAGCCATCGGGAAGGAAGTATCGGATTCCGCAGTCGTCGACCAGGTTACGGGCGAGCTTAAGGAAGGCGATACCACAACACCTGATTCTTCAAACAATGCAGAACTGGACACTGCAGCGGAGTTGACCATCATCGAAAGTTTAGATCAGGAATTCTACAACCCTACACCCAAACCCGAAGCAGCCCCGAAAAAAAATGGACCCATCCAGCTGGGACGTGGAATATCCAACTATTCGGATTCCTCGTCCAACCGAAAATACAACATCAAGAAGGCCGCAGGGGTTTTGAACGGCAAAGTCATCAAGCCCGGAGAAGTCTTTGACTTTAACCGTGTCATCGGTCCCGCAGGTAAGTCATCCGGTTACAAAAACGCCAAAGTCATCTTGGACGGAGACTTTGTGGACGGTTATGGCGGAGGCATCTGTCAGGTATCTTCAACCTTGTTCAATGCAGCTCTTCAAAGCGGAATTGATGTTCCGGACAGAAAAAATCACTCTTTAAAGATCTCATATCTGCCGGCAGGATATGACGCCGCTGTAAGTTACGGACATCTGAATCTCAAACTTAAAAACACATATAAAGTCCCTGTTAAAATCAAAGCAACGGCCAACAACAGTACGATCACGATTGACCTGGTTGCTCTGCAAGACACCCCGAAGCGTGTTGTTTCGCTTACTCGTACCAAAAACGGAAAAAACTCCTATCTGTTGAGTAGAACCATCAAGGAAAACAATAAGATTATCAAGAAAGACTCCTTCCGTTCCATCTATCGTGAACGTTTGCAACAGTAGTTGTTTTAACCTAACAAAAGACTCTCCTGAATATTCAAGGAGAGTCTTTTTCAGTATTTCTTTCTCTACTGTCTTTTTTGATTTTTCAACAATATATATGGATGAATCTTCATATTATACTATTCTTCGTTTGGGTTATGGATATAAACAATTTGTGGCTCATAGAAGATAAAACCATTTTTCGCGGGTTGAAAAACAGATATATCCATACTTCTATTGAAAAATAGTATTATACCGTTATTTGTTCAAATTGACAGATTGAACGCTTGGAAAAAGCGAGTCATTCAAATTATTTTTCAACAATTCCATATTCTGTATCCCTGTTATTTCAAACAAGACAAGGTATTAAAGGAGATACCGCACAATTCCCAAAAATAGATCAAAACCTCTTTCATACAAAAAACAAACTTGTTGAAAGTGCTCCCGTCACAAAATTTTTGCGCTGTATAAAACAACGGCAAAATCAAGATGCGGCTTTTTGCGGTGTTGTCTTAGGGCGATACCGCATAATTCGAAAAATCGGCATAAACCCCATCTTATAAGAAGGATGAAATTCTTAAAAATATTGATATGACAGCGTTTTTGTTTTATAACATCGAAGGGAAATCGGAAGTTTGCCTTTGTGTGATGTTTCTTAATAACGAAAGAAAAACCACATAATTCAAAACCTTAGAGCAGAGTCCGTTTCGCAGGAAAAACAATGTTTATGAAAACACTCGTCTCATGCTATTCTCCGAAGTATGATTATATCAACACCAGAACGTGCAAAGATTCGTTGTGTTGACCATAGAATAAAGCCTATTATTATCAACGGTTCAAATGGATAATAGCATCACAAGTCCTTGCACATTTGCCGAAAAGACAAAAATGCATCATTTCATTTTTACTATCAGTCCCGTGCCCCTTCTTCTACAACTTCTTCCTTGTCCTGCTCCGTGATCTGATAGAGGATGTTCTGCATACGCTCATCTGTGTTTGCAATAATGTTCGCACATTCTCGCAGCTGTTCCTTGATCTCCTCCGAATTTTTGATCTCTTTCTTGTACCTCAGATGATGTTCCAAACTCGCCCAAAAATCCATCGCGATCGTCCTTATCTGAAGCTCCGCACGCACACACTCCTTATGGCACGAAAAATAAATCGGAACCTCTACAATCATATGGTAGCTTCGATATCCGTTTGGTTTCGGATTTTTGATATAATCCTTTATCTCCAAAACCGTAACATCGTCCTGACTTCTCATCATCTCTGCCAAATCATAGATATCGTCGATAAAAGAACAGATGATGCGTACTCCCGCAACATCGTTGAGGTTCTTCTCCATCGATTCCACGGATACGGGCCAGTTTCTCCTTCGCAGCTTTTCGATCGTGCTCAAAGGATCTTTTACCCTGGTTTTTATCATCTTAATGGGGTTTCTGTCACTATGTAAAGACATCTCATCATTGAGAATCTCGAGTTTCGCCTTGATCTCCTTGATGACACACTGATACTTCAGGATCGATTCCTTGTACTCACGAGCCTGTTTGTAGAACTCTCCGATATCCTTGGGCATCGGCAGCGTATTAAACACCGTACTGTTTAACTCATAATCATACATATATACCTTCGCCTCCCCTATCTCATCTTTCTATTATTATACCCCTTTTTCAAAAATTGGGAAACGTTTGCTTGACAAAAATACCGAATTAATTGAAAAAATAAGCCCGAAAATAAAGGTGAATTGTCAGAAAAAATAAATCCGTATTCTCAAGAGTAAGTAATACTATTTTTCAATAGAAGTGTGGATATATCTATTTTTCAATGACGAAAAACTATGTTGTCTTCTATAGCTCACAGATTGTTTATATCCACTATTCAAAAGAATAGTAGTATAAAACTCTCCGATAGAAGTGTACTTATGTCCGATCCTACAAGTATAAAAATCCATTTTGTCCCCCTAGAATGAAAACCTATCACTATCAATAATCCGAATAGATAACAGTACAAGGCTTGTATTCAGTAGAAAAAGAGAACCATCCGGCACCGGTCAAAAAACGTGATGGGAGCGGTGTTATATGAAAAATAAAGTATTTTTAAACTTTGATATTGCAAGGAAAACACCGCACAATTCAAAAAAACCAGTATAAAATCACTGTATAGGAATACTGAGTTTCTCAGAATAAATGATCCGACAAACGTTCATTGTTTGTGAACTCAAAGGGACATTGTGATCTTGGCTTTGTGCGGTATTATCCAAACTCTCTCTTCTCTGCAGAACAACAGTAAAAACACGATATCCCTGTATTTTTTAAGTTTTAGTATCAAGCAGATAATCACAGAAAAAGCACTCTCCCCAAACCTCTCGGAAAGCGCTTATTTCTTGAACACCTTATACTATTATTCTTTTGAATTGTGGATATAAACGATATCTGAACAATAGAAGATAGAACAATTTTTCGTAGTCAAAAAATAGATATATTCATACTTCTATTGGAGAATAGTATTAAATAGACGATCCACATTCAAGACCCGGAGTTTTCATAACCAAACATCGTTGCGCTGCTATCTCACATCAGCTATTTTCAAATTTTCCGACTCGGATCTTTGGGTTTCTGTGTAGAGCGAGTCCTACGATTCCTTCTTTCTCTTTCAGTCTGTAGCGAAAGATCCGAGCAAATTCTCCCCTTCCGACATAGAGGGTAAGTCCTTCCAAAGAACTTGCTTCCCAAAGGATGGAGGTGATCTCTTCCCACTCCCATACATCTCTGTAAGAGGAAAATCCCATATCATATTCCACAATAACCCCTTCTTCGTTGATGATGTGCGTCTTTTTCAAGAAGGTAGCCATGATGAGCAGGACTCCGAGGACCATCCCTATGATATAGATCTCTCGAATAGAATACCAACATATGAAAACTCCGGCAATAATACCTCCTATCTTTACCGGAAAAGATTTTTCCCCCGTCTTTGTAACAAAGTTTCTCTTACCACCTTGGATGTATCCGCTCTTATTTCTCTTCTTCATCTTTTTCACCTCTTATTTTTTCAAGGGCCGCCAGACTGATCTCAAGGGAATAGTCCGGAGCAAAGGCAGGAGCTCTCTTTTTCAACCTCTTGAAGAACAATCCCGTCTGTGTACCGTCCGCATAGAAGATCAGTCGTCCGAAGTAAGCTGCCACCAAGGCGACAACAGGGGTGACGAGCGGAATGAAAGCAAAGGGAAAGTATTGAACGGGAGAAACTCCCAGCATTGCAGTATGATGTGCCCCACAGGAGGTCCAGGGTATCATTGGAGACCAGAGGGTCCCCATATCTTCCAATGTTCTAGAGAGAAGATTACGAGCCAAACCGTGCTTGTCATACAGATCCTTGTACATCGATGCCGGAATGATCAAGGCGAGGTACTGATCACACATGGACAGGTTGCAAAACAAGGAAGTCACCATTGTTATCAGAATCAAAGAGAATACCCCTTTGATTTTGTGCACGAGCTTTCCCAACAAGGATTCCACGATCCCAATCTTTTCCATCAATCCTCCGAACCCTATCGCCACGATCGCGAGGTTTATCGTCCACATCATCGCATTCATTCCTCCGCGGTTTAAAAGAGCGTCCGCCAACTCGTTTTCCGTGCTTGCAGAGTAGCCGTAGTGTGCCGAGATGATACAATCTATCACTCCGGATTTTTGAAAGATCAAGGCAAAGATAAATCCTGTTATGGAAGAGATGAATATCCCCGGTATCGCAGGTATCCGAAAGAATGCCACCAAGATAATGACCAATGCCGGTATCAGAAGGATGGGAGAAAGCTCAAAATGTTCATTCAAAGTTTGCTGGAGCTCCAATGCGATCTGATCATCATAGTTCTTTGAGGTCATAAAGAAGCTGATCCCTCCGTAAATAAATAGAGCAATGAAGAAACTCGGCACCGTGGTCGTAAGCATCGCGTTGATATGATCAAATAAATTCGTTTCCGAAACTCCCGCCGCCAAGTTGGTAGAATCCGACAGAGGCGACAACTTATCTCCCATCGCTGCTCCCGATATACACATTCCTGCCGTGATCGCCGGATTTATCCCCAACCCGGCTCCCATGGACATAAAGGCAACCCCCAGGGTCGCCGTAGTAGTCCATGCCGAACCGCAGGCGAGTCCAATGGTAACACACAAGATCAGTCCCACAGGAAGAAAGATCTTGGGAGAGAGAAAGTTGAGCCCATAATAGACGATGGCCGGTATCGTTCCCGATAGGATCCAAGACGCTGTCAAACAACCCACCAGCATCAATATCAACATTGCCTCCATGGTTCTGTTGATAGTGTTTAGCATCCCTGCCAACATCGCATTGTAGCTGTATCCGCACAGCCTTCCCACCATCATTCCTACTGCAGCTGCAATGACGATGGGGATATGGGGATCTATCCCCCAATGAAAGATATAGTTAGGTATCAATATAACCAGCAGGACCACAATGGGCAGCAATGCCTCAAACTTGCTCGGTATTCTGCTCTTTTTGATCGAATACATGTTTTCTGCCATGGTTTCGCTCCTCCCTTCGACACCGTTCACAACGGACGTAATCCTTCCTTTGTGTAAAAGGAGCCCGCCTTATCTCCATATAAATCCGTATCGGAAATAAAAACCGGCTCCCCCTATTATCTATAAAACTATCACACAGAACACATCCTTCACGGCGGACCATCGTGCTATATAACTTTTATCTCAGCGTTTACCGGATCCCTCAAGCATCCGTATCACCGATTTCTTTCCCGTATAAAAACGAAGTTATGACAATTTGATGAGGTATACCTCCCTCTTATCCTCTCCTTTACGGTTTTCACCTTGTTGCCAACGGGATACTCGCTTCCCGAAGAACCGGGATTTTGTTCATAATGCGACACCTCGTCTATACTTCGTATACCACCACTCCCCGTTTCGCGAGTTCGGAGACCATTTTTTGGAATCGTTCCCCGACGAAGATATTTTCGGGTTCCACGACACCTCTCATCCCCCCATCATCTTTGGCAATGATCATGGCCGCAATCGAAGCGGGGTAGGCTGTAGTAATCTCCATCGATGTGATCCCTTCTTCCTCATCACTGTAAGCGAGAAGCTCATATGCTTTTTGGACGTATTTTCCGCCCTTCTTTCCTTTGCCGTTTACCTTAAGATAAGTAAAATCTCTGACTCCCGGTATCTTTTTCATCAGGGTATTGAGTACTTCTTCGGAGAAATCTCTCGGCACAACCTTCTGTCCGCGAACCTCGATAACTTCCTTAGAAAAGAAACCCATCTCATCCAGTTCCTGCATAAACTGATAGTGTCCCGGATATCTGAGAGTGTATTCGGAGGCTCTCTTTACTCCCTTCTCAAGCAGGGTCTTATTCAAACTGTAGAGTCCATCGGTCTTGAGAGCATCTACACTCCCGTATCCCGGAATCAGATAAGATTCGAGGTTGTCCAAAGCATCCTCTACCTCCAACTTCCCGTCACGGATTACCGTAGGCGGAGTCAAATAAAGATCCAGCAATGCTTCGACGTTGAACAAGATCATATAGTCCAGGGGAGCGACCCCTAATTTTGTAGGAAGTCCTCCGCAGTAAATCGAGGTTTCTTCCAACTGATCAAACTCATAAGCAAGTTGACCCGAGCAGATGTTTCCGAAACCGGGTACGATACCGAGTCCGGGAACCACAAGGCAATCCGCCTTCTTCAAATCTTCGTCGAAATCATAGTGTTTCTCCCACATCCAGTAATCGGTGAAAACTGCCTTCTTACCCTTCGTCTTCGATAGAGCTCCATATACCTTCTCCGTGATATCCCATGTGTGGGGAAGAGAGTTTACGATCACGTCGGCCTTGTTCATCAGCTCGACGGTAGACCCCGAATCCGTGATATCAAACTCCTCCACGGAAAGTCTGTCCTCTTTGATCAAGCTCTTTGCCAACTTCAGATTTTCGCTGTCTATATCCGCGATCACAACCGTGGCATCTTGCTCAAACTTGATGATATCATAGGCGACAACTCTACCTTGCAATCCGCTTCCCAAAACTAAATACTTCATAAGTTACCTCCTTTTCCTACTTGAACTTCTACCTGTTTTCACCCCTTATAAATGCAGGTACCGTGCCAAAATGAAAAAAAGAGAAAGATTTTTTTCATCCTCCTCTCAAGTCTTGTAAGCATAGGACTCTTCTTCTATAGAGTCTTCATCTTTCTACACTTCTCTCCTTCTTTCTTAAAAAAAAAATGCCCTTATCAGGGCATCGTAGTCGATCAGTGCTCTGATTCGGGCGTTTTTCTTATCTCGGGCGTTCCAATCTTAACTTCTTTATCTTGTTATGTAAGGTCTGCCTCTTTATATTCAAGTCCCTAGCCGTTTGGGCAACATTCCAGTTGTTTTTTTCCAAGGCCTGCTTGATCAAGGTCCTCTCGTGATCATCTATCACATCGAAATACCTCGACTTTGAGGAAGAAGCCCCGGACATCTCTTGCCTTTTTTGTTCCTGAAGATAGTAGGGCAGGTTTTCCGGCAGGATTTCCTGATCGTCCTTGGAGTTGATGAAGATGTACTCCATCACATTGCTGAGTTCACGGACATTTCCCGGCCACGAGTAAGTCTCAAGAAACTCCCTTACCTGCACAGAAAACTCTCCCGGAGAAATACCGAACTTCTCAGAGAACCTTTCCCTATAGTATTCGATAAGCCGTACAATATCACAGATTCTCTCCCTCAAAGGCGGGATTCGGATACTCATGGTACTTAGTCGATAATAGAGGTCTTCCCTTAATCGCCCTTCTTCTATCAGCTTTTTCGGATCCTCATTCATGGTCACGATCACTTGAACATCGATATACTTCTCTGTAAGACCGCCGACCCTCTTTACCCTTTTTTCCTGAAGGACCCTCAAAAGTTTTGCCTGCAAAGCCGTCGGCAACGAGTTCAACTCATCTAGAAGAAGGGTCCCCTTATCCGCCTGCTCAAAAAGCCCCGGCATATTGGTCGCTCCAGTAAAGCTCCCCCTTTCCGTCCCGAACAGAATCGACTCCATCAGGTTTTCGGGAATGGCCGCACAGTTTTGAGCAATAAATGGACAGGAAGCTCTTCTGCCGAAGTTATGGATGCTCTGAGCTAAGATCTCCTTGCCCGTACCGGTTTCCCCGTAGATCAACGCGTTTAAGCCGAAACTTGCCATTTTCTTCGATCTTTCGATCAAAACCAAGGTTGCTTCATCTTCCGTAATAAAATCTTCGAAGGAATAATATGCACTCTCCTTCTGTTTGGATAATCTGCTGTTTAAGGTGACTTCGTTCTTCACTATGCTTTGAACGGACTCATATCTCTTCTTCAATCTCTCGATATCCTGTACGACCTCAACAACTCCCTTGACTTCCCCTTTCACAAGGATCGGTATGTCGGTAACAATTGACGTTATCTTCTTTCCCTTGAAATTGATATAGGTCTGAAGGTTGTTATAGATCCCGTTTCCCGTACGGATACACTTGAAGATGGTGCTGTTACTCATGTTGAAGGAAGGGAAGATGTCGAAGATATGTTTGCCCAACATTTCATGGCTTTGCAACCCTTCTATCTCACCCATGACCTGATTGTAGTAGATGAAACGACCCTCAGTGCTGATAACGGCTATCCCCTGCTCCGTGTTGTTCACGATGATATCGAGAAGTTCGGCAGCGTAGGTCCTCAAAAACGAATGCTCTCTAAACTCCTTCTCCACCATGATCGACCTCCTTCATTTGTTCCGTCTCCGACCCCTGTTTCTCTTATTATCCGATCGAAAGATCGTCATATCGATCCTGCAACTACAAAAACTCGTTTCACTCCTGCCTACCCTGTTCCAATGAGAGGGGCGTTATATCCACGCTCACAAGCACAAAAATTTGTTTTATTACTATTATCCTCCGAGTTGTGAATATAAACGTTCTGGAACCCATAGAAGATAAAACAATTTTTCGTGGTCACAGAATAGGAAAACACAGCACAAAGATCTTTCAAAGAGCGGTATCAAAACACACCGAAACGGATATGCGATCTGCCTTTTATGCAAAAAGCGAAGAGGACTCTCCTCTCCGCCTGCTTTCCACCTTCCGCCTTTGCGGGTAACGGGGCACCCTCTTTCTGTCTCTAGGTGATATCAACTACCGATATCGAGTTGTCTGCTCGGAAATCAAACAGAGAGCTTTTTCTGTCTCTAAATTATATCAAGTGCAAGTCCTTGTTGTCAAACCTGTCTTTTGCTCTTCCTCAGGTCCCGACTGCCGCCTTCGAGCCGAAAAAGATCGGGGACGGATCTGCGTTAAAGGCCGATAAAGATCGGAATAATGACTGGCACCGACAGAGACAGAACCAAGCCTGTAACAAAAGAGACGATCGCCGTCTGTGCATCCGTCGCTCCCGCCACAATGGGCAGGGTGGTATCCATCGCGGTAGCTCCCGCAGGTGCGACCGCCTCGGTATAGCCGATGTACTTGGCCACGAGAGGGATGGAGATGATGGCGAGCACCTCCCTTGTAACATTTGCAAGAAAGGACAGGGCGCTGAGCTCTGCCGAATACGGTGCAATGATGATCGGAGAAAGGGTATACCAACCGAAACCCGCTCCGAGCAGAGAGGCATCCTTCGCAGAATATCCGAACAACTTGCCGAATACGATGGAACCCGCTATGGTTCCCGTTGCTACGAGAAGGGGGGTCGTGACCGCCTTAAGTCCGATCTCCTTCATCTGCCTTCCCACATCCTTATTTTTGCCGATATCGATACCGACGAAGAAAAGCAGGAGACACAGCCCCAAGTCCAAGGCAGAACCCAAAAACGCGGGCTCTCCCTCCAGAAAGAAGGCTCCCGCCGCAAGTCCCAATATCACTGCGATCATAATTTTTATCGTCATGCTACTTCCTACCTTTCCGACTTTCCAAGCTGAAACAAACGATTGAACACAAAGACAAACAAAATACTGAAACTGATCGTAAACACCGATACCGCAACCGACTTCAATCCAAGGCTCGGAAAAGACCTCATAACCTCTTTGTTTGCTCCTACGCTACACCCCATAACAAAGAGCAGGAATAAGAGGCAGACGAGTTGAATCTTTTCCATCTCCTCAAAGATTTTCTTATGTATTTTCCCGCTCCGCGCAAACAGGACCCCCACTGCCATAATACCGATATACATCAAAATTTTAAATCCCATCCTTTTCTCCTTCCTTGATCCCTGATTCTAACACAAGTACATCTCCGCACCTTATACAATAACCCGTTTGAAAGTCCCGTATTCATTTAAACGTATTCATCCTTTACACAGCCTGCTCCAAGGGGATTTTGAGCAAGAATACTGTCGGGGAGACTTTTATACAAAATCGACTTTACAGTATTGTTCCTTAAATATGGATACCGTTCAACTCATTCGACCGCTTGAAACACCTTCCGTCTCATACGGTCCGTCGGTATTTTTAGCAAGGAACGATACCACACTCTTTTTTGAATTATGCGGTATCTCCCAAACATAAAAAGAGACGGAACAGGGTCTCCCTCTTCCATCTCTCTTATCTTACTCGTTTTTTATACAGGTTTCAAGTTTTTTCCGCCTTGTTCACAAAAAAACTTACATCATCGGCATTCCGCCACCCATCGGAGGCATAGCCGGTGTTTCTTCCTTGATATCGACTACCGCCGCTTCCGTTGTCAAGAAGGTGGCAGCTACGGATGCCGCATTTTGCAATGCGCTTCTGGACACCTTGGTTGGATCGATGATACCCGCTTCAATCATGTTCACATACTTCTCGTTCAACGCATCGAAACCGTAGTCCGCTCCGCCGTTTTTCACCTGCTCGATGATGACGGCTCCTTCCAGTCCCGCGTTAATCGCAATCTGCTTTAAGGGTTCTTGAAGAGCTTTGACGATGATCTGAATTCCCGTTTTGATCTCGGAATTCTCTTCATTCAAAAGTTTTTCTACAGAAGAGATGGTGTCCACAAGGGCAACTCCTCCTCCGGATACGATGCCTTCTTCCACTGCCGCTCTGGTCGCGTTAAGGGCATCTTCCATACGCAGTTTTCTCTCCTTCAACTCGGTTTCGGTAGCCGCTCCCACTTGAATAACAGCAACTCCTCCTGCAAGTTTCGCAAGACGCTCTTCCAGTTTTTCTCTGTCGAAGTCCGAAGAAGTGTCTTCGATCTGATGACGGATGAGAGCTACTCTATCTTCGATATCCTTCTTATCTCCCGCACCGTTTACGATGACGGTGTTTTCCTTCGTTACTTTTACACTTCCCGCACGGCCGAGCATCGTGATGTCCGCATCCTTAAGCTCCAAACCTACCTCTTCGGAGATAACGGTTCCGCCTGTCAGGATGGCGATGTCCTGCAACATAGCCTTTCTTCTGTCCCCGAATCCCGGAGCCTTGATAGCCACAACGTCGAAGGTTCCTCTGAGTTTGTTCACAACAAGGGTAGCCAAGGCTTCTCCCTCAATGTCTTCCGCAATGATGAGGAGTTTCTTGCCCTGCTGTACAATCTGCTCCAATACGGGCAGGATGTCTTGGATGTTGTTGATCTTCTTGTCGGTGATCAGGATCAACGGCTCGGAAAGGTTTGCCTCCATTTTTTCCATATCGGTAGCCATATAGGGAGAAACATAGCCTCGATCAAACTGCATTCCCTCTACGACTTCCAAGGTCGTTCCCATGGTCTTGGACTCTTCCACGGTGATGACTCCGTCTTTTCCTACTTTTTCCATGGCATCGGCGATCATCTTTCCTACTTCTTCATCTCCTGCGGAGATTGCCGCTACCTGTGCGATGGACTCTTTGTTCTCGATCGGTCTGGAGTTTGCCTGAAGAGCTTTTACCGCTTCGTCCACTGCAAGTTGGATTCCTTTTCTGATAAAGATGGGGTTCGCCCCCGCAGCGACGTTTTTCAGCCCTTCACGGATGATGGCCTGAGCAAGCACCGTTGCAGTTGTCGTTCCGTCTCCCGCGATGTCGTTCGTCTTGGTTGCAACCTCTTTGACCAGTTGAGCTCCCATATTTTCATACGCATCTTCGAGTTCGATTTCCTTCGCTATGGTAACACCGTCATTGGTGATTAGCGGACTTCCGAACTTTTTGTCCAAGATGACGTTTCGTCCCTTGGGTCCAAGGGTTACTTTTACGGTATCAGCGAGTATATTCACTCCTCTTTCCAAGGATTTTCTTGCGTCTTCTCCAAATTTCAATTCTTTTGCCATTTTATCCTCCTTCTATTACTCAACAATAGCCAAAATATCACTTTGTCTTAAGATGATGTATTCTTCTCCATCCACCTTGACTTCAGTTCCCGCGTATTTTGAGAACAGTACCTTGTTGCCTTTTACAACTTCCATCTTAACTTCTTTGCCATCCACGACTCCTCCGGGTCCCACTTCAACGACTTCCGCGATCTGAGGTTGCTCCTTCGCCGAACCTGTAAGGATGATCCCGCTCTTTGTCTTTTCTTCCGCTTCAAGCATTTGGATTACAACTCTGTCAGCCAATGGTCTGATCTTCATAGATAATATCCTCCTTTAACACTAAGTTATACTGTGATAAGCCCTCCAACCTCCCCTGTGCCGATCGGGTCTCATCGGAAGCCCGTTCGTCTCCGAGTAGCTGAGATCTCGTTATTTAACGCTTTTGGTCATCTTTTTCCAAAATATTAGCACTCATTCTTGTTGAGTGCTAACTCTATTCCTATCATACCGAAAAATCTATAGGATTGCAAGTATTTTTTTGTATATTTTTTCTCCCTCTCAATTTGAAAAATTCGTTCCCGCAGGTTCTATGGACGCACCCTCAAAGTCAGACTTGCGTTCTTCCTTCGGTTTTATGAAATAAGAAGATTTGTCGTATCAACGTTTTCAGGGATTTCATCCTTCGTACAGAATGGATTTTATACGGATTGTTCCAATGATGTGATATCCCCCTGTACTATTTCCCGCTTTTCAACCGAAGAACATTCGACCTTGTCCTATAGACAAGCAGCCTTTCTCAGTCTGTGCTTACTTTACAGGCCGTATATTCACGGTAGCCGACGACCGCCTTGTAGTATCCGCTCAGTTCCCTGTTCAGTTCCTCATCATCCGTATCGATCCTCAGGGGAGCACCTTGGAGTTCGGCAAGTTTCATCTTGGTCGCTACGATAACGATGTTCTCCCTTCCTACCTCCCGAAGCACCTCAGGGGTAAGCTGCTGATTGCCCCGCCCGAACAAAAATCCTTGTCCTCCCGTAACCGTGACGATGAGCTTGGTTCTTCTTCCCTTGATCCTCTCTATGATCTTTTCTCCGTAGACATCGTTTTCAACCAATTTTCGATTATAGATAAGGTCCACTCCGATCAAGGTGTTTTGAAGATCCAGATAGTGCATGATCCCCGCCGTCGTCGTTCCCGCCCCTATGAGATAGTAGGTATCCTCCTCCATATCTTCGATGATCTGGTGGGCGATGGCATCCGCATTGGCAAGCTCCGATAAGGGCGAGGGAGCCTTGCGGTTCTGGGTATAACGTTTTTCCACAGGGAGTTTGAGGTATCCGTAGAGTTTGGTATATATCCTGCCCCTTCGATATTCTTCCTCATCGATATCCAGAACCTCCTCGTCCTTTGTTGATCTGATCTCCCCCTTGAGAAACAGGAGAGCCAACCTTCCCGCCATCTTCGGAGAGATCGCATAGACGGGCGAGTGGATCTTAACTCCCGAAGGAATGCCCAGCACGGTTACATCGGTACCTAGTGCCTGATAGATGTTTCTCGCCGTTCCGTCCCCTCCCGCAAAGAGGATGAGATCGACCCCTTCTTCCTTCAGTACCCGCGCAAGCTCCAAGGTGTCCTCCTGCGTCGTATCGTCTCCTTCATCTCTCAGGATCACGGTCCGAAACCCCAGCTCCTGTGCTGCGCTGCCTCCCATGTCTCCTCCTGCGGTGTATACAAGGAGTTCCTCTCTGATAGGTTCCAGTTCTTCCAGAGCCTTCTTCGTCCTTTCGTTCGACTTGGGAAGAGCTCCTCTTCTTCGAGCCTCTTCCAGGCAACCGTCTGTTCCCTTCAGACCCACACTTCCACCCATCCCGGCGATGGGATTGATGATTAAGCCCAATTTTTTCAAAACGCTACCTCCTTCTGTACAGCCTGCTTTTTGATAACATCCAATCGAAGGTATCCCTCATCATTCACAAAGGCGTGTACACTTCTTCTTTGAAAAAGATCAAGGCCGCTCGAATAAAACAGCCTTGATCTTCTATTTAGTACTACTTTCTGTTTGAAATGTCGGTTATATCATTATCGAAAAACACCTTGGAGAATGATATGTTTGAAAGCATCCGACCTGCTGATCCAAACGGATGATAGTATAACAAACCTAACTTATTTGTATTTTCTGAGATATACCTTCCAAGTGGTCGCCCATTGCTCAGGATCATCCACTCCCGACTCATCGACCTGATGGGTCACACTGCGATGAGGTGCGGTTTTTATAATCTCGGGATTTTCCCTCGCTTCCTTAAAGATATGCTTCAAGGTAGCAACATATTCATCCAGGTCCTTCTTCGACGGTGTCTCCGTAGGCTCCAAGGTGGCAGGCTCCGGTAGGTAGAAGGGGTGGTGAGAGGTCCAGTAGTGCATACCGAAGTCCATCATCCTTCTTTGAATATCCAAGGTGCCGATTCCCGTTTCCTTCGTAAGGTTCTCCACCGAGTATCTTGTCTGCTCGATCCTCTGATTGTTTCCATCCTCATAGTACGCCGTAACCTCAGGCAGTTCCATCAACTTCTTGAACAGATAGTTGTTGTTGAGTACAGCTGTCTTCGCCACCTGATACAGTCCTTCTCCACCCAAACTTCTGATCCAGCAGTAGGACTTGAGGATGACGGGTGCCACTCCCATCCACTCTCGGACCTTGCCCACGCCGTTGGGATTGGAGCAGATTTCATAGTTGAGGAAGTATTTTTCTCCGTCGTAGTCCACTACAGGTGCCGGCAGGTACTGTACCAACTCCGCCTTCACTCCCGTAGCTCCGCAGGCGGGGCCTCCGCAACCGTGAGGAGTGGAGAAGGTCTTATGCAGGTTGAAGAAACACATGTCGAAACCCGCATCCCTCGCTCTGGTAACCCCGAGAAGTCCGTTCGCATTTGCCTGGTCGTAACCGCAAAGCCCTCCTACGGAGTGGATGTAGTCGACAAACTCCTTGACTCTTCCGTTGTATACTCCCGTATCTTCGGGGTTTGCAACGATGTAACCCGCCGTCTTTTCGGATGCGACCGCCTTCAACTGTTCCAGGTCGGGCAGTCCCGTGATCGGATCGGGCTGGAGATAAACGATCTTGAAGCCCTTGGTCGCCGGTGCCGCCGCATCCGACGGGTGGGAATACAAGGTCGTGATGATCTCATCCCTGTCTTCTCCCCTGTCCTTGAAGTACGAGTGCATCACCGATGCCATCGCCAGAGCTCCCTGGGATCCTCCCCCCGGTTGGAAGGTGAAGCGATCCATTCCGGAGATCTCGCACATATATCTGTCCGTTTCGTAGAAAATCTGAAGCATTCCCTGAACGGTCTCCTCCGGTTGTGCCGGATGATAGTTGCGGATCAAGCCTGCCAACTGGTCGTTGACCTTAGGGCTGTACTTGACCGTACAAGTCCCCTGGCCGATCTCAATGTTGACATCCGCTCCCAAGGTCTGCTGTGCAAGGCGCGCATAGTGTCGAAGCACCCTGCTCTGAGACATTTCGGGAAGGTTTAGTTTCGTGTTTCTCTTCATCCCCTCAGGCAGGAGGGCGAAGGGGTCTCCCACCTCGGCTACCACTTCTTCGTTTGCACCGGCTACCAGGATCCCTCTTTCGCCTTCCGTGCTCAGTTCATATATGATGGGTTCATCCCATTTTGCTTGATGAAACTTGGTTCTGACTTGTTCACTTCTATCTATTCTTTTCACGGTATCACTCCTTTGCGAACTAAACTATTGAACGATCTTTGCAAGAGCAGCTGCCAAACGATCGATATCTTCTTTTGTATGGATCTCGGTTACACAAAACAGAGCCCTCTCCTTAAACTGTGGGAACATTTCGCCGAGATCTCTTCCTCCAAAAATTCCTTCTTCCAACAATTTTCGGTTGATTTCCTCCACCTTTTTGCCCGTCTTGGAGAAGTCTACGACAAACTCTTTGAAGAAGGCCCCTTGAAGCTTGTTAGCAACCACTCCGGGCACTTCATTCAGTTTCTTGACCGCATACTGTGCATTGTGCATGATGGTCTGTCCGACTTCAAACATTCCCTGCGGTCCCATCGTTGCAAGATAGACCCCCGCCGTGATCCCCCACAGCGCCGTCTGGGTTCCTACGTATTCTTTTCCGTGCTCTCTGTGATGTCCGAAGGAAGTTCTGTCATAAGCGACATCGGCAAAACCGTACTCTCCTTTCTCGCTCGTCGGAACAATACCGAAGAGTCTCGAAGGAAACTCCATTACAAACTTTTCCTCATCGCGTGTCGCCATAAAGCCGGACTGTCCGCCTCCATAGTTCATATGGATTCCTAAGGGTTGCAGATCTCCGCAGACGATATCCGCCCCGTAGCTTGGAGGTGTTGCAAGCACACCAAGAGAAATAGGATCGATCCCCACCAGACTCAAACCGCCGACCTCGTGGACCATGTCCGAGATCTTCTGTCCGTTGGGCTCTATCACGCCGAGGTAGTTCGGATTTTCAAAATAGACCCCCGCCGTCTTGTCGCTGAGTTTCGACTTCAGATCATCCAAGTCGATCTCGCCTCTTTCGTTGCACTTTACACTCACGAAGTCGATGCAGCAACCCGCATAGTTTTTCATGACCAAGCGTTTCTCAGGGTTTAGAATCTCGGGAATGATCACTTCCGGACGATCCGTGATCCTCTGTGCCATCCTTACCGTCGTAGCTGCCGCCTGAGACCAGTCCATCGTGGGAACGTTCACAACGTCCATATCCACGAGCTCCGCCACCATACTCGCATACTCAAACAGCGACTGGAAGCGTCCTTCATCGTTGTAGGGTTCTCCTCCATAAGCGGTCATAAACTCTCCCTTACCGTTGATCTCATCGCAGATCGCAGGTACATAGTGTTGCCAGCAACCTCCTCCCAAGAAGTTCAAGTTGTCTTTGCAGTCCACGTCCTTCTTGAGCAGACCCTCGACATGTCTTCTAAGCTCATACTCCGAGCCGAAGGCCTTGGGCAGGTTCATCGTCTCCTTTAACTTCAATATTTCGGGAACATTTTTGTGCAGCTCTTCCAAAGAGCTCATCCCTATTTCCTTGAGCATTTCTTCTTGGATCTCCGGAACCGAATTCGGTATATACGGATGGCTTTCAAATCCTCTCATCTTAACATTTCCTCCTTTAAACTCCTTTTATTTATGCAATTCCGCCGCCATCTACAACAAGGGCGGCACCTGTTACCCAACTTGACAGATCACTCGCCAAAAACAGCACGGCATTGGCGATGTCTTCCGGCATACCGATCCTCGCCAGAGGTCTGCCGACTCCGCAATCTTTGAGATAGTCTTCCATATCGGCATTGTCTTCCTTGACGACTCCCGTCTGTCTTCCCTCATCTCGGAGCATTGCCGTATCGGTATCTCCGGGATTTACGCTGTTGACGCGGATATTGTCTTTTCCGTGGTCGATCGCCATCGCCCTGGTGACATTGACGATGCCTCCTTTGACCGCACAGTAAGCGACCGCCTGATCTCCTCCCTTAAGTCCCCAACCGGAACCCGTGTTGATAATACTTCCTCCGCCATTTTTCTTCATCACGGGGATGATGTACTTGGAGCAGAGGAAGAGCCCCTTGAGACCCACGTCGAGAACAAAGTCCCACTCCTTCTCGCTGAGTTCAGGCATCGTCTTTCGGACCGTGACCCCCGCATTGTTGTGGAGGATATCGATATGTCCATACTTATCGACGATGGCATCCACCGTCTGCTTGACCTGTTCCTCATCGGTCACATCGCACTTGTAGAACGAGGCCTCGCGTCCCGCAGCCCTGATCTCGGCGGCAGCCTCTTCTCCCTTGTCGCTCACATCGAGGATGACCACACTTGCCCCATAGGCCGATAAGAGCTGAGCGACCCCAAGTCCGATCCCCGAGCTTGCTCCCGTGATCACGGCTACCTTTTCACTGAGATTCAACACATCTTTTTTCTGTAACATAGTTTCTTCCTCCTATTCTTATGTAAACTCTGAATTTTACCCTTATACCGCAGATGAAGAACAAGCCCCCAACTATGGACAGGCTGTCTTCGACAAACATCGCCTGATTCGTTTGACAAGTCGACCGAAAGACAATGTCTTTTATCTGCTTTAATAATAAGCAATATTCATACCAATTTTATGAAGAGCACTTTCATAATGATATTTTCCGGAACACGACAGACCCTATACCTTCTTATCTTGATACCCTCAAAATTCGTTATTCCTATCAAAAAACCTGATTTTTTCGTTCTTTCCGCTGTCCTCCTTTACAAAAACAACAAATCTACAACCCGCTTTTCTTCTCTTTCAGACAAAATCCCTCGACCTTCTTCTTCCCGGGAAGTCGTTGATAGTCTCCTTTGAGTTTGTCATTTGTCAAATCATTGACACCTTATATCAAAAACTTGTCACACCCTCTCCGACTGTGATATACTTAGTTCATACAAGGCAAACGATTTCGGTATCCTTCTTTGAAAAACGTTTATTTGAATTGATAGGAGAATTACTATGTATAACTTGGAAGATGTTCGCCCCCTTATCGAGCGCTTGGTTCTGGCAATCTCCAACTCCCTAAAGCTGGAAATTGCCATCTTCAACAGTGAAAGTCAACTCTTCTTCTGCACTCCTACCTACTTGAAGAAGAAGGGCCGTGCGGTACACGCACCCTTTATCGAAGATGTCCTCAACAACGGAAGCATTCTGGTCAACACTCCGGGAGAAATGTCCTCCTGTATCGGTTGTAGGTTCAAGGACCACTGCCCTTCGACCGTTGAGATCCTCTGTTGTATTCGTGCAGGCACTTCGGTGGTCGGCGTTGCGGATTTTACGTCCTTTACAAAGGAAGGCCAGAGGCGGATCAACGAAAACACCCCCCTCTACCTCAATACGATCACGGAACTCTCCGCCATGATAGGAGAATTTCTCCTCAATAAAAGCGGAAACCACGACTATATCGACATACACAACCTCCTTCAGGAAAGCCTCGAGCTGTCGGGAAACGCCGTAATCCTCGCAGATTCTCACGGAGCTATTATCCGCTGCAACCAGCTTGCCAACCGTATTCTCAGTCTCTGCGGAACCATTCCCTCTTCTCTGTGGCAGTTGTTTCCCGAATCGGTGGTCAAGAGCATATTGAAGGGCAATACCTTTTTTGAAAAAAACGTTTCATTTTCGACCTTCAAAGCGAAGATCTCTACAAAACCCGTGTTCAGTAACAATCGGCTTTCAGGCATCCTGATCCGTTTCTCGGATGAGATCTATGAACAGGCCGGGCCTTCAAGCACCATCCACCCCATCATTGGAGAGAGCAGCGACATCGAAACCGTCCAAAAACTTATCTCCAAGCTCGCCAACAGCCCTACACCCATCCTGATCACGGGAGAGACAGGAACCGGCAAAGAGCTTGTGGCAAGGTCGATCCACGAGCAGAGCAAGAGAAAAAAGTACCCCTTCGTCGCCATCAACTGTTCGGGTATCCCCGAAAACCTCTTTGAAAGTGAACTCTTCGGCTACGAAGAAGGTTCTTTCACCGGAGCAAAAAAGGGCGGAAAGCCCGGAAAGTTCGAGATGGCACAGGGAGGGACCCTCTTCCTCGATGAGCTTGGAGAAATGCCTCTGTCCATGCAACCCAAACTTCTTAGAGTTCTTCAAGAGTACGAACTGGAAAGGGTCGGATCGACCAAAAAGATCCAGCTCGATATCCGCATCATCGCCGCCACCAACCAAAACCTGCGTGAGATGATCCAAAAAGGAAGTTTTCGCGAGGACCTCTTCTATCGGATCGGTGTCATCCAAATGGAGCTTCCTCCCTTGAGAAAGAGAAGGGAGGACATTCTGCCGATCAGTTTGAACTATATCGAGGCCTTGAAAGAAAAACTCGACACCCCCCTGAAATACATCGGAAAGGACGTGGAGGACTTCTTCCTCGCCTACGATTGGCCGGGCAACGTGCGAGAACTTCAAAACGTGGTCGAATATGCCGCCAACCTCTGCTATGACGAAACTATGACCTTGAAAGATCTTCCGGAGTACGTCGTCAACAAGGTCGGAAACGCACGCTCCCGCAACTACGAAGATGAAAAAAGCGAGAAGGAGCAGATCGATGAACTCCTGGATCGCTACGGCTATACCCTCGAAGGCAAGAAACAGGTCGCCAAGCTCCTGGGCATCAGCCTGCGTACCCTGTACCGCAAGCTCAGCAAGTCCAAACCTTCCTAAGTTGGTGGCATATTGACGATCCCTTCTCCAAACATGCACAGAACGGTTATTACAGCCGTTCTGTTTTTTTATTTTTAAATATTTTGACAACTGTTCCTTGACAATTGTCAAAATATCTGTCAATTTATCCTCCTTTTATGTTGCCTGTCAACCTTATACGATATTTTCTCTAAGATTTCGCAAACGAAAGCGTCGTTGTGCATATCTCTTCTTCCACCTCAGGTTTCTCTTCCGAGAACTTTTCGTATTTTGGCATACAACTTGCTCTTATATGAGGCAGGACCCGCGGAAGTCCTACAGTGTAGCTATAACTACGCAGACTGCCTCTCAAACAGAAGGCTCTTTCATCCGTCACAGGGATGGAAAACTCTCGTTTTTGTTCTATAAGGACTTCCCTAACACTCAAGGCGGTGTAATGCAGTTAAAAAATCAAATTTTTATGCCCGCCCTGCACCGCCGTCATACACCAAGGAGGTTATATCTATGGAAACTACATATGGTATTCTGGCACTTATTCCGCCGATTGTGGCGATCGGACTGTGTTTTGCAACAAAACAGGTCCTTATCTCCCTCTTTGCCGGGCTGTTCGCAGGTTCTCTGATCGTCAGCGGATACAACCCGATTCTGGGGGTCATGAAGGCCTTAGATGAGATCGTGGTCAATATGGCGGACAACGTTACACTTTTGGTGTTCACCCTGTTCATGGGTGTCGGTATCGCCTTTATCTGGAGGCTTGGAGGAAGTTTCGCCCTCGCCGATGCCGCAAAGAAACGCTTCAAAAAAAGACGCTCCGTCTGCCTCGGAACTTGGGGGCTCGGGATGGCGACCTCCATCAACGACTGCCTCGTTGCTGCAGTTGACGGAAACGTTTTTCGAGACATCTGTAAAGACTATCGAATTTCTTCCGAGAAGTTCTCTTATGTCTTGGATGCAACCGCGGCACCTTCCGCAGCAATCTTCCTCTCCGATTGGATCGCCTATCAGATAGGAATGATCGGACAGGGGCTGGATATCGCGGGAATCAAAGAAGTACAACCCGTTGCCGCCTACATCAAAAGTATTCCCTTTAATATGTATTCGATTCTTACCTTGATTTTTGTCGGTATTCTCATGTATACGGGAAAAGACTACGGACCCATGCTCAAGGCGGAGGTCCGCTGTATGAAGACGGGGGAATTCACCAGACCCGGTGCAAGCCCCATGCTCGACGTAGGAAACGAATTGGGAGAACCCAAGACGACAAAGCCGATGATCCGATCCTTCGTTCTGCCGATTGCTCTGGCCTTTATTACCATCATCGCCGGCATCCTCTATACCGGAAGAGAATTTGCTTCCGAAGGGATCATGACCGTTCTCGAAAACTGTGACGCTCAAGCTGCTCTCCTCTGGGGCTCCTTCGTGATGGCCTCGACGGGAGTAATCCTTGCACTTACTACAAAAATTATGAGTTTTGAGGAAACCATGTCGACCGTTGTAGACGGTTTTAAACTGATGTCTTTAACGGGAGCCATCCTTGTAATGGCTTGGTCTCTCAGCTCCGTGACCAAGGAAATGGGTCTGGCGCAGTTCGTCGTTCAAGCCGTGGGAGATAACATCCCTGTCGGGATCCTACCTCTGATCGTATTTGCTCTGTCAATCATCATTGCTTTCGCAACGGGAACCTCCTGGGGAACCATGGCGATTATGACCCCCTTGGTCATTCCGCTCGCTTATACGATTACCGGAGATCTTAATTTTACAGTAGGAATGAGCGGTGCCGTCCTTTCAGGTGCCATCTTCGGAGACCACTCTTCACCGGTATCCGATACAACGGTTATGGCATCGATCTTCTCCGGGGCAGATCATATCGACCATGTAAGCACCCAGCTTCCCTATGCGGGCACCGTGGCTGCCGTAATCGCGGTCTTGTATCTTGTTTTCGGTTTTACGGGAATAAGTCCTTTGATACTGCTTCCCATAGGCGTAGTGCTTTTAATCCTTGCACAACATATTCTGCACCGATACTTCCTCAAGAAGTACAACATCCCGAGTGACTATGCGCTTTCGATGACTCAGGATCATCGCTAGAACGGCGGGACATCGGCAATGTCGCTGCTCCAGCCTTAGTATTGCCCATCTATCACACTCTTCAAAAGAGGCCGTTGCTACAATTATCCTCATCTCGCAACGACCTCTTTTTATTTGTCGATATTCTTCTTCCGATACTCCTTGGGAAGGATGTGAAAATGCTCTTTAAAGGCGGCGGTAAACTTGCTCTGACTCTCATAGCCGACCCTGCGAGCGATTTCGGCTATGCTCAGCGATGTCGTCTTCATCAAATCTCCGGCCTCCTGCATCCGGTGTTCCTTGATGTGAGCTGCAATCGAGGTTCCGTACACAGCCTTAAACACCGTCTTCAAGGTAGTGGCGTTCAGGAGGTACTTTCTGGACAACTCCTCTATCGTAAACCTCCGGCTCATATTGGACACCAACCAATCATGGATCTCACGTACCGCCTCAACCTGCTCTGCATGGTACTCCGTAAGAGGACTGATCCCCTCCTTCTCCTGCTGAAAAATGAACAACAACAGTTCTACCGTCTTCAAGCGATAGTAGGTACATCGAAGAGCTTCGTCCTGATCATAAAAACCCTCAAAGATCTTCTGCGTAGTCTGATTCCCAATAAAGGAGGCAACTCCCTCGTTTTTGCAAAACTTTTCATAAAGTCCCCTTGCAGTAACGGGAGTTCCCTCAAGCAGTTGGGGAGGTTCCTTCTCAAAGGCGGCCAAGTCAATAAAGACGGTCAGCCCCCGATAGAACTCGTTGGGTATGATGATCTTGGCACTCGCACAGGACTTCATCGTATGAAGTGAAAAATCTCCCTGACCCAGATAAATGCTGTTTCCATTCTGCATCTTCCAACCGATACGCCCTTCCTTACAATAATTGATCTCGATCGCATTGTCCACCGCCCGATGATGCGACTCGATCTTATCGCTTTGAAGGCGGAGAAACGCAAGCTCTACCCCGGGATAAAGAACGATTCTCCTCCCGTCTTCGAAGGCCATCTCCTTCGTTCCCTTCATCCAACCCTCTCCTTTCTACTTCCAACACCCGATACTCATCAGTCTGTCGAGCGTCTCGTGCAACAACCTGCTCCTATCCGTATCCGAGATCCGGTAATATACTTCCTTGCCCCTCCTGTTGCTTATGATCAGATCTCTTTGCTTCAAAGCCCGAAGATGGTGCGACACCGCAGGGCTGGACATTTCCAACATTGCCGACAGGTTAATCACACATTCCTCACAATGGCATAGGATCCAAAAAAGACGAAGCCTTGTCACATCTCCAAGCTGTTTGAATATCTCCGAGGTCGCTCTGAACGTTTCGACCTCCTGCAACTCCTCCCTCAGGCGAAGGAGTTCCTTTTCATCTCCATGATGATGGGGCAACCTCTCTTTTTTCATAATTTCCTCCGATTTAGTCCGTTCGGAAACCTTTTTGCCCCTTTCGGGAGGGACAACTCTCCAAACGTTGACTTTCTGTTTGGCTGCTATTATACTATACTTACAACAACTAAACAAGCGTTTAATCGTCTGTGCCTGAATGCAGATCCCAAAACAAGATACAGGATCGTCCGGCAAAACTGACGGATACACAAACTAAGTACCTGTCGAACTCCGTCCGGACATAGGATTATCGAACACAACACCGGTAGTATGAGATCTCTATTGTAGGTACAAGACGGTTTCCATACAGAGATCAAGAAAGGAGAGCTTGAGATGAAAAAGACCTATAATATCGAAGTGGACTGTGCAAACTGTGCAAACCTGATGGAGGAAGCGACTCGTAAGACCAACGGGGTCAAATCCGCAACCATAAGCTTTATGACCCAAAAGATGAGAGTTGAATTTGAAGACGGCGAAGATGAAGAGGCCGTGATGAAAAATGTTCTGAAGGCCTGCAAAAAGATCGAACCCGACTGCGAGATCGAACTCTAAAATCCGAGAAAACCCTCCAAGCCCCGGCGTACAGGAGGGTCTTTGATAGTATATCTCGGCTCAAAAGCCGCTGTTGTTTCTATTTCAACGGACCGATTGTTAGTTGTGTCCTACTATCCGTTTGAACCGTTGATATTGATGATTTTGACTTTCTCAGACCGGAAATACTTTATTTTGATGAATAAGACCGATATAGTCGTACTTCTATCGAAGAACAAGATGAGCTCTATCGCCGCTTAAGTGTTTTTCGGTAACGATACATCCTCTTTCCCCGGCATATTGAGCGAAGAAACGTACAAATCGGTGTTATCCACAGTTCAAATGGCTAATTGTATTACATCATCATACAGAAAAGAGGAGTGATCATGAATAAAAAACAGAAGAAGATGCTTGTACGCATTATCTTTACCCTACTTGTACTTGCAGTTCTCCATCTTATCACCCTGTCCGCAGGCATCAAACTGTCACTGTACCTGATAACCTATCTGATCATCGGCTACGATGTTCTCAAAAAAGCCCTTCACGGTATCCTCAACCGCCAAGTCTTCAGCGAAAACTTCCTGATGGCGATAGCGACAATAGGGGCCTTCGCCCTCGCGATCTACACGGGAAGCGGAGACTACAACGAAGCCATAGCGGTTATGCTCTTCTACCAGATTGGGGAGCTCTTCCAAAGCTACGCGGTCGGCAAAAGTCGCAAGAACATCAACGAACTTATGGACATCCGCCCCGACTATGCAAACATCGAGGAGGACGGAGAACTCGTACAGGTCGATCCGGAAGAAGTCGCCGTCGGTTCCGTCATTGTCGTTCAGCCCGGGGAGAAGGTCCCGATCGACGGTATTGTACTATCAGGCACTTCGACCTTAAATACGAGTTCCCTGACCGGTGAAAGCCTGCCCCGTGACATCGGAGAAGGCGATGAGATCATCAGCGGCTGTATCAATATGACGGGAGTAATCAAGGTCAGAACAACGAAGGAGTTCGCAGATTCAACCGTTTCCAAAATCTTGGAGCTTGTGGAACATTCAAGTTCGCGAAAATCGAAGTCCGAGACCTTTATCGCGAAGTTCGCCAAGGTCTACACCCCCGCCGTCTGTTACGGAGCCTTGGCGTTGGCACTGTTTCCGCCCCTTGTCCGTTCCTTTGTGATGAACGCGGACGCGGATTGGAATATTTGGATCTACCGTGCCCTTACCTTCCTCGTTATCAGCTGTCCCTGTGCCCTTGTCATCAGTGTTCCCCTCAGCTTCTTCGCCGGCATAGGAGGAGCGAGCAAGGAGGGCATCCTCGTCAAGGGTTCAAACTATCTCGAGACTCTTTCGCAGACCAAAACCGTAGTCTTCGACAAGACCGGGACCCTGACTCAGGGAATCTTCGAGGTCAGTGACGTGCATCACAACGAACTCGACAAGCCCAAACTTCTGGAGCTGGCATCGTTGGCGGAGTACGCCTCCTCTCACCCCATCAGCAAGAGCCTGAAAAAGGCCTACGGCAAAGCCTTGGATCGAAGCAGGGTCAGTGAAGTGGAAGAACTCGGAGGTCAAGGAATCATCGCAAAGGTGGACACGATGTCCATCGCCGTGGGAAACCGTAAACTGATGCAGAAGGTTGGAGCCGATTTCATCGATTGCAGGAGTCCCGGCACCATCATCCATGTCGCCATCGAAGGCGACTATGCCGGCCACATTGTCGTTTCCGATGTCGAAAAACCCTCTTCCCGACAAGCCATTTCGCAGCTCAAGCAGGCAGGGGTCAAAAAAACCGTAATGCTGACGGGCGATATCCGCAAGGTCGCGGACAAGGTCGCCTCCGATTTAGGGATTGATGAAGTCCGAAGTGAACTCCTCCCCGCCGACAAGGTCCACGAGGTCGAGAAGCTCCTCATGGACAATCCTTCCGGCAAACTCGCCTTTGTAGGCGACGGGATCAACGATGCTCCCGTGCTTACCCGGGCCGATATCGGTATCGCCATGGGTGCCATGGGCTCGGATGCCGCAATCGAAGCTGCGGATGTCGTACTGATGGACGATGATCCTTTGAAGATTGCAAAGGCCATCAAGATCTCCCGCAAGTGTATCGGCATCGTCTACCAAAACATCGTCTTTGCTCTTGTTGTCAAGTTTGCCTGCCTTGCACTGGGAGCCTTCGGAATCGCCAATATGTGGTTTGCCATCTTTGCGGATGTGGGAGTCATGGTCCTTGCCATCCTGAACGCCATTCGCGCCTTGAGGGTGCACAGCCTTTGATATCAGAGACGACTGCCCGTCCTCTCGTATCTAAAGGCAATACCGCACAAGTATGAAATCTTGATTTTCCTATTGATTTGTAAGAAACGAAACCTTGTAGAATCAAAATCTTCGAGAAATTCAGTGCTTATATAAAAATAATTTTACGATGATTTTTTGAATTATGCGGCATCTCCCTAATACTATGGAAACACCGTACAAGGGCAAACTTCTGATTTTCATTTCGGTTTATAAAATACGAAGGTCTGTCAAATCAACATTTTTAGAGCTTCATCCTTATGTATAGAGTTGACTTTATGCTGACTTTTCAAATTGTGCGGTCTTTTTCTATCATTCCTTTGAATTGCGGATAGAAACAATCTGTGATCCATAGAAGATACAACGGTTTTTCGCGGTCGAAAAATAGATATAACCACACTTCTACCGGAGAATAGTATAAGGGCAGACAAGCTGCAGATAACAAAACACTCCTCCTAAACCATATAGGGGAGTGTTTTGTTGTCGCACTGCTACCAATTTGTTCTACTCGACTTTTTTGCCTTCCTCCATCTTCTCAATGATAATGCGGAGGGTATGCCAGGCCAGGACTGCACACTTGACCCTCGCCGGCATATTCGAGATGTTTTGCAAGGCGATCGCATCCCCGAGCATCTCTTCCAACTCGTCATCCGGCTCAATATCCTTCCTGATCAGGGCTAAAAATCTGTCGACGAGCTCTCCTGCCTCTCGAAGGCTCCTTCCCTTGATCAAATCGATCATCATGGAAGCGGAGGCCTGAGAGATGGCACAACCTTCCCCGACAAAACTCGCATCTCGGATCAGGTCTCCTTCCACTTCCAATTGTAGGACGATTTCATCCCCACAGCTCGGATTGTGGCCCGCCTCCTTGTGAGTACAGTGTGCAAGCTCCCTTCGGTTCTGCGTATTTCGACTTTCTTCCAAGATCAACTGCGTATAGATGTCCTTAAGTTCCATAACCCATGACCCTCCTTACCTCCTTGAGTTTCTCCACAAAGAGATCGACTTCCTCCAAGGTGTTGTACAGGGCAAAACTCGCCCTGCAAGTCGCATTGAGCCCCAGATATTTGTGCAGGGGCATGGTACAGTGATGCCCCGTGCGGATGGCGATGCCGTAGGTATCCAGGATGCTCGAAACATCGTGAGAGTGCACATCCCTGACATTGAAGGCGACAAGGGGAGAACAATCCTCGGAAGCACTGCGATAGATGTCCACAAAACCCAACTCCTTCAGTCTTCGGCAGGCATAGTTCGCCAACTCCTTCTCATGTCGGCAAATCTCCTCCAAGCCGACCTCCTCGACATAGTCGATCGCCCTGTGAAGAGCCGCGGCCCCTCCGACGTTCTGGGTCCCCGCCTCAAATCGGGCGGGAACGGGTGCAAAGGTCGCCTCCTGTTCATATACATACTCGATCATATCCCCTCCGTACTGGTAGGGCGACATCTTCTCCAAGACCTCCCTCTTCGCATACAGAACACCGATCCCCATCGGTGCATAGATCTTATGTCCCGAAAACACCGCAAAGTCACAGCCAAGCTCCTGAACATCAAGTCTTTGGTGGGGGATCAACTGCGCCGCATCGATGACGGTGACCGCTCCCACCTTCTTTGCCTCACGCACAAGTTCTGCAAGATCGGGCCTCGTCGCTATCACATTGGACGCACCCGTGATCGATAAGAGCTTCGTCTTCGGACCAAGTTTCCTTCGAAAATCCTCCATGTCCAAATTCAAGCCTTCATCGAGGTAGACATAGTTCAGGACTGCTCCGGTCTTTTGTGCAACAAACTGCCAAGTTACCAAATTGCTGTGATGTTCCATCACCGAAATCAGGATCTCATCGCCCGCCTTCAGATGTCGCAACGCATAGGAGGTAGCGATCAGGTTCAAGCCCTCCGTAGCATTTCTCACAAAGATAATCTCCTCGCAGGACGCCGAATTCAAGAACCTCCCCACCCTATCTCTGGCAGCTTCGTACAACTGTGTTGCTCGTATTCCGAGATAGTGCGCTCCCCTGTGAGGGTTGGCATTTTCGTAGGAATAGTAGTTCTTCAGCGCTTCGATCACAGGCTTCGGCTTCTGCGTGGTCGCAGCGTTATCCAAGTACAGGATCTTCCTACCGACTCCTCCTTCGTCAAGGTAGGCAAAATCCCGGCGAAATCTCTCCACCTCAAATCGTTCCATCCGCAAAACCTCCCTTTATACTATGAAAACCTCGCACAAAGGCGAATTTCCGATCTTCCTGCAATACTATTCTCCGTTTGAAATGCCGGGTATGCAGAATATGCAATTGCTGAAAACAATCCGGATAATCCTATGCTTTCAAAGCATTCAACCTGTCAATTCTAATAGATCTTAGTATAAGCTCACAGGATACACAAATCGGATCAATCCCTTCAACAATTTCATCCTTCATACAACATTGGTTTTATACTGTTACGGATATACTTTGTAAAGGAAAACACTTGATTTTTCTTTGTGCTTATAAAATACCGAAGTTTATCAAATCAACATCTCCAACGATTTCATTCTTCGTAATAAAATTGATTTTGTGCCGGTCTTTCGAATAATTCTATATTGCCCTCTTATACTATGGAAACACCGCACAAAGGCAGGTTCCTGATTTTCCTCCGGTTTTACAAAACACGAATACCTGTAATATCAATACTTTTAAGAGTTTTGCCCTTCGTATAAAATCGGTTTTATGCTGATTTTTCTAATTATGCGGTATATACCTATTCTCCGATAGAAGTATGGATATATTTATTCTGCAACCACGAAAACCCGCTTCATCTTCTATGAGTTACACAACGTTTCTATCCATAGCTCAAAGGAAAATAGTATTACATCGCTCCTTCAATCCGCTCCCAAACCTTCTTCTTCAATTCCTCGTCGAAGATCAGATCCAAGGTCGGGGTCAACTTGGACTCCACAACGATCTTCTTCGCCTGCGACAGGTTCAATCCCCTGCTCATAATATAGAAGAGAAGGTCTTCGTCGATCTTGCCCGCGCTCGCGGCATGCACCCCTTCCACGTCGTCCTCCTGACAGAGCAGGATGGGTACGGCGATGTTTCTGACACCGTCGTTAAGCAGGGTCGCATACTCTTCCTCGCTTCCCTTCGACTCGGAAGAGCCCTTCTTAAAGTCGATCGTTCCCTTGAAAGTCTTCTTCGCCTCATCCTTCAAGGCCCCGTTTACACGGATCCGACTCCCGGTCTTTTTTGCGATGTGGTCGATATTGTAGAACAGATCAAGCTCACGGCTCCCGTCGACAAAGTAGATACTGTCGATCTCGACCTCGGCGGCCTCGCCTAAAAGATCGACTTCGCACCCGAAGAAGGACTTCTGCGATCCGATCTCCGCCTGTATCAGATGAAACCTCGCATCCTTGTGTACATCCGCCTTCAACGATACCAAGGCTGAATGACGATCGTCGTTTCGCGACAGGTAGCAGACCTTGACCTCGGAACCTTCTTCAGCTACGACCCTTATGGAAGTTCTGCGAAAACTCTCTTCCTCAGAAAAATCGTTCTCACAGTCCAGAATAAGAAAGATTCTGCTGTTCTTGCGTGCAAGGATGAGATCATGATCGATCAAGACCCTCTTTTCCCTGCCTGAAATACGGCTGATCTTCCTGCCCTGAAGAAGCTCTCCCTCAAACGCTTCCACGACTTCCCGATCCGTGGATCCGTCCCCTTCAAGATCCTCTTCTCCCAAACTTCGGTCCGTTATAGAGAGGAAGTCTCTTACGAAGTCCGGTAATTCGAACTCCGCATGGTTTACCTTCGCCTGCCTCCACGTCAACAACGGCAGTGTATTGAATTTCATCCTCAAGACCTCCTCTCTAACCGATGGTTCCTTCCAATTCCAAATTGATCAAATTATTCATCTCTACTGCATACTCCAAGGGAAGTTCCTTAGCGATGGGCTCCGCAAAACCTCTCACGATCATCGACTTCGCCTCCTGCTCGCTGATCCCCCTCGACATCAGATAGAAGATGACCTCATCATCGATCCTTCCTATCTTCGCCTCATGCCCCAGATCGACATCCTGCGTTGCGATATCTATGACGGGGATCGTATCCGACCTGGAGATATCGTCGAGCATCAATGACTCACAGCTCACACTCGACTTGGAACCCTTCGCCGCCTCCGTAATCTTCACAAGACCTCGATAGATCGCGACTCCTCCGTCCTTCGATATCGACTTGGTGTTGACCGTCGAAGAAGTGTTCTCCGCCGCATGGATGACCTTCGTCCCCGTATCGAGAAACTGACCCCTGCCCGCAAAGGTAATCCCTGTAAACTCGCTCCTTGCACCTCTGCCCTTCAGAATACTCATGGGATACAACATCGAGACCCGAGATCCGAAGGAACCTGAGACCCACTCGATAGCTCCGTCCTCCTCCACGATGGCACGTTTGGTATTGAGGTTGTACATATTCCGCGACCAGTTCTCGATTGTGGAGTAACGCAGGGTTGCACCCTTGCCCACAAACAGCTCCACCGCACCGGCATGGATGTTGACAACGTTGTATCCGGGAGCCGAACAGCCCTCGATAAAGTGACAGTAGGCTCCGTCCTCCACGATGATCAGGGTGTGTTCAAACTGCCCCGCTCCCGGTGCATTCAACCGGAAGTATGACTGGAGGGGCACATCGACCCGAACCCCCGCCGGAACATAGACGAAGGACCCTCCGGACCAGACCGCGCCGTGCAGGGCGGCATACTTGTGGTCCGTATTGGGGATGCAGGTCATAAAATACTTCCTTACCACATCCTCATACTCCCTGACCGCCGTCTCAAAATCCGTGTAGATCACGCCCTTCTCCAAGAGCTCCTTTTGAATATTGTGGTAGACAACCTCCGAATCGTACTGGGCTCCTACTCCGGACAGGTTTCTCCTTTGCTCCGCCTCCGGAATCCCCAAGAGGGCAAAGGTATTGCGGATATCAACAGGAACCTGATCCCAATCCTCAACCAAGCCTGCATCCGGACGGATATAAGTCGTAATCTTATCGATATTTACCTCCGAAAGGTCGGGTCCCCAGATCGGGTTCTCCAACTCGTAGAACTTCTCGAGCGAATCCAGACGAAAACGATGCATCCAGTCCGGTTCATCCTTCTCCTTTGAAATCTGATCGACAATCTCCTTCGTCAGTCCCTTCTCCGTCTTGAGCTTGTAGGTAAACGCGTTCTTAACATCGTAGATACCGCGGCTGACATCGTCGACCCGTGTTTTTTTGCGTTCTCTCCCTTCCTGTCCCGACATCGATTACACCTCCTCCTTCATCCACAGATAACCCCTCTTTTCGATCTCATCCATCAATGACGCATCGGAGGTCTTAACCAGACGTCCGTCAATCAGCACATGGACGAAGTCCGGCTTGATCCTTCCGACGATCTCCTTATGGTGAGTGATGATGAGAAGAGCATTGTCAGAGGTTCTGTAGCGATCGATCCCGTCCGCTACGATCCGCACCGCATCGACATCAAGACCGGAGTCCGTCTCATCGAGGATCGCCAGCTTGGGATTGAGCATCCTCATCTGAAGGATTTCATTTTTCTTCTTCTCTCCTCCCGAAAATCCGTAGTTCAGATAGCGGTCGACATACTCGCTCTTCATATCGAGCTCTTCCATCGTTTCTCCAAGCTCTCTCGCAAACTTCACGACGGAAATCTTCTTCCCCTCTATCGCCGACTTTGCCGCACGAATAAAATTGGCAACACTGATTCCCGAAACCTCTACCGGAGATTGAAACGACATAAATATCCCTCTTTTCGCCCTTTCATCCGCCGGCAGATCCGTGATATCCTCCCCTTCAAAAAGGATCTCTCCTTCCGTGATCGAATACTTGGGATTGCTCATGATTACATTGGCAAGGGTCGACTTGCCCGAGCCGTTGGGACCCATAACCACATGGACTTCCCCCCTGTTTATCGTCAGATCGATATCCCTCAAGATCTTCTTATCTCCCGCATTCACAGAGAGCTGTCTTACTTCCAGCAGTGTTGTATCCATCTTCCTACCTCCTCGTCTCTTACGAAGAAACCTGTTGAACAAGATAAGAGAAGAAAGCCTGTTCGGATATGCCTCCCCTCTTTAATTCCTACCATTTTAGTATGAATTATATTATACCAAAACCTGTCCCTTTTTTCAACAAGGCGGGCTCTTCGCCAAAGTCCCAAGAAGTGAAACCCATCTTTGTAAGTCTTGCAAACACTCGCGATTCTCCCTACAAGCACTCAAAAAAAAGAAGATAAATTTTATCACTTGAACTTCTTTGTCAGCGTTTGATCAGCAAAATGTTTAAGGAACTACCGCACAGAGGTATATCTCGATGTTGTTGTATGGATCACAAAAGTCTTGTGAAATGAATGCTTTCAGAGATTCCATTCTTCCTATAAAACCATTTTGTACTGATAATACAAATTATGCCGGATCTCCTTAATATTGATAATTGTCAGCACTTTCTTTCCCCCTTCTAAGTTTCCTGTTTTCTTAAAGGGGTAACGGGCTTTGGTGATGGCGGAAATTATTTTTTGTATTTTTCATTTTATTTTTTGTAGTTTTATATTTCTATAAACACAATATAATGATATACTAATTTTTAAAGTTAACATTTGTGATAATAAAGATATGATTAAGGCAATACCGAACAAAGGAAAAATTTTGATTTTCTTATGGATTTGTAAAAATAGAATTGTGTCAAATCAATGCTTTTAAGAAATTCAGCATCCCTTTAAAAGTGATGTTACAATGATTGTTTGAATTATGCGGCGTTTCCTTAATTTTAATCAAGTTCTTGGCAAGCCAAGTAACAAAAATAAAATAGATAGACCTGTTTACAAGGAGTACATCAAAGGAGAAGATAATGAAAACTATAGTTGAAACTAATGATGTTGTGATCGATATAGAGATGGTGTCGAAGGTCTATAAGGTGAAGGAAAAATCTAACGGGAAAATACTCAAGAGAATATTCAGCCCGAGCACCTACAAAAATGTAGTGGCCATAGATGAGGCATCGTTCCAAATATCGAGGGGTGAATTTATCGGTTTAGTCGGTAACAACGGTGCGGGAAAATCAACACTGGTAAAGATGATGACAGGTATTTTATACAACACCTCAGGTCAGATCAAAGTTTTGGGGAACGACCCTTATAAGAAGAGATTGGAAAACAACAAAAGAATGAGCGTGGTATTCGGTCAAAGAACGCAATTAAGGTGGGATCTGTCCCCATTAGACTCTTTTCACTTATTAAAGGTTATCTATGATATTGAAGATCGGGCATATGATGAAAACCTTAAAAAGTTTATAGAATTATTCGAGATGGAACCATTTATAAAACAACCGGTTAGAACCTTGAGTTTAGGACAAAAGATGAAATGTGAGATCACTGCTGCATTTCTTCATGATCCGGAAATCGTACTTCTGGACGAACCGACCATAGGTTTGGATATTTTCAGCAAAGATGCCATTATCGGCTTTCTCAATGAGATGAAGGCGAGCAGAAACGTCACAATATTACTGACCACGCACGATATGAACGAGATCAGTCAGGTTTGTGACCGCGTAATATTCTTAGACAAAGGAAGGGTAATCGTCGATGAAGACATAAACAGGCTGATGGAAATAAATATCTCTAAAAGCGATGTATCCGTCCTGACCCATAACAGGGCTCCTGTTAACATCCAATGCGACTTTGAACTTAACGCAGTCTACAGCGACTATAAGATAGAGATCAAACAAGTGGAAAACGAAAGGATATTTGATGTCATCGCCGCATTGATGGAGCATAATCAGATCAAGGATATTACAATCGAGAAAGAAAGCTTTACGGATATCGTAAAGAAGATCTACGGGGTGAAAAACAGTTGATATGCGAACAATAAAGAACTATTCAATATATGCCTATTTAAGTGCCAAGACTTCATTTAATGAATTGTATACCTACAAAGCGGCTTCTCTTTTAAACTTTACAACTCAAATGATACTGATCCTTGCGCAGTTTTATTTGTGGAGATCCGTCTACGAAAACACTACAAGTATAAACAACTATACCTTTACCGATATGATCACCTATTTAGTCATCAGTTATTCTGTCGGGAGGTCCTATCCCTTCAATGTAAGCAGTCAATTCGGTCGAATGGTCAAGGACGGTGAGATCATTCATAGCCTATTAAAGCCCATTGCGTTTGAATACCGGTTGCTTACGGATTCTTTCGGCGAGTTGTTATATAAACTGTTGTTTATTTCCACACCCATCCTGATGACGGGGTACTTGTTTCTGGGAATCGAATTATCGTTGGCACCCGGAGAATTGCTCACATTTTTCTTGTTTTGGGGCAGTTCTTATGCCTTCATTTTTGTGTTGGAGCTATTTGTCGGGGTTTTCAGTTTTTATACGCACAGCCTTTGGGGGATCAATAATTTCAAAACATCTGTTATCAATCTCCTGTCAGGAAAGCTGTTGCCTTTAAACTTCTACCCTTTCGTATGTAGAAAAATTATGTATTACCTTCCATTTTCAACCATATATTTTATTCCGATCAATATTTTGTTGAAAAAAGAAGTAAGTAATATTTCCCTTTTTCTGCTTATCCTATGGTGTTCCACGATAACCCTATTTGTCTTGTATAAGGTCTTATCATCCATTATGATTAAGAAAATTATGATCCAAGGGGGCTAGGAAATGGAAGAATTAAAACGAACATGGAAGCTGTTTATCACCTTCTATAAAATCAATATTAAATCCATTGCGGTTTACGATAAAGACTTCTATTTCGGGATCCTATCCATGATGATGGAATATGCTGCCGGTATAGTGGTACTTCTATTTGTATTTAATCTGGCAGAAGATATTAACGGCTGGAGTCTCGACGAAGTTTTATTTTTATACGGATTCAACCTGATCGGCTTCTCTCTTTGGTCATGTTTTTTCATCAACACAATCAGTTTGCCCTACTATATAAGAGACGGTTCTTTTGATCGCTTTCTGTTGAGACCCGTCTCGCCGATTTTTCAAATTATGATGGATGGCTTTGATGAAGATTCTTGGGGTGAGTTGATCACGGGCCTTTTAGTTTTCTTGTATGCATGGTTTAATCTTGGTATCGAATGGTATCTCTTGATCTTTACGCCCATATTTTTTATTTCCGCCTGTCTCATCTATGCGGGAATATCCATTATGCTTTCCACACTTTCTTTCTTTACAATCGGGAAGTCCGATTTTGCTAATTTGACCATGGAGTTTAAGGAGTTTGCCAAATATCCGTTAAGTATATATAACAAGGCTCTCCAAGTTATATTTACAACGATTATCCCCATCGGGTTTGCAGCATTTTACCCAAGTTTGATTTTTATTAAGGACTCTAATCTAAGTTACTTGATCGTACTCGTCCCCTTCGTTTCATACGCTTATTTCAAGTTTTCCAAGTTTGTCTGGTATAGGGGAATGAAGAGATACGGGAGTACGGGATCCTAAAAAACAAAGGAGTTTGATCTTGTATAATACTATTTTTCAATAGAAGTGTGGTTATATCCACTTTATGACTACGAACATCCTTGTTATCTTCTGTTGAGTACAGGGTTCTGATATCCACAACTCAAATGAATCATATGTATAAGGAGTTATAGAATTAAGAAGAACACTTCATCACTATTTGAGTGAAAGATGTTTTGCTTAATTCTTTTTTTATTGTTTGAAAGGAGTGATTTATGATAAAAGGCTTGGAAAACCTAAATGACAGACAAAAAGAAATCCTATTCAAAACCAATGAACTCCATAAAAATGCAGTCGGTAATGAGTACAAAGATGGGATCAGCATTGTAGAGGTATGGTTGGAAAAAGGAGTTCTTTGTGCAAAGAAGAAATCCCGACCATTCATTTAGGAGCAAGTGCGAGTGCAATGGAGCGAAAAGGAATACAAACCGACAAGGGCAACTACAACCGAGAAATCAAACGACATAATCATCTGGTCAAGATGATGAAAGAGCAACTTCATAATATCACTGATTGGATTAAAGACTATCTCAAAGACCTTACCGACCAATTCAAGATATTTAGTCGGGAGAGCAAGAAAGAGATGGAAAGCGAGCCGAAGCTCTTTAATCTCAGAGAGTACATCGAGGTTTACAAGATGATACAGGACGAAAAGCAAAAACTTCTCAAAGGCTATGCCAAGCAGAATAAAGCGAGGTATGACTTTAAGAAATTTGCGGACGCTCATTTCTATCTCAGTACCAATCAGCTAAACACTCTTGCCGACCTCTCCGAGCATATCAAGGAACTAAAAAGCAAAAGCTACCAGTTAAACGGACAGGCAAAAGAGAACTATGCCAAAATGGAAAGCCTTGATAAAAAACTTCTCTACTACGACCTGCTCCAAAAGAATAAGAGTATCTATCAGACTTATCAATACAAAGTCTTTTTCAAAGAAAAGTATCGCAACGACCATCTTGATGAAATCGAGCAATATGAAAATGCCAAGAAACAACTGATAAGGCTTATCGGAGAACATAAAAAAGCAGAGCCTAAGAAGTGGAAAGCCGAGAAAAAAGAACTCAGCAAAGAACTTGCCCTCATCAATGCAGAAAAAGAAAACATTGCAAAGGCTTATCAATCCGTCAACCATATCAAATATGCGACCAAAATCGTCAATGAGGAACTGGGTATTGATTTAAGTGTTGTGATTGATGAGATGATACGAGAGGGAGAAAAGCCAAGCACCATCGCACAGATAAAGGCATTCCAAGAACAAATCAAAAGAGAGGACGAGATGAGAGAGGAAAAGAAGATTTACAGAAATCACAGAGAGGGCGAGTGATGAGATAGTAATTTATAATATTCTCCAATCATCAAATTATTTTTTCTTCCCTAATTCAATGACTTAAACTATTCTTACAAAGATTAATCAAATGACAAATAGTTCCATTAATGTTATAATTATGTTGGTTGAATTAATAAGTTTATAAGTAGAGTGTTGTTGGAGCAGTTCTTTTGTTCTAAAATACCAATTAAAATAAGGATTAACTGATGGATAAGAAAATTAAAAGATGTGGTTGGGCGAACTATAATCAGCTTGAAAAGGAATACCACGATGAAAAATGGGGAATCCCCGTATTTGAAGATAAGGAATTATTTAAGATGCTTTGTTTGGAAGGAATGCAAGCCGGTCTTAGCTGGGTTACCGTGTTAAAGAAAATGCAAGCGTTTTGTGAAGCTTATGATGATTTTGATCCTGAAATTGTTGTAAACTATGATGAAAAAAAGGAAGAAGAGCTTCTTCAAAACGAAGGAATCATACGCAATCGTTTGAAAGTGAAGTCTGTTGCAATTAATGCAAAATCCTACTTTAAGGTATGTGAGGAGTTCGGCTCATTCAGCAATTATCTATGGGGCTTTGTCAATCATAAGCCGATTATCAATTCTTGGAAGAAGCTGGAAGAAGTCCCTGCAAAAACCGAGCTTTCGGACAAAATAAGCAAAGATTTGAAAAAAAGAGGCTTTAAGTTTGTCGGCTCTACCATCGTATATGCGTTTATGCAAGCAGTAGGAATGGTTAATGATCACCTTTTAGATTGTGATTTTAGAAGAGTGGAGGTGAAATAAGATATTACCGGGAGATATTATCAAGTATTGTAGAGAGAACTTAGATGGTATTGTAATAGTTGATAGCTGGGGAGAGCAAGGAGTGTTTTATAACCCAAGTGGAAAACTTAAAAGAGGAATTTATATTATGACCGTCAAAGAAAAAGATGGTGAGAATGACAGTAGTTCCGATCTGAATAGAGAAAACACATACAGAGTCAATGTCGGTGTTAGAAAGAATACTTTTATCGATCTTTTTGGGAATGTTCCCGAAAGACCGGCGAAAGGGTGTACCGTTGAAGTGGATTATGATTTTACACAGAAAGATAAAATTATGCCACATCCGGTATATGCATGGATGTCTTGGATTTGTTGTTTGAATCCAAGTGAGGACACATTTGAGAAGATGAAGCCGTTTATAACTGAAGCGTACGAGTATGCTAAGGAAAAATATGCGAAGAAGAAAGTGTAACCCAAATTTTCCTAATGAGATAATGAAGATACAAATAAAATAAAATTGTGAAAGTTGAGAGTGAAGCAATGCTCAAAGAGTTTTGGAAAGCCATTGTTGGGCAGAACCCCAATGAGATACGAAAGTATTTTAAAGAAACGGCAATCATCAGATGGCATAATACCAATGAAAAATTTACTTTGGAAGAATATATAAGAGCCAACTGTGAATATCCGGGAAAATGGGATTGTGAAGTTGAAAGAATAGAAGAAATAGGAAATTTAATCATTACAGTAACGAGAGTATTCAGTACGGATGGCTCTGTTTCCGTCCATGCAACTTCTTTTCTTAGAATGGAAGATGGTAAAATTGCTTCAATGGACGAATATTGGGGTGATGATGGAGAAACTCCGAAGTGGCGATTGGATATGGAGATAGGGAAAAAAATTAGATGATTTGGAGGTTGTAGGAGGAGAAATGAAGTTTCGACTATCAACTTTAAGTGATTTACCTCAGCTAAAAAGAGTTTACAGGGACATTGTCCAAGATATGAATGCTAAAGATATAAGGATTTGGGATGACATTTATCCTTGTGAGTTTTTAGAGGAAGATATTAGAAAAAATCAACTCTATGTTTTAACTGACAAGGATGAGATTGTTTCTGCATTTGCTTTAACTAAGACAAATTTTGGGGAATCATCAGTAGAATGGACGAATGAAAGCAGCAAAGTGTACTACTTAGACCGATTAGGAGTAAATAAGGAATATTCAAACAAAGGCATAGGTAGTTATATGCTTGACAAAGCAAAAAATGTTAGTAAAAGTTTGGGGGCGGAATATTTAAGGCTTTTTGTAGTAGATGTTAATGAACCCGCAATTCGCTTATATCTTAAAAATGGATTTGAAAAAGTCGATGGTATCTACGAAGAAAAGTTTGATGACGGATTCATTTTGCGTGAGTTTGGATATGAGATAAAGCTATAAAATTCTTATAATTTAAATTTTATTGGGTAGTGCATGATAACGAATTTGATATTGGTTGGAGGAAAAAATGATACAAATTGAAGAAATAGATTTGCGGAATTTAAGTGATTTCTGGGTTTCACATATTGAATACCTAATCGAAGATGGAATAATTTGTGATGAGGAAGATATTTCTTATTTTTCGGGTAATGAATATCGTGGTATTTTGGAAGAGCACATGATACGAGATAAAGATAAGCAACATATGATTTATTTTTGTAGGGATGAGAAAAGAATAGGGGCTGCATCTTATTGCACATATCAAAGTGAAGATGGGAAATGCTTTATACTTGACTTTTGGGTATTTCCGGAATTTCGAGGAAGTGGGACAGGTCATCAGTGTTTTGAGGCATTTGAAAAATACACAAGATTAGATGGTGCTGAATATTATGAGCTAAATTCACAAAAAGAAAATTCTATTCGATTTTGGAAATCTCTCGGATTTGTTGAAAATGGGAAAGATGAGTATGATATGTTGTTACTGATAAAGAAGTAAATTAGATCCTGTTGGAGGAAGTAACAATGATTTTTAGAGATATTGATAAATCAAACTATTGGGACTGCATGATGTTGAAAATTGATGATAGTCAAGAAGGGTTTGTCTCCGATAACAAACAGTCATTAGTTGAAGCTACTTATGAAGACGGACTTTATACTTTGGGTATTTATTACGAGGACACAATGGTAGGTTTTATCTTGTATGACTATGATGAAGCTTTTCCTGGATGGTCTATGAGCCGTTTTATGATAGGAAAGCAATTTCAAGGGAAAGGCTATGGGAAACAGGCAATAGTAGCATTTTTTGATTATTTTAAGAAAAAACACAATGCAGATAAATTGTATATAAGTGTTTCTTTAGAAAATTTAGTTGCATATAAAATGTTTACTTCCCTCGGGTTCAAAGAGATAAAAGAAATAGAATACACATTTTGTGAGAAGCATTTTAGAGAAATGCAGATGATGAAGGAGTTATAACAGAGGTACAATTCCAAGTTTGATGAATAGATTTTTTATGTAAAATTACCACAATAGCGATTAGAGATTGTTCTAATCGTTTTTTTATTGCCAAAAATGAAAGGAGCAAATCAATGATAAACGAAGATATTTCAAAAGAAGTAATGCAAGAGATCAAGAGCCTTGCCACCTATATGATGAACATTGCCAAAGAGCAAGCCGGGAATACCCATCAGTTATCATAGTTTCTAAGAGAGAAAATAAAGTCCGCTTATCAGAACGCAGACAATCCCCTCTTTAACAAGAACAACGGTGAGATGAGACTCAAAGACCTTTACAAGCAAGGACAATTAGAACAGGTAAATATCCGTAAAGGTGAGATAAAGAACATACGAAAAGAGCTAAACCGATATGGAGTGAAGTTTTCCGTTATGAAAGATAAGGCGAATGGAGATTTTGTAGTGTTCTTTCAAGCCAAAGACACCAAAATGATCGACCTTGCTTTTAGGCAGGTGTTCCTAAAGCCAAAGGTAATCTCAAAATCAAGCATTACAAACAACAAGCACAAAGCCATCAAAGGCAGAAACAACAGGAAGTCGGCAAAGATACGAGGGTAAAACTTCCGAGCAAGGATAAGCATTTGGAAAGGTAGATGCAAGATGGCAGAAAGACGAATGTTTGCAAGATCCGTTGTGTGGTGTAATCTTTTTTTAGAAATGCCTTTATCCTCACAGGCACTGTATATGCACCTGAATATGAGTGCCGATGATGACGGATTTGTAGGCAATCCCAAAACAATCTTGAGAATGATAGGAGCAAGTGAAGATGATTTTAAGATATTAGTTTCCAAAGGTTTTGTGATTGTGTTTGAGAGCGGAATTATTGTGATTACCCATTGGAAACGAAACAACTATATTCAGAAAGACAGGTACAAGGGGACAATCTATAAAGACGAAAAAAGCTATCTAAACATCAGTAACAACAATCTTTACGAGAAAATGGAGCGTATCTGTATCCAAAATGTATCCGATTTGGATACACTTCGATAGGATAGGTAAGGATAGGTTAGATAAGGGTAGTATAGATAAGGGGAGAGGAGAGGAAAGTTCCCCACCCCAAAATTCCAAAACCTACGGAGAATTTCAAAATGTCAATCTAAGCGATGAAGAATATCAAAGACTGAGGGAAAAGTTAAAAAGCCACGCACATACTATGATTGAAAAGCTATCGAGGTATATGCAAAGCAGTGGAAAAACCTATCAAGACCATTATGCAACCTTGCTTCACTGGTATGAGAAAGATGAGGAAGAATTGCGAAAGAAAACAAATGATAGAAGCAAAGCTCCGACGATTGAAGAATATATGATAGGAGATCATCTTTAAGATATGCTTAAAAGACGGTGCAAGCACTCTATTTTGTTTCTAAATGCAAAATAGGTACAAAAGATAAGCCGAGAGAAAAAAAGAGCCTTAAAACGCTTGCCACCGTTTTGTAGTGAGTTAAATAAAAATATGGTTACAAGAATGAATATTCAGCTTGATGGAATGGAAAAATATGAGAAAAGTGATATAATAGGATGGATGAGAAATTGACAAATTAGAATTTGCCCACCCGAAAGGATACCTAAAATGATTGGTTTAATTGATAGCTTTATCTTCAATATTCTTTTACTGATAACCATACTTGGTGAGTTTGTCCTCCCTTGGATTTTGAAACATTTTTATATAGGGTACAACAGCAAAACAATGGTTATGAGTGTTTTAGGAAGTCCCGAAAGCCCTGTAAGATGGATTTACAATGCTTGGCTTGTGTGGTTAGGTGCTTTTTTGCTGCTTGCTTCAGTTGTAATTTTTAAGAACAATATCACCGTTTCAAGTGTGTTGGCAGTATTAACATTTATCTCGATTTCCGCTTTTGCAGTAGGAGCAGGAATACTGTCGGGAATATTTAGCGTAAATGAGTCAAAAGAAAAGGTTACAATAGCCTCTAAAATTCATGGTGCAGGCTCTGCTATTGGGTTTATGACTTTATTATTTTTCCCTTTGCTACAGTGCATTTTAGCTTTTAAGAGTAATGATATTATACAAGGCACAGTTTGCGCAATTTCATTTGTGTTGGCAATGTTATTCTTTGTGTTTTTTATCATGGGAGACAAAGACAATTTTAAAGACACAGCATTTTCATATGAAGGTCTATGGGAAAGGTTGAGTCTGTTTTTTATGTATGTTCCCTTTCTGTATATAGCAATAGATAATCTTTTTATAGTTTAGTAAATTCCAATATGTCGAACAGTTAGGAAAATTGGAATTTGTAGAGGAAATTTGAATGAAAAATGCCGTTATATATGTTCATGGTAAGGGTGGTAATGCAGAAGAAGCTAATCATTATAAACAATTTTTTGACGATAACTTTGAAATCATTGGATTTGATTATAAATCGTTAAATCCGTGGGATGCTAAAATCGAGTTTATAAATTATTTCGGCTCCATTGTTTCTAAATATCATAAATTTTATTTAATAGCTAATAGCATAGGGGCATATTTTTCGCTAATATCTTTTTCAGATATGCCTATTGAAAAAGCGATGCTGATTTCGCCTATTGTTGATATGGAAAGAATAATTTTGGATATGATGAAATGTGAGAATGTAACAGAAGATGAACTCAAGTTAAAAAAAGAAATTGAAACTTCTTTTGGTGAATCTCTATCTTGGGAATATTTGAGTTATGTTAGAAAGAATACGATACATTGGGATATACCAACAAATATTCTTTTTGCTGATAACGACAATATGACGTCAGTAGATACCATGACAAATTTTGCAAATAAAATAAATTCAAACCTAACAACAATGAGAGATGGGGAACATTGGTTTCATACAGATGAACAAATGGATTTTTTAGATAAATGGTTTAAGGAGAACTTTTAACAACTCCCAGTTTGTCGAAGTAAAAAAAATCAAATAGGATATTACCAAGAGGAAGTAAAAGCAAATTGCCGATACTTCCTTTTTTGTTGTCAAAAATCCAAAAAACGGAAAGGAGAATTTATGGAAGAACTGAAAAATAAGGATAAAAACGGCATTAGCACAAAGAGAAAGATTGGAAAGACCACCTATGAGGTTGTTGTCCATTTCAATGAAAATGCGACAGAAACAATGCAAGATAAGTTGGCAAGAATCATGCTGAGGGAGCTTAGGAGAAAATCGGACGAAAAAAAAGATGATTTTGATTAAAAAGTCCTTGACAAGTAGCAACAGGCGATACCGCATAATTCGGAAAATCAGCCCAAAATCAATTTTGAACGAAGGATGAAATTCTTGAAAATATCGATATAACAAACCTTTGTGTTTTATCAAATCGAAGAAAAATCGGCAATTTGCCTTTGTGCGGTGTTTCCTAAACCAAACTCCCTTAATGTTCTTTATCTATATGTTCCACCGGTCTTTTATACTACTATTCTTTTGAATAGTGGATATAAACAATCTGTGACCCATAGAAGACAACATAGTTTTTCGTCATCGAAAAACAGATATATCCACACTTCTATTGAAAAATAGTATTATACTAGTATTCATTTGAGCTATGGATATCCGAAACCTGTACTCATCAGAAGATAACACGTATGTTCGTAATCATAAAGTAGATATAACCATACTTCTATTGAAAAATAGTATTATACCCTTACTCATTTAAATGAGGATTTGTATTTCACAGTAGATGCAACGAATATTCATAGTCGTAAATCGATATGATCCCTCTTCTGTCGGGAATCGTATTCATTGGGTTTCAGCATGAACAGAGATATCGGATCCATATCATAAAAAAGTCTCTTCTTCTATAATCCTACCCTTTTCGGGGTAGGTAAGTAGATGGGAACCATACCAACATCATATGGAAGAAAGGAGTAAGGTTGTGAAAAAGATCTTATATTATGCTATGACGGGGGAAAAGATGTGTTTTCAGCATGTTCTGATGAATGCCCTCGACTTGAAGGCGGAGGGCTATGAAGTAAAGATCATCTTCGAGGGCGCTTCGGTCAAGTTGGTACCCGTCTTCGAGGAGGAAAAGAACCCTCTATACCTGAAGGCAAAGGAAGAAGGCCTGATCGCGGGAGTCTGTCTTGCCTGTTCCAAGGTTTTGGGTGTCTATGAGACGATCGCGGGAGGGAACATCGACTTCCTGAACGATATGAACGGCCATGCCGGAATGAAGCCCTATCTTAATCAAGGCTACGAGGTCATCAGCATCTAGCCCCGTAATCCTATTTTCCTTTGAATTTTGGATATAAACGGTCTGTGACCCATAGAAGATAAACCAATTTTTTGTGGTCGAAAAACAGATATATCCATGCTTCTATCGGAGAATCCTATAACAGCCGGAAACTCGGGGTGTCTGCGAATAGCAAACTGCGTTATTCATAGACACCCTCTTTCGTTTCGATGAGATTTTATCAATTTAATATAAACAGGGTATAAACATTTTATTTTAAATTAATAAATTTTGGAATAAATATCATATTACTGTTTGTTCAATATAATTAACATCAATGATTTTGACTTCTTCAGACCTGAAATACTTTATTTTGCTGATCGAGAGGGATACAACCATACTTCTTATCGAAGAATAGTATTAAACCGTTCAGAACTTTTCGGTAGTATACTCCTGTTTCATAACAATAATCTTCTAAGGGAATCACTGAATTATAATGCTATTATTTTTTTGAGTTGTAGATACAAACGGTCTGTGAGCAGTAGAAGATAAAACAATTTTTCGTAGTCAAAAAAATATATATCCATACTTCTATTGGAGAATAGTATAAGAGAGCACAACAGACTTAGGAAAACACCGCATAATTCAAAAAATCAGCCTAAAAATCAGCCTTTTAAGAAGAATGGTCTATTGAAAATACTGATGCGACAAACTTTCATGCTTTATCAAATCAAGAGAAAATAAGAAGTCTGCCTGTGTGTAGTGTTTCCATAAAAATATCACTATGCCGGAGCAGCGGTACCCTTGACGAAATTGCAACAAAAAGAACGATGGCAAGTCCTGTTCCTGCCATCGTCCTCCAAAATCTCCTATGTTATTCCCTCTTGTCGATCATCTCTCCCAAAATAACTTCGTCCGTTCGTTTCATTCCATATTTTGCAATATGTCCTACGGTTTCGATGGTCTCATCGACACTGTCCTTGACGATCCCGTCTCCCGAGCAGAAGCTGTTATCGCTTCGTGCCTGACGGTAGGCAAGGAAGGCATTTCCCACGGAAGAGGCGATCTTCATCGCACACGAGGGTTTGGCACCGTCACATAGAATACCGGAATTCCCGGCAAGGGAGTTGATCAGAGTCTCCTCAATGACCTTTCTCGGCTCGTCGTTGAGGAAGGCAATCCCCGCGACGCTTGCAGATGCGGCGCTTACCACTCCGCAGTAAGCGGATAACCTTCCAATGCCTTTCTTTTGATAGAGGCCGACGAGATTTGCAAAAATCAAACTGCGGTAGAGTTTGTCCGCACTCTTCTTAAAATGTTCGGCATAGATCACGATGGGCACCGAGATGGTAATGCCCTGGTTTCCGCTTCCCGAGTTGATAACGACAGGCATCTCACAGCCGCTCATCCGCGCATCCGAACCTGCCGCAGCATAGGCTCGTGCCTTCTCCTCCACGCTGTCGGACACCTCCAGGATGAGCTTGCCGATGTTGGAACCGTAGCTGTTGGCAATCCCTTCTTCCGCAATGGCACGGTTGTACTCGATCTGCGTGTCGAGAAGGGGCTTGATGTCCTCATAGTCACAGGTACAGGCAAAGTCATAGATCTTGGCAAAGGAGAACTCTTCCAAGGTCAGTTCCTTGAACTCCTCTTCTTTTTGGAGAAGGACTTTACCGTTTTTTTCCATGTAGATGATGTTGGTGTGCTTGCCCTGGACCACGACAACACTGTTCCTGTCATCTTTAAAGGCCTCGATACGAATATAGAGGTTTTCGACATCGGGTACGAGAACGATGTTGCAGTAACCTGACTGTATCATCTTCTCCGCTTCTATGATGTCCTCCTTCCGTGTTTCGATCAACACCTCCAGTTCCCTGTCGGGGTTTCCTGCCAAGATTCCCAAAACACAACTGATTTCTATTCCCTTCCTGCCTCCCGCACCGGGAACGATAACGCTCTTTGCGTTTTTTATCATATTTCCGCTACACAGGATGTTGATCCTGTCCGGAATCTCTCCGAGGACCTCCTTCGCCTTTGCCGCCGCATATGCAAGTGCAATCGGCTCGGTACAACCGAAGGCGGGCATCATTTCCGACTTTAGCAACTCTTTGTAATCCATAATCTCTCCTTCTCCCACGCCGTCTTCTCACACCAAACGAGAATTCCGGCGGCATCTTGTATCTCTCCTGTACGTCTGTCTGTATGTATCCCAAAACGCTTCTCTTTCAATAATATCAAAAAACGTTTTTTTTGTAAATATAACCGCCCCTAGACAAAAAACCGAAGGATCTTCGCCTTCGGTCTTCATCTATTTTTCGAGGTTGAAGGTATCCCACTCACTGAGATCCCCCGCCTCATAGCCTTTCTTAAACCATTTCATCCTCTGCTCGGAGGTTCCGTGGGTGAAGCTGTCGGGCACAACGTAGCCCTGAGCCTGCTTTTGGATCCTGTCGTCACCTACAGCCTGTGCGGCTTCCATCGCTTCCAGAATATCGCCTTCTTCCAGATAACCCATCTTTTCGCTGTGCTTTGCATAGACGCCCGCCAGATAATCCGCCTGGAGTTCGAAGAGGACGGAGTACCTGTTGTACTCGGTCTTGCTCAACTTTTGTCTCAGTTCATTCATCTGAGAAGTCACCCCGAGCAGAGTCTGGACGTGGTGTCCGACCTCATGTGCGATAACATAGGCCATGGCAAAGTCGCCCTTGGCTCCGAGTTTCTTCTCCAGATCGTCATAAAAACTCAGATCCAGATAGATCTTGTTGTCCGCCGGACAGTAGAAGGGGCCGACTGCCGAATTTGCAGTGCCGCAGGCCGAACGGGTATACCCGCTGTAAAGCACCATCTGAGGTTCCCGATACGTCCTTCCTATCGCCTTAAACTGCTCATGCCAAATATCCTCGGTGTCGGCAAGCACGACCTTTGCCATACCGGCACGTTCTTCGTCCTTCGGTGTCTGCACATATTCGGTGCTCTGACCCTGATCCGCCACAAGACCGAGGTTCTTCATCGCCAACTCCGGTCCTCCAAACAAAAGGCTCAAGACCAGCACAATCAAAACACCGGCTCCACCGAGTTTTCTTCCTCCGCCGCCGCTGCGACCGACTCCTCTTCGGTCATCGACATTGGAACTCTGCCTTCTTCCCTGCCACCTCATAGTTCTCCTCCTTACAGTTTCTCTCTTGTCTTCGTCGATATCCCGCCGTTTTTGCAGAACCAAAAGAGAAGAACTCCTCTTCATCTCTCTTGCTACCGTTATATCATCAAACGATCCTCCGTGTGCTACCGCCCAAGGCTTGAAACTCTTTCACGGGCGACCGTGGAAGCCTATCTCCGACAGCAGTACAATTATCGACACTTTTTTATTTAATACCCTTAGCGAACATCATGCAAACAATAGGAGTTCCCCAAAAGACGGGAGAAAACACAGGCAGAAACCGCTATGAATATAACAAACATTCCGGTCAAGATCCCGCCATCCTCTGTAATGCCATCCTACGTTTGAAATATCGGGTATACAGACTTATCCTTGCTGAAAACAACTTGGATACGGATATGCCTCAAAGCATCCAACCGGGTATTTTAATTAGGGATGCAGTGACAAAGACACAAAAGAATCTTCCCTTTGTTTCACAGGATATAGAAAGCCTTTCAAATACACACTTTTGGTAATTGCTTTGTTTCAGAAAAACTGATTTTTTTCCTACTTATTCGAATTATGCGGTGTTTGTATAACAGCGGAACACAGTCTTCATCCGCTCGATATTTGAGCGGACTGCAAACAACATTCCCCATCGAAGCTCCCTTAATAGAGAGTGCCCTTCCCCATCAGGATTACGATAGGCATAAAGATCAGTCCCACTGCAAGCACTGCATTTTCAAGCCTTGCTCCATAGACGGTGTGTTCTGCTCCATCCCTGTTCAAATACCTTGCAAGCAAATAATTGACACAGGTGATCCCTATGTGAAACAGGACCAAGGCGAGATACTGCTGTTTTTCGCTGTGAAACAAATAGGGAGAAAGCTTACTCAAAAGGACCAGACCACCGAAATAATCCATCATAACGATCAAAAATCCATAGCCCTCAAAATTTATCATCATCATTTTGCGTTTTTTCCTTCCTCTTTATCCTATTCTCCGATAGAAGTGTGATTATATCCCTTTTGTAAACACGAAAATCCGTTTTATCTTCTATAGAGTATGGATCGCTAATACCTATCACTCAAATGAATCACAGTATTATGCTATGGCGATACCGCACAGTTCGAAAAATGAGCATAAAACCGATTTTACACGAAGGATAAAATTCTTGAAAACATTGATAGGAAAGCACTTCATATTTTATAAAACCGGAGGAAAATCGGAAGTTTGCCTTTGTGCGGTGTTTCCCCTATTATCCATAGGTCTTCTGTATCCTGCAAAACATCGGAAAAGGTATTGGATCTCTGAAAACGAATTTATTTCAACTTGGTATTCAAGTTGTTTTTCAAAATATCACAGCCTTCTATCCTACAGTATTTGGGCAGGAGGGCATTGATCTTTTCCATCAGTTCTTGTGCATCGACAAGAATATCGCTGAACAGCGTACAGTGCAGGCATCCGTTTTTGTCAAAGACTTTGACGGCCTCGACCCGGAGGTTTTCCTCAATGATGGCCTCGATCTCCTCGGGGTAGATATTGCGCGCATTCGCCCGAATGATCACCCTCTTCTTTCGTCCCGTAAGATAGAGCTTGTCGCCCCTCAGGCAGCCGAGGTCGCCCGTGCGGAAGTAGCCGTCCTTATCGAAGGAGGAGAGATAGAGTTCTTCCCTGTTGTAGTAGCCGATGAAGATGTTGTCGCCCCTGACCGTAATCTCTCCCACTCCGTTTTCGTCGGGGGAGTCTATCCTCACCTCGATGTTCTCAAACACCGTACCGACGGATTCAAAGTCGTCGGAGTTCGAGTATTCAAGGCTGACGAGGGAGGTCGTCTCCGAGAGACCGTAGGCTTCTAAGAGGTTGAGTTTTTCTTTCTTAAAAGCCTTTCGGATCTCGCTCTGAAGGTAGGCCCCTCCCGAGAACAGATATTTTATCCGTCCTCCGAGCAGTTTCGATACCTCCACCCCGTTCGCCTTCGCGTAGGCGTAGATCTTTTCGAAGAGGATGGGGACGGCGCAGAAGACCGTCGGTCTGACCACCGCCACCTCCTGCATGATAAGGTTTTTGTCACTGCACAGGTAGATCCTCATCCCCGTGGATACGGAGTAGAGAAAGTTGCAGATCCCGCCGTAGGTATGGTTGAGGGGCAGGAAGAGATAGCAAATGTCGCTGTCGTTCATCGGGGCACGACGCAGAAGGTTTTCCATATTGGCGAACATATTCTTCTGTGAAAGCATGACCGCCTTGGGACTTCCCGTCGTTCCGGAAGAAAAGACGATCTTGGAGCAGAAGGTCTCATCGACCTTCCAATCCTCCAACTCTGCGACAGGCTCGGAGGCTTCCATCTCTTCGATCGAAATGTAATCGACACAGGGACGGCTTTTTTTAAGCTCACCCACCACAACGCTCTTAGAGGCTTCGTAGAGGATGGCATCGAGATCGACCTCGTCTATGATGTTCTTAAGATCTCCCGTCTTCCACTGAGAGGAGAGGCAGACCCCCGTGCCCACATAGCCCGTAATTGCAATATCCGCCACCATATAGTCGTAGGAGTCGTCGAGGTAGAGGGCGATCTTCTTCCCCTTGAGTCCTCTCGCCTGAAGAAAGGAGGCTACCCTCCTTACCGCGATATAAAACTCCCCGTAGGTATGAGGACGAAACTCTCCGTCCTTCTTCTCAAAAATATAGTCATGATCTGCAAACCTCTCCTTGTTTTTCTGCAAGATCTCATCGATATAATTAAACTTCATAACTTCCTCCATGGCTTACTTCAATACTAAAACTAAATCCATCCGCATAACTCGAAAAATCAGCATACCATCCGTTTATTATAGTATAGATACTTTTTTGAGTATATTCATAAAGCAAGCGGATAAGGGCATACGGCTATCCATCCTCCGTACTTTGTATTCATACTATTCTCCAATAGAAGTGTGGATATATCTGTTTTTTCAAATCACGAAAAGTCGGTTTATCTTCTATGGCTCACATATCGTTTATGTCCACAACGCAAAAGAATAATAGTATTAAAGGTCGAAGACGTATTCGGCCCAAGTTCTTGAAAATTCAAAGATAAACGGAGTCGGGAACTGCGACTATTCCCTTCTACCTTGCTTTGTCCAATCTCCTCCTTAACTTCTTATAGTCGATCTTGGTATGATGCTTCACATCGCAGGGAATCTTCACATTGAGGTAGATCTCGACTTCAACAGGTAGTCCTCGTTGTCGAAGGCAGGCCCTCACTTCCTCCTCGGTCAAAGATCCTCCTTGAAGAAAAAGGCGGTTTCGTCCCTCGTGGTGGAAGAAGGCACATTTCTCGACCCCTTCCAAGGCAAGTACAAGCTCCTGTTCCAAGGGATTGCTGTAGAGCCTTCGTCCTGCGTCCTCGACATAGACATCCTTTCTCCCGAGGTAGTAGAGCCTTCCATCTCTATACTCTCCGACATCCCCCGTCTTATGCCAAAACTCGCCGTCCTCATCGATCATACTGTTGCCCCTGTCATGCGAAAGATAGTCCTTAAGGATAGCCTTGGAATTGACTGCGATCTCGCCGTCCTCACCGATCCTGATCCTCACTCCCTTAACCGCCTGACCGAGAAGGGCGGGTCCTCCCTCTTTCAGACGGGCGAGGTAGGAGCTCAGATCGGTCTTTGCAATCAAATTGCACTCCGTCGCCCCGTAGATATAGGTGATCTTCGCCCCGGGATACTTGTGAACAATTCTACCGGCCTCCTCGTAGTTCAAGATCGCACCTCCGAGGTAGAGGTGCTTCAGCCCGGGATACACATTGTCTGTCTTCAGACAGAAATCCGGCGATGTAATGATGCTCGTGATTGCAAGAGAGCCGAACTTACCAAGTCTTCGATTGAGAAACCAGGCAGGAGTGCCGAGGTTTATCTGAGGAAGAACGGTGGAAAAACCCTTCAATACATTGGCGAAACAATACATAAAGGAAGTGGTCAGCACGATGTTCTCCCCTTCGTCCTCCATATTGTCGTTGATCAGCTCCAACTGGCGGTAGAGGTCAAGACGGCTCCTAAGAGCGATCTTGGGTCTTCCCGTCGACCCCGTCGTCATAGTAAGAAGGGCCGGCCTTGCATCCTCATTCGGATCTGTAAACCCTCGGCCTGTCGCCTCCTCGCCCTTTCTTATGTCGGTGTCCAAAGTTGTTCTCGCCCCATCTTTCTCCCCGTTCCCGTCAAAGAAAGAAACTCTTCCTCTCCTCTCATCTTTCGAAGCCCTCTCCTTCTTATCCCGCTGCGAATATGTTGTACCGATGCCCCCTGTATAAGTCCTTGACTTTTCATACAGCCTATCGATAAAGAGCATCCTTCGGATCTTGTTGATGTCGCCGAAGGCCAGTTTCAAAAACCTCGTCTTCTTCGAAACGGCGATATAGTCCGCCTTATACTGCGACAGTGTCTCGGCGATCAGCTTCCTGCCCGCCCACACATCGACATACATCGCCGAGGCTCCGATCTTGAGACAGGCGAACATAAATACGACAAGCTCGTAGGACGGCGGTACAAAAATCAGTACCCTCCCTCCTTCGCCAAGCCCCCTCTCCCGAAGAAGAACTTCCATATTGTCCACATCGATTCCGAGCTGTCCAAACGACACCTCTCTTATTCTGTTGTGTTGCAGATAGAAGAAGGCTGTCCTGTCCGCGTAGGAAAGGCAGGCTTCTTCAAACTTGTCAATAATCTTACTCATACTTACTCTTTCTGTCTTTGATCTCTTTGTGATATACCGAAAAATCCCGATAGAAGAAGGACTGATTCTGTCGAAACAGCTCGTCCGAGAGCTCCTTCTCCAAGACGAAGTTCTCCTCGGGAAAATACCTCCTGTTCTGCATATTCCAGTAGGCAATCCTCGCTCCCTTCGCACACATCCTGGATAAACGATCCGCTTCTATGAGAAACGTCTCCTCGTCAACATACTCGAAAATATCGGACAGGTTGAAAAAGTCAAAGCGAAGACGGCTGTCAATCTCCCCCAAACCTCCGTGCAAAAGAGTAATCCGGTCAACCCTTTCTCGAATAAGCTCATAGTTCTCCCTCTGCAGATAGACGGGCAGGGCCTCTGCTTCAAAGTTACCCTTCAAGATATAGCTGAGATAGGGATTGCTCCGATTTTTCGTAGAAGAGATCCCGTACTCAAAGCGTCTCTTGATGTCTTGAGCAACACCCCCCTTTTCCTCGACGTAACGATAGAAACTCTTATCCCTTCCAAGTCTTCCCATCACTCTTACTCCGAAGTAGATCCGGAACATCGAACGAAAACGCAGATTATCGATATGCCTGTCATAGAAGCGTTTTTGCCTGTCGGGACAATCCAAATCGCAAAACTCACGCAGTTTGACCGAACGGCAAAAGAGCGGGGCGATCCTTCGTCGAAACAGTTGAAAATACCTCTCGAACTTTCCGGCGTGGATCACTCCCCCTTCCACGATATCGGCATTGGAGCGAAAGTAGGAAAATGCCTCTTCGGACAGATTGCCCCTGAGCCTTTCCAAGGTTTGGAGCCTCTTTCCACTCTCCTTCACCCCCAAAAATGCGAGGGCCTCTTCATAGTCCAAGACCTCTATCGCCCTCATCTTAAGTTCCGTGCAAAAGAGCTGGGTCGGGTTGATATCGAAGGCGAGGATCTCTGAAGGATCTTCCAGGAGAAGGGCAAAGGTGTTATCTCCTCCCGAGGCGATCGAAAGTCCTCTCTGTCCCCTTCCTATCTTTAGAGCCTTCGCCAATATCCTGCTGTCTTCCCAACAGTTTGCATACCGTATAAAAGAAAATCTGTCCGTCCTACCCATCTGCCGACCGTCTCCCCCTGTCTTCGCCCTCTTCTTTGAAACAAAGCCCTTCAAGGTCTTTTTCCAAAATTTGAATTTCGCCTTCGCCCTCCTCCACGGACACCGAAGGCAAGAAGCCGTTCTTCTCCCAGAACCTCTTCGCCTGCATATTCGTCCTCACATAGCCCAAGCCGACCCTTCGATAACCCAGACCGGCAAGATGAATCAGGATATCCGAAATCAGAGCGGTTCCCGATCCGTGTCCGCTATATCCTGCATCAAGCATAAAAAGCCCGATCCAAACCGTATCCTCATGCGGAAAATCCTCGATCAAATCCAGAACAGCCATCAGATGTGAGCCCTCAAAGAAGCCCAGATAGTGCTTTTTGCTCCCGGTCCATCCTTCCGGCACCGCCGTCAGATCCCTCATAACGCTTTGCTCCGAGGGGGCGGGGGGACAGTGTTGAAAATAAAGAGGATTGCTCCTATACAAAGCAAGGATCTCTTCTGCATCTTCGCTGTTTAACGACCGACTCCTATACTTCGTACTCAAGTTCAGAATATCGAAGCCCTCTGCTCCTCGTCTTGTGCTCTTCATCTCTTGTCCCTCCTCAAAGTCTTTCGCATAACGAGTGCCCTGCTCTTTTTCTCTCCCCAGGACAGATCTATGTGTTCTTCCGCTACAAAGCCCATTTCTCTCCAAAAACTGGTCACATTGTCCTCGTAATCATCTACGACATCAATGCGGACACAATTACATCCACCCTTTACAACTCCTTCTTCAAACAGCTCATACAGTTCTCTTCCCTCTCCCCTTCCACAAATCTTTCTATCGAGCATCAAAAGGGAGAGATAGACTTCCTCTCCGGGTCTGAACTCGATCAGACCCTCAACTTCCTGACGGAAGAGATCGACCGCGACACAGGAAACAAAGCCCGCTTCTTGCATGGTAAGCGCTTCTCTTAAAATAAAGTCCTCATCGACAAACGTGACGCCCAAATGATGTTCAAGAAAACCTCGGTTTGAATTGTAAACTTCGACAAGCCTCGCGTAATGTTCTTTTTGAACTTTCTCTATACGGTATTTTTTTCTGACAAACACAGCCAAAACCCACTCTCCCCGTCTTTCTATTCTTCTTCCATCAATTCAATACTTCCCCTTATTCCGTCGACCCTTACCTTCATTCCGTCCTTGACTCTGTCGGTCAGACCCCGCACTCCGACGACGAGGGTCAGACCCATCTCCCTTGCGATGACTGCGGAGTGGGAGAGCACGCTTCCTCTCTCGATGATGACTGCCTTCGCCATCGGAAAAAGTACCGTCCAACCGGGATCCGTCCTCTGTGCCATCAGGATGTAGCCGTCCACATCGGCATCAGCGGGATCCGTGACATATTTGACCCTGCCCTCTACCACTCCTCCGCCTCCGGCGACACCGTAGAGCATAGTCTCGTCGTGTTCGAGGATCTCCTGCCGACTAAAGATCGGGATCATAGTTTCCTCCGCCACTTCTCCGTAGAAGTACATCCTCTCATAGATCTTCTTTTCTTTATTGGTTTCGTACTCTTCTTTTCTCTGCTCAATCCTCTCACGAACATCGAAGTCTTTGCCCTCCGCAAGAGAAAAAACCTCGTCTTTGTTCAGAAAGAAGACATCCCTGTAATGCTCAAGTATACCCCGTACTTCGAAATTGTGCCCGAACCTCAAAAAGATATTGCGGACAATGGCATAGATATAGGTTCTTCGAAGGCGAAGCAGCTCCCTGTTTCGTACAAAATACTTGGTGATCCCTACCAAGACCTTGAGTAGCTGTTTTTCGAGGAAGGACACCTGACGGTACAACTCTCCCTCATCGACCTCTTCTATTTGGTAGACCGGTACCTTCCCCTCCATCTTGAGATAGTTCTTCAAGGTCTGAAACAGGAAGGTCGAATCCTCCTGAAGGGTTACAGTCTCAAGCTTGAGCTCGTCCATCGCCCTTGCTCCGTAATTGTCAATATAGTCCAGCAATCTCCGGTTGACCTCTCTACCGTCCTTGAGGCGAGATCTCAGCTCTTCGATACTGCTCCTTCGAAACTCCTGCAACAACTCCTCATCGTCCCAAATCTCATTGACGATCTCCATTAGCGCAAGGCTCTGTTTGACACTCTCGACATTGCCCTGCTTGCTGAGGATCTTTCCGATAAGCCCCTCACTGTCTTTGATCTTTTTCTTTTTCAACTTCTCACTCAAGAGACCAAAAAAAACCATGGCTCCCATATCGTTGGTGATCGGAGTGGTAAAATCGTCCAGAATCGCCTCCTCCAGATCCCGGTATACCTTGAGCAGATCCTTGTCTGCATAGCCCTCGAAACGGTTGTTGGCATAGGGCGAGGTGAGACGTTCGAACTTCTTCACGAAGGCCTCGCTGTCCCTTCGGATACGCAGTAATTTGTAACCGAAGCGGAGGTAGATCTTCATCAGACGAAGCTTCGCCCTGCTCTCGGATTCCTTGAGTTCGACCTTGACCCCCATCATATTCTCCATATACCGCTTATTCTTCTCATAGCCGGGATAGAGGGCGGTCATCCTATACCAGCTGTTCAGGCGATAATAGACCTTGTTTTCGTAGAAGCAGATCATCTGCCTGAGGTCCTCGCCGATGGATTCGATGTCTTCCTCGGAGATATAGAATCCTTTCAAGGTCTGACGGTAGATTTTTTCGTAGACCTCCCTTGCAAAGCTGAAGGTCAAAGGAGTGGTCACTCCCGAATAACTCTCGATGATATTGGAGTTGTCCAGGATGGTTCGAAACTCCCTCTTGTCAATGTGGCGGTATGTTGTGATCAGCCTGTCCTGAAGGAGGTAGATCTCTCCCTTCGAAACGCAGAGTTCAATATCCCTCGCCCTCTTCTTCTCGTGAAGATCTTCGATCTCCCGCCCGAGAGCTGCGACCTCCCTGATCTTCTCATCGCTGAGCGGAAAGCCTTCGGACCTTGTTACGATATCCCCGAAAATATCGACAATGACATCGTGGCTGTTCTTCTCTCCCGATACCAAGCCTTCTCCCAAACCTTCAACGGCACTGATAAGGAGTTTGTCGGGATCGTTGGTCTGAGGATCGGTCGTAAACATCACCGCCGACACCTCCGCCTCCACCATCTTTTGGACGATGACCGCCATCGCCATCTCTTCATTGATCAAACCGTGTCCTCTTCGGTACTCCATCGCCCGATCCGAAAAACACGAGAGATAACAGGCCTTGATCAATCCTTCCAAGTCTTCGTCCCGACTCACATTGAGAAAGGTCTCCATCATCCCGGCGAAGGAATGTGTCTCCCCGTCCTCGTCCACCGCACTCGAACGCAGGGCAAGCAGGTCCCCCGACTCAAACTGTCTTTGGAGAGCCTCGGAAAACTCCTTCCTCATCTGCTCGCTGAACTCCCTACCCTCGATCAAGGCTCGGATCTTCGGGAGGGAGGAAGGCTCATAGTTCGACAGAAGATCTCGATATTCCTCCTCCTTCTCACCTAAGAAGGCGGAAAAAAACTCCGTTGTCAAAACGAAGAAGGGAGGTACCCTGTAACCCGCCTGCTTCAAAGAGGCAAGCTGATACCCCTTTCCTCCCGTCTTTCTTCTATCCGCTCCCGTTACCCCTTTATAGATCATCTCTTCTCTTCCTTTTCCATATTCCAAATACGAGGGACAGCAGTACCAATCCCGCCAAAAACACAAATTCTCTCAGTCCGAACTCCGACAACGGTCGGACACGACTGAGGTAGTAGGCTCCGCTGACCGCACCCGCTCCGCTCTGTAACCATGGAACCCTCTCTTCGAGCAACATCCACAGCACGATAAGAAGACAGAACAGGCCTCCTGCTCCATAGATAAGAAGGTTCACACCTACATAGAGCAGAGATGTCACAAGGCAGAGTCTTCTCAATCCTCTTCGGTCCAAACCATACCTTGAGTTGCCGAAACAAATGCCTCTTCCCCCCTCCCCGTTCATGCCGCGTACCGATCTTCTCGCGTCCTTTTCATAGTCAAAAAAGTCATCGAGGGTACGGGCTAGGAGGAGCTGCAACCAGATCGGCAGTACAAACAATTCGCAACGCGAGGATGCAGCCGCCGAAATGACCGAGGAAAGAAAAAGGGCAAGGAGGGCGTAGATAAAGAGCCTCCCCTTATACAGAAAATACCCTGCTACTTCCATTTGGAGATCACCCTCTTGTAGAGTTCCGCCTTGAGCAGCGTTGTTCCTTGAGGCTTGCCGATGTAGTCGAAGAGTTCCTTCATCTCCGCCTCCGGCTTGGATTCAAGAATCTCTCCTTCCAGTTTCTTCTTCGCATCCTCCACACTCAACTGACCGTCCCTCACAAGAAAACTCACCTCCGGCAGGATATGGGGCCTTCCCTCCGCCCTCTGGTAGATGTACTTAGTCGCGGGATGGATACGACAGTCGTAGTGGTTATAGTGTTCTCCCACCCTCCAACTCGTATTTTGCTTCAAAAACCGTACGATCTCGTCTTCGTTGTAAGGATGGTAGAGAAAGTAGGCGACAAACTCGCGGAAGTCGTCCCCCCGAATATCTTCAAACAACATCTTCTTCACGTCTTCTCTCAGGTTCTTGTCCAGCTTTTCGTCGATTCTGCCCAAGAGGCCCGTGTAGAGCGATGCAAGGTCCAGTTCCTCGATCGGCGTCAGCCCCGCTTCGACCAACTCGGAGAACACATCCTCCCCGTAGAGCCGAAACATCTGCTCCGGGCTTCTACCGTGGACGATCATCCCCGCATCGATCTTGGAGGCGAAATTTATCATCGACGCGTAGCCGATGTAGGAACAGGCAACACAAGGCACCAGCCATTTCTTTACCGAATAGGCGTAGAATCGTTTGAGCAGGTCCGGATCAAACTCAATGTATTCATGCTCGACCCGCAGTTCTTCTACAATCCGATCGATATTAGCCCTTGCCTCATCGCTCAAAAACCCGTTGTTCATTGTAAATGCCTTGATATGAAGATTATACCTGTGCTTGAGTTCGTAGAGTACAAAAACGCTGTCCTTGCCCCCCGAGATCCCGACCGCCGCATCGTAGGCATGCCTTCCCTTTATCCTGTCTACCCTTGAGCGAAACAGTTCTTCCAGCTTGGGATAGTCCGTCAGAGTCCGCCTGTCTCTCAAGTACGCTTCACAAAAATTGCACAGTCCTTCGTCATTAAAGCGGATTCCTCTGACCGAAGTATCATTCAAGCACCTTATACATGTTTTTGCCATCTAAATCTCCTTACAATATACCGCGTATCGCTTTTCCTTAGACTCTACCTTCTTTTCAAACCTTCTGAATCCTTCCTTCTGTTCGCATTGGAAATGGTAGATCATCTCCTCGTACCCCTTGTCCTTCACGAGAAGACAGCCTAGGTAGAGCAGGGCGACGTAGAGCCCATGTTTTTGGTAGGATTTTTTGACCGCACTCGTCTTGGAGATAAAGCCCTCTCCCACCGGATTTTCATAGCCGAAGACATAGCCTGCCGCCTCCCCTCCGTCGTAGGCGACGATCAGGGAGAACTTCAGGTTCCTGATCCACGACAGGTAGAGCTCCTCAAAGACTTCGAAGGGAAGGTCGCTGTAGAGGTAGGCGTCGCGGAAGGCGTCCCTCGAGATCTCGTAGACCTCCCTTGCAACCGGAAAAGCCTCTTCTCCCTCATAGAGCTCAAACCGATAGCCCTCTCCCAGTTTTTCTTCATAGACCGCCCTGCCCATCTCGAAGAGAGGATTGTTCATATCGATGACGGCACTGCGGTAGGTGTAGAGCTCCCTGTAACCGAGCCTTCCTATCCATTCATTGTAGTAGGAGGGATTGGTACAGTCGGGAAACAGCCTGAACTCAAAGTTGTCGATCGCCCAGCGATAGGACATCCAGGTACAGTAGTTCATCGGACCGATCAGGCTCCTAAAACCCAGCTCCTTCGCCCTCTTCTCCATCTCCTTGAAGACGGCCTCCGCCTCCCTGTAGTCCTCCGACAACTCGACAAAGCCGAACATCGCCGGATGTTCCTCCACATTGCGGTTGACGATCAAATAAGTCCGACACCCTCCGTGTTCGAACTTCTCATAGTAGTCCGCCAATTCCAAAATTTTTATCTCCCGATCCATTATTTTCGACCTTCCTTTCCGCCTGTCAAAAGACAGAGCAGCCGATTCGCATTGATACACATCTGTTTGACAAAGCCCAGCTCCAGCGTCACATCGACAATCCGATAGACACTGAGCTTGTTGACAATATATTCCAGGATATTGAACTCCAGAATCTGCCTGTAGTCCTCCTCGTCAATCTCAAGATCAAGGGAGGTGAGAAGACCCCTCTTGTAGTAGTCTATCGCCTCGAAGACCTCTTCATCTTCCATTTCGTGAAGAACAAAGATCAGAAACTCGATGACGTCATGCTCGGGATTTTGGAAACTCGCCAACTCCCAATCATAAATGAGCACGCCTTCTTCTGCAAAAAAGATGTTACGCAGGTTGAAATCGTTGTGAGTGAGAGTCCTGTGCTCTCTAAGACGGGCATGGCGAAGGTGGATATCCTCGATAAAAGCCCTGATCCCCTTGAGTTGCTCAGGATCAAAGAACTCCCTGTTGCTCTTCTCCAGCTTGTCAAACATATATTTGAGCAGGGGCCGACTCCTCTTGTAATCCCTGCTCGTAGGAAAATTGAGACGGCAGGCTGAAACGGAGGCTTTGCGGTTATAGTGTGCCCTATGAAAGTGCAAGATGGTATCGAGGACCTCCCTGATCCTCGAACCGCCCTCCTTCTTCGACGATGCGACCTCCTGCATAAGGATCATATACCTGTCCTTCCTGTCACTTCGGTAAAAACCGAAGGTCGGGATCAGGTGCCTTCTGAGATCGGCATCTACCTCCTTATAGAAATCGATCTCTCGAATATGGCTCTTATCAAAGCCGAGGATGCCGTGATAACGCAACAGAAGGTAGTAGAACCTCAGGTCCCTGTCATAATTGAGCAGACGGATCCCGTTTCGGATAATACGGGCCGACTTGAACTTGCCTATGACATCCAGTCTTTCTCCGTCGTAAAAACGAATCGAAAACTTTCGGATTGCCGGACTCCTCATACTCGCCTTTCCCGTAATCCCCTCCACATCTTCAAAGGGAAGTTGTTCTACGTTATCTATTTTTTTTTGAAACATTGTCTGAAATTCAAATATCAACTCTTGTGTTTTCATACTGTCATTCATTCAAACCGCCGATATCCATGCCCTTTATTCTACAGATTACAATACTATTCTCCCTTTGAAATGCCGAGTATACAAAATATACAATTGCTGAAAACAATTTGGATGCTCCTATGCTTTCAAAGCATTAAACTTGTCAATTCTAACAGATTAATAGTATAAAACAAATTTTTGTGCTTGTGAGTGCGGATATGACCACACTTCCAAGGGGGACGGTATCAAGTTCTTCTCCATAAATTTCCACATTAAAATACCTTCCCCGAATATCTACCCGAAAACAGGGAAGGCTATTGCATTTCTTTTGTAAAAACTCTTAGGTCAACATCATACAAAAAGGAATCCTTTATTTCTTCGATTTCAGTACATACACAGGATCTTTGAAGTGAGTGTTTCAAACTCTCGCTTTTTTCTTTATACTGTTCTGCGACCTTTTATCGATATATGCTGTTTTCGTTCATAAGTCGACGCTCAATGATCTTCCTAAGCAAAATCGAGACAAGCAGGATGACGAGGATAAGCGACAGGGCCGCCAACACAAGCCTGACGGAAGCGGAGGAATAGAACACCGACCAAAGATGGATTACAACAAAGAATGCAGCGACAGGAAGAGAGAGAAAAAACCTTTGAACACGAATCGACTTTCCGAGGTTCTCCTCCTGACTGAGGGGCAGTTCCATTCCCGCCAGTGCATTTGCAAGCAGAAAAATATTGACCGTATTGGAGAAGATCAGCACAAGGTCGATATAGGCGTCTCTTTTGCACAGAATACCGAAGACAAAACAGTGGAACAGGGACATCGGAACAACGTATTTCAGGCAGACCGCCTTCAGTCCGGCCGTATAGAGGTTGGCCCTGTTTCTGATCGGCAACCTGAGATAAGAGTTGACACGTTCGGTCCGATTCGAAATCTCAAATAGAGAATACAGGATCATGACCGTAAAGGCGGAAATATAAATGTTGAGGTAGAACGGTTCCTGCCGAAGCTGTTGCAGGATATCACCGCCCTTGTCCAAGGTGTTGAACACGAACACATAGGGGAAGATGCAGGCAAAGGTGACCTGCGGAAGCACTTGGAGTTTGAGTCTTCTCTCGCGTCCAAACAGAAGGAGGTAGAACCTCATAAAGTTTTTCTCCTCGGGATTCGAACCTGTTAGCGCCACTATAGTCCTCCACAGTGCAAAACGTCCTCTATTTCTCCTGCTTGCCGTCGAGAGCCTGTATAAGTTCCGCTCAAAGTAAGGCATCACCTTCGCCAAGTAAAGCAGAAGAAGCAAGACCGGAACAACGACGGAGGCCACACAGGCCACAACGATGACGGCAGAGGTTTGGTGCTCGAAGAGCAGTTGATACGGGGCCGCCAAAAAAGTCGAGGGAAGAAGGTAGAGAAGGGTCGGATAGGTGCGAACCTCCTGGAGATCTGGAGAAAACCCGATCAATCTGAGCACGACTTGATAGCTTACCATCAGAAAGACGGACACCCCTACCTGAAAGTAATTGATGATGTCCCTCAGCTTTTCTCCCGTAAAAAACCTCAGCAAGATCGCATAGCCGAACGACGAGATCACAACGGAGAAGATGACCGTCAAAAGAACGGTGACCACCGACATTCCCAAAAAAACTGCGCCGTGCCGAAACGTACCTATCGCGATCCCCGTCGCCGCAAGTGCGAGGGCATAGGTCGAAATATACAGGATGATGTGAGTCAGTTTTGCCACCGACATCGTTTTGACATCGATCGGCCTTGTCATAAAAAACTCCTTCTGCCTCAAATCGAGCAGGATTGAGGAATAGTCCGAGATAAAGATTGAGGAAAGCAGAGTCAGAAACATCAGGATAAAAATTTGCATACTCAAAAAGATCGAGACGGGCAGCAACAGGATGAAGCCGACCATGATCCCCATGATCAAAGTGACGATCATCGATTTCTTAAACTGATTTTTGCCGTCATCGATTACCTCTCCCTGCGTTGCAATGACATTCACCCTTCTTCGGTCCATGATCAGCTTCAACTTCAGAATCTCTATCATCTGCTCATAGTCCACCCCGGCGCCTTCATAGAAGGTCCTGAACAGGCTCAAAAGTTTGATCACATAGGTCTCATTCATCTCTATGTCCTCCCAATACACAGTCCACATACTCCTTGACCAGATCCGCCTTCTCATCAAAGCCCGTCAATTGATTGAAAATGCTCTCAAGGGATTTGTCCTCACTGTGCTCCTCCAGATCCTTCATCGTCCCGTCGGCGATAATATAACCCTCCTTCAAGAGGATGATACGGCTGCTTACCTTCTGCACCACTTCCATAATATGCGAAGAATAAAAGACGGTCTTTCCCTTCTTCGCCAAGCTTGAGACGACGTCCTTGAATATAGCGACGGAGTTGGCATCCAGACCGTTCAACGGCTCATCCAAAAATAGGATGTCCGGATTGTGGAGCATCGAAGATACAATGCTCACCTTTTGTTTCATCCCCTTGGAAAAACTCTCCATCCTCTGCTGTATATGCTCCTCGACACCGAAGATCTTGAGCATGGTTTGTGCCCTGTCAAGGTAATCGTTTGTATCCATCCCGTAAATACGCGAAAGGAAGGAGAAGTACTCCGCCGGTGTCAGGGATTCGTAGATCATCGACATCTCGGGCACATAACCGATCCTCCTCTTGTAGTCTGTACTGTCCCCTCCGATCTTCTCGCCGAAGATCTCAATCTCACCCGTATGATCGGATATCAGCGAGAGAATGATTTTGATTGTCGTACTCTTTCCCGAACCGTTGGGACCGATGTAGCCGACGATCTCCCCTCGCTCCACCTCAAAGTTCAAATCGTGCAGGACCTGCTTATCCTCATAGGATTTGTTCAGTCCCCTTACCTTCAGTACCTTCTCCATCACTTTCCATCCTTTCTCAAGAGTGTTTAAAAGACCTTATCCGACCGGAGTATGCCGAAGATGCCATATAAGGCTAAATATCAATATGCCGATCTACTAATGTTCTCTCTTCTTCTTCCCACGTTTTCGTCCCTGTTTCCCCGCGAGAGGATAAAGGCGTTGCACCTTGTCGTTGAGCACCATAGCCAAGATCATAAACAGGGCCGACAGCAACATAAAGATAGGACTTCTCTCTCTGATGTAGGCGGGTATGGTGAAGAAGCCCGCAAACAGAGCGATCCTCGAATACATCATCAGCTTCTTCTGCTCCTGCGACTGCTCGGACTTGTCATATTCCACCTTCATCCGTCGGATCAACTTCTTTCTCTTACCCTCCAAGGCAAAGAAGAGCACCTCGAACACGACGACGAACAAAACGAGGTAACTGAGCTTGTTGAGCATATCGGTCAGCATAAAGATCGAAACATAGCCCGCAAAAACCAGGACCAGTGACGCATAAAACAGGACCCTCTCCAATTTCTTGTCTTCCATAAACATCCTCTCCTTTTCTCTTATATCGATATCCGACAGTTCTTTATATCCACTGTGCAATCAAAAAAAATCAGTTCCGGCTATCGCCAAATACAGTTCTTTGATATCAATAACTCCTACTATTCTCCGTTTGAAATGTCGGGTATACGGAATTATCATTTTCGAAAAGCAACTTGGATAACGATATGCTTCAAAGTAGTCGACCTGTCAATTTTAACAGATAACAGTATCAAACGAATAAATATATCGATATCTCCGATACTCCATTCCAAAAAATGTTTTTTGCCCTGTTGTATCCGGGCAAAAAAACAGGGCATACAACGCAGGCTTCGATCCCGGCCGTTGATGAGCCCCTCCCTGTTCCATACTTCAATCCTTCTTCTGAAGGATGCGAAGGCGGTATACGCTATAGGTGATAAAAAGAAAATCCAAGCAGATGATCAGGATCCCGATCTTGACCTGCAAACGCGTGATCAAAACAGCACTCGTTCCGAGCAAAACGCTGACCGCATAGAGGACGAGGACCGTCTGTTTTTGGCTCAGACCCTTGTCGAGAAGCCTGTGATGCAAGTGCCCCTTATCCGCTTCCATGACCGGCCTGCCCGCCAACTTACGCCTAATGATGGCAAAGGTCGTATCAAAAATAGGCACCGCCAGAGCCAAGATGGGCACGATGACCGCAACAAGAGTAACGGTTTTAACCGTTCCTTCAATCGCCATCACCGAAAGGATGAAGCCGAGGAACAAAGAACCCGTATCCCCCATAAAGATCTTTGCAGGGTTGAAGTTGAAGGGCAGAAAACCCGCCGTGGAGCCTGCCAGACACATAAAGATCGTCCCGTAGACATAGTAGCCGTTGAGAATCGAGACCGACGCGAGCGTAAAGGCCGCAATACACGAGATCCCCGCCGCAAGACCGTCCAAGCCGTCGATAAGGTTGATACAGTTGGTGATCCCCACGATCCAAAACAGACTGATGGGTACCGCCCAATAGCCGAGCCACATAACATGACCTGTAAAGACATTGGCCAGATAGTCGATCCTTACTCCGGAGTACACGACAATTGAAGCACATAGAATCTGAATCGCGAGCTTGGGCTTCGCATCCAAGGGTTTGGTATCGTCGATAATTCCCATAATTACCATAATCGAAGAAGCAATCAGAATCGCAATCAACTCCTTGTGTACTCCTCCGAAGATAAGAGCCCCCACCGAAAAAGCCGTGGCGATACCCAGACCTCCGAGCCTCGGTATCGGCTGTTTGTGTACCCTTCTGTTGTCCTTGGGCACATCAATCGCCCCGACGATGTGAGCGAATTTGATCACAAAGGGTGTGAGCAAATAACAAATAACAAAACCTGTAAAAAATGCCAATACTAATTTTATAGCAACCATTCCCGTATCCCTCTTTTGTTTTACACTAGTACCTGTTCGAACCGTTTAGGAAACACCGAGCAAAGACAAATTCCCGCTTTCCCTTCGAGGTTATAAGACCCCAAAATTTTTTGTTTTAAGAAAATACCGTGCAAAGCGACATCTTGTGATTTTACTGTTGTTTTATACGGAACAAAAATCTTGCGAAAGGAGCACTTCCAAGGAGCTTATGCTCTGTATGAAACCGGTTTTGCTCCGCTTTGTAGAATTATTCACTATCTTCTTTAAGAATTTCATCCTTCCGATAACATCGATGTCATACTGATTTTTTGGAATTATGCGGTATATCCTTAATATCCCGGCGACAGATCTTCCGACAAGGAATCGTCGTTGTCGATCCAATCCTGCACGTCGACGACCCGATAATCATCCTTTGTATCACGGATGTAGACCCTCTCGATACCTGCGTTGATGACGGCACGCTTACACATACTGCACGAAGATGCGTCCTTCACATACTCTCCCGTGCGGTAGTCAATGCCGACCAGATAGAGGTCCGCACCTATCATATCCCTTCTCGATGCGGAGATGATCGCATTCATCTCCGAGTGGACGCTCCTACACTTCTCGTACATCTGACCCCTGGGTATGCGGAGTTTCTCTCTGAGGCAGTAGTTCAGATCCGTACAGTTTGCCCTTCCGCGCGGAGCACCCGTATAGCCGGTGGAGATGATCTCGTCGTTTTTCACAATGATGGAGCCGTAGTTCCTCCTCAGACAAGTCCCCCGCTTTGTGACCGTTTGTGCAATATCAAGATAATAGTTTATCTTATCCCTTCTGTTCACGACCCTTAACTCCTCACTTATATTATGCTTAATCATACCATAAAACCATCCAAACTTTAACACTTTTTTTGCAGGATTTCCGTTTGAAATCTCTCGATTTTTTTCAAGCTCTCCTTCTTTTTTTGTTTCCGTCTGTTCCATTTTGCAGTATAATTATAGCATAATCAATATTCCATTTAAGACAACGACTCTTAACTGAAGAAGTGTAGACAATCCCATTTGTTTTAAATACCTTTTCAAGCATCACCATCTTAGTTGTTTTTCCGGACGAAGCAAAGGTGTTCTTTTCTATCTAGGTTTGGAAATCGTTCGACATACTTTGTTACACTGACACAAAATAGCCCTCTGACAATTCGGAATAACGTCCATTCACTTCTAAAGATAAGGCTACGAGGAGGAAGACCGTTTTGAAAAAAGATAATGAGCAAAACAGAAGGCTTTTATTATTCGGTTATCTGGTATCGAGCCTCGGAGACAAAATCTACTTGGTATCTTTGACCTTGTTCCTAATCAAAGAGTTTAAAAAGCCTGATATTTTAGCACAAATTATTGCTATTTCTTCCCTTCCACAATTATTTTTCGGCTTTTTTGCAGGTCAAATCGTTGATAAATTGAACAAAAAGAAAATAATTGTGCTCTCCGACCTTCTTCGTGGAATACTTATGTTGTCCATTGTATTCTTTCTGAAAACAGAACATCTCCATGTTTCGGCTCTCGCGATTATTACCTTTTTCATTTCAGGTATAGGTGTGTTTTTCGACCCTGCCATCGCTTCCTTTATTCCTCTGATTTGCACAGGAGAAAACGAACTGAAAAAAATAAATTCCGCCCTATACGCCTTTATCAACATCTCTACTGTTTTGGGACCGGTGTTGGGAGCTTTTCTTTTCGGGACTTTCAGCTTTAAAGCTGTTGTCATCTTAAATGCAATATCCTACGCTCTCTCCGGGCTCAGTGAAATCCTCATAAAAGACCTTGAACCGCCAAAAAAATGTAAACCCTCTGATATAGATTTGTCAGAAGAATTATCTCAAGGGATGGCTCTTATTTTTCGTCATCGTGCTTTGAAACGTGTTGTGTTCCTTTCCCTTGTGACAAATTTGTTTTTCATACCGTTTTTTGAACTCTTCCTGCCTATTATTGTAACGCTTGAACTTCACTACAACGATTTGTTTTTCGGAAGCATTTCCACTGCCCGTGCCATAGGAACAATTACAGGCTCTCTTCTTATCTACAAATGGGTAATAAAGCACTTGGAAAAGTTCTATGCGAAAACTCTTTTTATTCAAGGGCTTGTCGTCTTTACAACAGGAGTTACAGTTTTCTTCCAGGATCAAACTATGTATGTGACTCTCTGCCTTTATATCACAATATTTATTGCGGGTAACATCGGTGCCCTTTCGAACATCCCGTTAAATGTACTTATTCAGCAGAATGCTCCCAAAGATAGGGTTGCTACTACATTCTCCACGATGTCGACACTATTTAGAGTCTTGGCACCCGTAACCCTCTTTTTCTTCGGTCGGCTTACCAAATATATCTCCTCATCAACCCTATCCGTTGTCAGCGGACTTATTGTAATGTTTATTACCGTTCTTATCTTTTTCTTACCATCCGCTTATTTACAGAGGGAGTAATAAGTATTGCCTATACTTTGAGTTATATCCCTTACTGCTTTCCATAAAAAAAAGACGCTGTTATAATAGCGTCTTTTGTTCTACTTTTCTATAACATCGCTTGAATAATCGCCTATGCCTCCTGCGTTATAGACATCGGTAAATCCGTTGGCGACCAGAAGCTCTCCGGCCTGTCCGCTCCGATTGCCCGAGCGACAGTACAGGATGATCTTTCGATCCTTATACTCTTCGACTTTGCCTACATTGGCCTCGATGTCTTGAAGAGGAATATTGATCGCTCCTTTCAAGTGTCCGGAAGCAAACTCCTCCGCCGTACGTACATCGACCAGGACTGCCCCTTCAAGCTTTTCCCCCGATTTCAACAGTTCCTCCAATTCGCTCGGACTCATGTCCTTGAGCACCGCCTGATCGGTCTGTTCCTGTAGGGTCTGCTCTGCTTGAGGCACCGAAGATCCGCTGTTCGCCGTACAGGACACCCCTACCGCCAAGGACAGTGCCATCGCAATACCGAAAACCAGTTTTTTCATCTTATCTTCATCTCCTTATCTCTGTTCTGTAAAGCAATTCCACGAGCCTGCTTCAAACGCATAGCTTGTGTTCTATGATACCCGTTTATAATCTTTTTAAGCATCCGACTTATCGTTCCTTTCGCTCTGCAATCCTTCAAACTCTTTGAAGTGCATACCGTTTCTACCGATCGTATTTTATCCGATTTCAGCTTTATGAATAATTGTTATTTGCTGCTTCCTCTTGCTATTTTTTGCGGATACCATTTCTGAAATCGGGCAGTAAAAACTCCCATGATTGCAGGAAGTATGGAATTGATCAATCCAATATACATTCTTGCATCTGTACGCATAATAAAATAGGTCCAAATCGGCGTAAGCAGATAAAGAACTCCCCAAGCGGCGGTCAAAATACGATTTGTCTTAATAAACAAAGGATTTCGAAAGGCCCTGTCCCCACCGTAATCATTCTTGGAATATTCAGCGGAAAGAGGTATGTCCCTCAAGGCGGATATGCTCCACATCAAACCGAATGCGAAGTAAGACATCGGGATTACGACCATGGAAGGTATCCGGATCAACAACATCATCGAAAACACACTGACCGCGGCTCCTGAAATCACATCGTATACGGTTTTTTTGTTCTTGTAGAACACCATGGGCAACAAACAGGAAACAAAGATACTGATCAGACTTCCCCAAAAGATATGGATACTTGCCGCTACCCATAATACAATCCACGGGGTCAATACATACCTCATATCCGTTTTTTCCTCTATCAAGGATTTGCTGTCGCCTTGTTCGACATTTGAAGCTTGACCGAAGTACTCGTTCCACCTCATCATGACATCAAAACTGCCCTCAACGGAGTATAGATGTTTCATCAATGCCTCACTACCCTCCATCTCTCCTTTAGCGATCGCCTCCCATACTTTGAAGGGAGTATGAATAACCGTTGTCGGCAATCCGTCAAACTCTTCCAGAACACAACTTTCCGTTTGACCCAAAACGACCCGATAACGCTTGCCGATATCCGTATAGTCCATATCCAGAAGAATGTCGGTTCCCCTATATGACTCAGGGTTATAAAGGCTCGCCATCTGTCTGGTAAAGGTCAACGAAGCCTCCTGCTTTTCTCCGGAAGGAGCCACCCCCCAGCTTGCATCCGCCATACGTTCGAACACATCCCTGGGCAGGATCGGCTCCTCCAATGTTTTTCTTGTTTCTTCGCGTATGCCTCTGGAGATATATTCCGCACCTGCCTGATATACCTTCTCAAGATAGGTTTGCGTTTGCTTGGATAATTCCGGAACGGCAAAGAGTTCTCCTTCTCCGCAGAATAAGCTCGTGTACTTGTCTTTACCGCAGATCCTGTCAAATTGTGCTTCAATACTGTTATAATTGGACTTTGACGTATAAAATCCGCAGGTGGAGATCAGGATAGTCTTTTTTCCGCTCATATCGTATCGTGCAGGGTGTCCTCCTCCCTCGGAGTCCGGCAGCATAAACGGCAACGACAGAGGAAGTTGTCTGTCAATGACCGTTTTCAAGTGGCCGGGCAAACTGAAATAATATAGAGGAAAACTCCAAATGACAAGATCGGCCCACAACAGTTTTTCCAGCACCAATTGCATATCATCTTTGATACAGCAGGTTCCCGGCACCGTCTTCCAACAGAAAAAACAACCTCGACAGGGACGAATGTCCATCTGTGCGATATGGAGTCGTTCAATTTGGGGAAGACTGTTCTTTTTTTGGTCGCAAATGCCTTCCAAAAAAGCATCGGTAAGCCGAAGCGTATTGCTGTTCTCTCCTTTCGGACTTCCGTTGATCACAAGAATGTTCATTGCTCCTCCTTTTCTTCCAAGAGAGCGATACAGTGCTCTGTCCAATCCAAGTACATTTGTGCATACCGTTTCCCGAAGTCGGCGGTCATTTTCCAGAACAAGGCGCGCTTTTTATCGGACATCTTTTCTCCGTACAATTCTATGGAGGCATCTGTCTGTTGAATCGCCTTCAAACCGAGAGCATAGTTTTGATTCAGCAGTTTAAAAAATTCCACACTCTTTGAAACCTCTAACTCCCCCATAAAAAAAGTCTTCATCAAAACAGAAGAACGCATATCCAAATCCACATTGACATCGGATAACCAACGCAACAACTCCTCCCGTCCCTTCTGCGTGATTGAGCAGATGTTCTTATCGGGTTTTCCGCTTTGTTCAACCGTTTGTTTTACGATCCAGTTGTTTTTTTCCAACACATTGAGTTCACGATAAATTTGGCTGGTCTGAACGGGCCAGAAAAAGTTCAGGGAGTCCCTGAACACTTCTCGGATCTCATAACCGCTCATATCTGTATAACTCAGTAATCCGAGTATTCCATGCTTGAGCACAACGATTCCTCCCCTTTGAAACGAATTATATTCCACAAATGGAATATCTTGATTATATTCTACTTGTGGAATATTGTCAAGAGATTTGTACGGCAACTTCCGCACAGAGGAAATACCGCACAAAGACACAAAATGATTTTTTCTTTGTTTCAATACGCGTGAAGACTCTTCCAAATACACACTTTCGGGAATGACTTTGTTCAAGAAAAACTATGTTTCCACTCCGTTTTCGAATTATACGGTGTTTTCTAAAATCAGAGTATTCTTTTTCGTTGTTCCAAACGATAAGAGAAACAGACGATACCTTCGGATAAAACATTTTGTGTGCTCATAGATTTTTCAACCCGTATAACTGATCTATGGAAACAGGAAATCCTGTCATCGTCTTATACTCTTCATCCTTTGAAGTATCGATAACACCGATTTGTACTCCCTGAAAGATAAACGGGCGTTTGTAGTTGCAAAACGGATATAACCACGATTCTATTGGAGAATGGTATTATAGACTTCAACAAAGAACTTATGAAGTGACGCCATTCAAGAACTCCTCTCGCATACAAAGCTCTTTTCCATGCTTTTTGAAACGACGATCCATCTCCTCAACTGCCCAATATAATAAAACGAGGGATGTTTTTTTCGCTGTTCTTTCAAGGATTTTATTCTTCTGATATTTTAAGATATATAATATACAAAACTTTATATAATATATATTTGACATAAAGAATTATATATTGTATTATATGAGTAAGAAAGGAGTTGAAGTCGTGAAAAACAAAAAATTGAAGCTCGCAAGAGTGGAAAAAGATATGACGCAGAAGGATCTCGCAGATGCAATCGGAGTCTCGCGTCAAACCATAGGACTGATCGAAGCAGGGAATTTTAACCCTTCATTAGCTCTATGTATCAGTATTTGCAAGGCATTAAACAAAACTTTAGACGAACTTTTTTGGGAGGATGAAAACAATGAAAACAAAACAAATCTATGATGAACGTATTATCGCCGAGAGAAGAAAGATCGGGAGCGACCTCGCACAACTCCTGTTCGTTGTCCTGTTTGTATCTGTAATCGTACAGCAGGTAATATTGAAGGCAGCTGTCGAACAATATCTGGTGGAATTGGTCTGTGTCATATTTTCGGGTTTCTATATTTTGGTCGGGAATGTAAGAAAAGGAATTGATATGGTTCGTGAGATTCACCCGTTAAAAAACGCTTTCATAGCGACTTCGGTGGCAACGATCATCTTCGGGATCCAAAACTATACTTCCTACTCCGAGAAATACGCCAAAGTGACAGACCCCAAGTTTTTATTTTCATTGGTCGTATTTTTCCTGTCGATGTACACGATGAGTTTTGTTCTTTACGCTCTCTTACGCCGTATCAATGAAAGCAAAATAAAAAAGATCGACGCGGAGCTCGATGAGGAAGAATAACCCGATTGAAATTCCATATTTGTAAGAAAAGTGTGTTGCAAAATAACAGACCCATCGTCTTGCAACACACTTTTTTTATTAATACTATTATTCATTTGAGCTGTGGACATCAGAAACCTGTGCTCAACCGAAGATAACACGGATGTTCGTAGTCATAAAGTAGATATAACCACACTTCTATTGGACGATAGTATAAAAGACATTCCGTCTTTGAGGATATAAGAGCTCTCCATACAAAGGCAAACTTCTGATTTCCCTATGAAGTTATAAGGTTTGAAAGTTGGACATATCAACCCTTTCAAGAAGTTTCTTTTTCCTATACAACGATTTTTTGAATTATGCGGTATTTGCCTTACAAAAGACCGGTTCCCCTATTTGAACCTTTTGGTACAAAAACTGCGATACATATGATTCAGCGGTCCTCTTCCTATTCCGAGATGAAGTTCGGCGGATATCGCTCTTGCAACGTAAGCCTTGGCTTCTCGGATCGCCGTCTTCATATCCTTGCCGTGGGCAAGGTTCGATGCGATGCTGCTTGAAAGGGTACAACCCGTTCCGTGGGTATCGGGGTTGTTGAACCTTCTCCCTTCAAAAAGTACAATCCCTTCTTCCGATACAAGAACGTCCGTCGGTTCTTCCTCGAGATGTCCCCCTTTTATCAGAACGGACACTCCCGTCCGTTCCAACATCCTTTTGCCCGCCTTCTTCATATCTTCAAGGCCTGTAATCTTCTCTCCCGACAACAACTCGGTTTCCGACAGGTTCGGAGTGATCAGTTCCACAAGAGGAAGAAGTTCACGAACCAAGGTCTCGATCGCCTCCTCCTCAATAAGGGGAGAGCCCGATGTCGAAAATGCAACGGGATCGAGGACGATATGCTTAGCTCCGTACTCCCTCAACTTGTATGCGACAGTATGTATGATCTCGGCAGTTCCGAGCATTCCAATCTTGACCGCATCCGGGACGATGTCTTGGAATACGGCATCGAGCTGGTCGGCGACCATCTTGACGGCAACAGGTTCCACACGGATCACTCCCATCGTATTCTGGGCCGTGATTGCCGTGATCACGCTCATCGCATAGACTCCGTGTACCGTCATGGTCTTGATGTCCGCCTGAATGCCCGCTCCGCCTGAACTGTCTGAGCCTGCGATAGTAAGCACTGTCTTCATACCTTCCTCCTTTGTTTCTTTAGTAACTATCGTTTTCTTGAATGATTCCATTGCTATTTCCCGTTTTAATTCCATAATCGCTTACTACTGTCGATACAAGATCTGTCATACCGAGCCTGCAATCATCAAAAAAAACACTTCCGTTCCTATTCCAATACCAATCATTGATATCCACATCTCGAAAGAATAACAGTATAGGCAATACCGCACAAATATAAAACCTTGATTTTCCTACGAAGTTGCAAGAAACAAAGTCTTATCAAATCAGTCTATTCTTCCTTTGAGTTGTGGATATAAATAATGTGTGACCATAGAAGATAAACCGATTTTTCGTAAGTTGAAAAAAGGATATATCCATCCTTCTATTGGAGAATCGTATCAGTCGAGAACAGTATCCACCGTTGATTTGGTTCTTGATTCCCAAACTATTTTGTAAAGTAACATCCGAACCGGAATTGCAGTGAACGGTACGAATTGTTTTATATAGATAGAACTTTGAAATCACCGTACAAAGGAAGAACAGGAATTTTCCTTTGTGCGGTGTTTCCCGATATATCACTACAGCGGTCAGATGGAGTGAACAATACTTTGATCTATCTTGCCAGTTCTATACTGGTTTCGCTGTCGATAAACTCTCCTATCCTCTCGTCCCTTCCCTGAAGAAGGTATCTTGTCCCTCCTTCGTAGGCTCTTCTCGCCATCTCCTTGAGTCTGTTGATCTCTCCTGTTTTTTCGATGTTGACGATCAGACCTACCTTCAGGTTCGGATAGGTCAGGGCCCGGTAGTCGCCGTCGCTGTCGCCCATATACAGGATGGGAGCCTTGCCGTAGAGTCCTTCCAAACTCGCAAGATAGTCGGCCTTGCCCTGCATATAGGTCAGGAGCTTGTCCGTGTCGACCTCCGCCAGAAAACGCCCCTCCTCGTCCTTGAGAATGTTCATCCCTACGACCTCCCCCTTGGAAAACCCGTAACCCAAGACCTTGGAGCTTGCTACCTCCTCGACAATAAGCTCCGATGAGGCGGTACAGATATAGACGTCGATGTTGTTGTTTCGGAGTTTGTCATAAAGGTCCGCCTGTTGGGAGATCCTCCTGATCCCCGTCTGAATACAGGTTTGGATCTTATCTCCCTCAAAGTCGAACTCCAATTTCAGGATCTTCAAAGGCTCCTTCATCCAAAAATCCAAGGCCTCCCTTGTCAAGAGCCTCACTTTCTCCTCGGTCATCTTGTAGAAGAGGTACAGGATGCGATGACAGCCCTTCCCGTAGTCGAGCTGTGCATAAGAGAGCTCGTTGTAGAAGTAGACCATCGAGGCGACAAAGTTTCTGTAGTCTTCTTCTTCCTTCAGCTTGTCGGCCCCTTCGTTCTTCCTCTCGTACAGGCGAGTGTAGACTTGTGCGATATACGCGGAGATCCGGTATGCGTGCGAACCCTCCTCCATCTCGAACTCCTTGCGTAAGACATAGAGAAAGTCCTCGGGGTCCATCGCATACCTCAACTCAAAGAGTTGATAGAGGAACACCGCGTCCTGCACATCGTACATCGCCGAAGTATTGTCCCAGTCGGCGACCACATAGTTTCTGTGGTATTTTTGAGTTTCCTCAGGGCTTCGATGTGCCCGGATCAGCTCCTTCAAAACCTCGTAGTTCTTCCTTGTCCATCCCTGTTCTTTGAGCATATTCTCCTCCTAACAATCTTTAATATCTGTATTCTGCAACTAAGAAAACACCGCACAAAGGCAAACTTCCGATGTTTCTTCGGGTTTATAAAATACGAAAGTTTATCCTATCAACATTTTCGGAGGTTTCATCCTTCCTACAAAATTGATTTTATGCTGATTGTTCAAATCGTGCGGTATTGCCCTAAGTATTGCCGGCAGTACCGTCTTTCTATAAACGGATCTCGATCGACAAAGAGGAACGCAAAATCAGGGCAAGCCTTGTACCCATGTGCGTTCTTCTTTCGATATGACTTCTCTAAAACGATTCAAAACTTCTTTTGACCGCCTGTCTGTAAGCCGTCTCCTCAAAGCCTTGACCGACCTTCTTCCTTATCAGTTCCGAAAGTTGGAGGAGGTAGGTTCGATAGCCTTGAAGAAAGATCTTCCTGTCTTCTTCACGTCCGCTCCACTCCCCTTCACTGAAGTGCACCGTCAGCGTCAGTTTTTTCTCCTTCTTGTGATAGCGACTCTGATAGATGCCCGAGGAAGGGTAGTAGGTCGATAATCTTCCGCTGAAACAGACAAACATATCAATCTTCTCCAAACCATCCATCTCCAACACACCGAACTCTTCCTTGAGTTTTTTCCGCACCTCTCTTACCGTTTCGGCGATATGGTCCGCAGGTTTCTGCGGATCTCCAAACACCGCACTTATAACAAGCTCCATGACTTCCTCCTTTCTCTGTGTCGGTTCCTATCCGTTTTTGTACCTTTCTGCAGTAGAAAAAGACTGATCCTGTAAGCACAACAACTCCATACCCGTAAAATTATCAGAGGTTTTACTATCGTCTACAGAAGTACCGCATAAAAACACAAAATGATTTTTCCTTTGTTTTTCAAAATATAGAAAGCTTCGCAAACGAGAGCTTTCAGAAATGCCTTTGTCCAAGAAAAACGAAGTTTTTCCTGCTTTTTGGACTTGTGCGGTGCTTCCTTATAACAAGGATCCACATAAGGGTGATATCCATAGTCCCTACACCCTCAGTATCCTACCCCACATCAGCTACCCCTCTTTCGACGAGGGGCATCTTATACTCAGTTCCATCGAAGTCTCCTTCATCCGAAGTTTTATCTTTTCACCTTCTTCCAAAGAAAGTTCGACATTGGCGAAGGCGGAGAAGAGATCGATGTCCCTCATCATATGGAGGGTGAGACGGCGATCCTCCCCGGAGATACGAAACAGCAAAAACTTAACCTTGGGAAACTGGATGCGGGACAGCCGCGGATCCTTGCAACCAAGATCGACCGTGCGTCCTTCAAGATCGACAAAGACATCGATATCTCCGTTTTCTTTTTCGTTGCTGCGATAGGAAAATTCTGTATCGAGGAGTTTTTCTACCCTCGGATCCATTGTGGCACCTCCTTTAGATAAGCGTCATCCTCCAAACGGTTTTTTGGTAATGATATAGAAAACACCGCATAATTTGAAAACCGTCGTAATACTATTCTCCAATAGAAGCATGGATATATCCTTTTTTAACTTATGAAAAATCGGTTTATCTTCTATGGTCACATATTATTTATATCCACAATCCAAAGGGAGAATAGTATAAAATCGCTGTATATGAAGGCTGACTTTCTTGAAAGTATTGATTTGACAAAATTCCATTTTTTCAAATTCATAAGAAAATCAAATTTTTACATTTGTGCGGTATTGCCTATATCCTGTATACCCTGCCTTTCAAACGGAGAATAGTATAAACATATAACAGTATCGGGACCTCTATGATACAAGCCCTTGATATCAATAAAAATAGGCAATAGTACAGACACGGCTCTTCGGACATCTCTGCATGTAAGCTCCGATCGATATCTCCGGCAGGTTCTGATACTATCACCTATTGCAATTAACCTTATGCGATTTGAAATCTGTTGCCGTTCAAACCGTTTTCGATAATGATATATTCCGTTTCCTCTTACCTTCCTACTCGACCGTTACCGACTTGGCAAGGTTTCGCGGTTTGTCGACATCGTTGCCCTTCAACAGGGAGGTGTAGTAGGCAAGCAATTGTGCCGGAATAATGCTTACGACCGGCATCAGAAGGTCGGGGCAGTCCGGTACGAGGATGTGTTCCTCCGACTGCTCTATGATGTTTTTCGCTTCCGCCCTTGTAATGGCAATGGTGTAGGCTCCCCTCGCCTTTACTTCCTGGATGTTGGACGCCGTCTTCTCAAGAAGATCCTTCTGTGTCGCCAATGTGATGACAGGGATCCCCTCTTCGATCAGGGCGATGGTTCCATGTTTCAACTCTCCCGCGGCGAAGGCCTCGGTAAAGATGTAGGAGATTTCCTTGAGTTTGAGCGCTCCCTCCATGGCACTGCTGTAGTCCAAGGTCCTTCCGAGGTAGAAGATACCCTTGCTGTCCTTGATCCTGTCCGCAATCCCCTTGACCTTTTCTTCCTGTTTGAGTACTTCTTCCACCTTGTCTCCGAGGGTCAGCAATTCCTTCAACAACTCGTCCCTCTCCTGAACGCTCAACCTTCCGAGAAGGTCGGCCATCTTCATCGCCACCAGATACATCGCAATCAGCTGGGTGGTATAGGCCTTGGTCGATGCGACTGCAATCTCAGGTCCCGCCCAGGTGTAGAAGACATCGTCCGCCTCTCTTGCGATCGATGAACCGATGACATTGGTAACGGCGAAGGTCCGCGCTCCCTTCTTCTTCGCCTCGCGAAGTGCCGCCAGGGTGTCCGCCGTCTCTCCGGACTGACTGACAAGGATCATAAGGGTGTGCTCATCGACAAAAGGTTCTCTATAGCGAAACTCGGAGGCCAGATCCGTCTCTACGGGAAGACCCGCAATCTTCTCTATCGCCGTCTTTCCTACCATTCCTGCATTATGAGCCGTTCCGCAGGCTACGATGTAGACCTTGCGAACCTTCTCCAGCATCTCCTTTGTCCAGGTGATGTCCCCGAGAGAGATACTGCCGTCCTCCTTCATCCGATGTTTGATTGTATCACGAATCGCTTGGGGCTGTTCGTGGATCTCTTTTAACATAAAATGAGGATAGCCCCCCTTGGTAGCCGCCGCCATATCCCACTCGATATGGGTCAACTCTCTTTCCACCTTATTTCCTTCTCCATCGAGGATGGAGATGTCATCCTTACTCAAGATGACGGTCTCTCCGTTTTCGATAAAGTAGACGTCCCTCGTATGTTCCAAGATGGCCGGAATATCCGAGGCGATAAAGTTTCCGTCCTTGCCCTTTCCGATGATGAGGGGACTCTCCTGACGCAGGGCGATCAGCGTATCGGGGTGTTTTCTGGACACGATTCCGAGTGCATAGGCCCCTCGCAGACGTTTTTTTGCCTCGAAGACCGTGGAGACAAAGTCTCCCGTGTCACAATCCGCCAACAGATGCGCGACGATCTCGGTGTCCGTATCCGAGAGGAAGCGGTGTCCCTTGTCCTGCAACTCTTTCTTCAATTCGAGGTAGTTCTCTATAATCCCGTTGTGGACGACGGCAAACTCTCCCTTATCATCCAAGTGAGGATGTGCATTGACATCCGAAGGAGCCCCGTGGGTCGCCCAACGGGTATGACCGATGACGACCCTGCCCTCGATCGGGTCCGCCTCAAGTTCATCCCTCAATCCCTGCAATCTTCCCTTCTTCTTCTTGAGTCGGAGTCTGTCTCCGCAGACACTGGCTACCCCCGAAGAATCATAACCTCTATACTCCAATTTCTCAAGTCCGTCCAAGACAAAGTTCTGCCCCTGACGTTCTCCTATATAACCGACGATCCCGCACATTTCGATTTCCTCCTTCTGTTTGTAACAAAACTTCTTTGTTTACGATTTCTCAAGTCTCGGCTCCGTCTTTTCCAAAAGCCGTGTACTTCTTCTCGTCTATACCTCTTTCTCTCACCGATCGTACAATTCAACTTCTATGATCCCTCGAACTGTTTCAAGCAATGATAGCTTGCATAGTTCTCACACATCGATTGAAAAACGGTATAACGGGTCTAAATAAAAAATCACACAAAAACAGATGCATCGTCCTTTGTCGGGCGATACCTCCTGTCAAAGAGAGTTCACGGAAATGCTTTTGTACCGGGAATTCCTCCCCGTCTTTGTTCATTTCTTAGGCTGTGAGACCTTCGAGGCATCCGCCGAATCTTCGATAACCCCGCTCCTCGTCCACCGCTTGGGTTCTGGCGCTACATCTATTTTTCTCTCTTTGTTTTGTTATTATATCATATCTGCCCCCATTAAGAAAATACCGCACGAAAACAAAAAAGAGGATTGAAGGGCAATCCTTTATGATGATCCGAATATCCGACAACAAGATCAGAAAAGCCCGCCCCCCAAAAACAATTGGAGAATACGGGCTTTTTGCGTATCTATGATCTTATACTGCTATTCTTTTGAGTCGTGGATATAAACAATCTGTGACCCATAGAAGACAACATAGTTTTTCGTGGTCAAAAAACGGATATATCCATACTTCTATTAGAGAAGAGTATTCTATCCGTTTTGCCTGTATCAACTCAACCTTCCTCCATCAAGCTCGTGCCCTGCGTCGTCGCAGCATATCGAGAGCCATCCTCAGTTCCCTTACCCGAAGCGCTCGAAGCATCGCATAGTAGACCGCCATACAGATCAGGGTCGTTATGCCCAGTTTGATCAGGTTGGAGCCTACAAAAACAGAAAGCAGAGTCGAGACCATCTTGCCGACCAATGCCATTACAAAGGCGGACAGTGCGATACGAATCAGAGATTGCAAAAGCTGTCTGCCTCCGAAGCGCCCTATCTTGCGTTGGAGGTTGACGAAGAAGAGTAGGGCGGTGATGATCGACGAAGTTGCCGTAGCAAGGGCCAAGCCCCTATGTCCCATGGGTTCCACCAACAGCAAATTCAAGATGATGTTGATCACAATCGAGATTACGGAGTTGATCATCGGAGTCTTGGTATCTTCCATCGCGTAGAAGACCTTCTCCATGATCTGCCTCCATCCCAAAGAAACGATACTGATGGAGTAGAACCTCACTGCACCCGCTGTCCATCCTACCATCTCCGCCGTAAACTCTCCACGCATAAAAGCAGTCGCCACAATAAGCTCAGACATAGCTATCATCGCAAACGAGATCGGCACCAAAAACACCGACATACTGCCCAAACTCGTCGCCAAGGTCTTCTTTACCGTCAGCATATCTCCTTCTTTGGTCAACCTCGAGATCCTTGGGAATATCGTTGTTCCCACTGAAGTGACGACGACGGAGTTGACCAGAAGATTGAGTTTGTTGGCGGCATACATACAGGTCACGATCCCCGCCGCCAACCCGGAGGCGAGGTAGCGATCTACGGTCAGGTTGATGTCAAAGACCATCCGTCCCAAAAATACCGGGATGACCAGGAGAATGATCCTCCTCACGTTCTCATCCCTAAAATCGAGTCTCGGGCGATAGCGAAATCCCGCTCTGTATGCAGGTATCCCGAAGTAAGGAAGATAAAAGGCATATCCTGCAGTGACCCCGATTCCCAGCCACAGATAGTTCTGCGTCGTTCCTATCAGAATGGCGGCGATCATGATCAGGTTGAGCGGTATCCCCATCAGACCCACGACGGTAAACTTTTCGTGCACCTGCACATAGCCTTGGAGGATGAAGGAGATGCCCAAGAACAACATCGACCAGATCATAATATTGGAGAACTTGACCGCATAGGCGATCGTCTCCGTCTTGTAACTGCGAATAAAGAAGGTTCTGATGATCGTCTCATCAAACATCAGAAACAGAGCAATGATGATAAGCGAAATCAGCACCACCATCGTTATCAAGTTACTGTTGAACTTGTCAACTTCCTTCTTACCCTGCAGTTTGACGGAGTTATACATCGGTACATAGCAGGTCAGAAGTGCCGTGGCGATTCCTCCGAAGATCACAAGGGGGATGTTCCACGAGATGACGAAGGCATCGGTCAGTGCGGTCGCGCCGAACTTCTTCGTCAGCAGAGCCTCCCTTGCAAATCCGAGAATCTTGGATAACAATGTGAAAAAGGACATCAGAAATGCCCAGGTAGATAGGTTGATCATTGGAAACTTTCCTCTTTCTTCTCTTCTAACACCAAGGAAAAGGTGTCTTGACTCTCTTTCACCCCTGCGACGGTGTATGTAAGTTTCGATCGAAACAAGGGTCCATCGACCACAAAGGTATGGTACTCACCGTTTTCTCCACAGACATCGATGTTTTTTGCCTTCATTCCTTCTATAAGCTCTTCTGTAAGAGGTAAACCGAGAACCGTCTTGTCGAAGCAGGACTTCCTCACCTTCTGAAGGACACAGCGATAACCTTTGGAGATGATCTCTCTGACGAGATCCTCCCTTTTTTCTCCCCAGAGGGGAAATACGGCCTTAAGACCGACTTCCTCGCAGAGACTTCGACACCAACTCCTATGTTCTTCAATATCGATATCTCCAAAAACACAGACTTCCGTCCCGCTCCTCTTAAAACTCTCAAGGACAGCTGCAAAGCGTTCCCTGTAGTCTTCTCCCTGCGAGTCTACCGCCTTGAACGGAAGTTCCAGACACCTTCCCACCTCCTTGAGAAGCCCCAAGGGAAGATTATGGAAGAAACTTCGACCCGTCCGCACGTCGAAGGTGACAAGCAGGGCCTCTATCCGATAACCTTGAGTGATCGCGCGTTCCAGAGCCAAGATACTGTCCTTTCCACCGCTGTAGGATACAACTGCCTTGCACATTTGCTTTCTCCTTACTCCTTCATTAAAACCAGTATAACGGCACGTTGAAATTCATAGTAATTCCGACTTTGATATGAACTCTTTCAGTTTATATCAAAGGCAGGAAATAAAGATAAATATCAATATGTCAAGACACTAGGGAACCTCCACATAAAGATGAGATTCGTTTTTTCGTCCTCTTTCGGAACTCAACGATCTCGTGAACCGGGTTCCTTCGGTCCCGATGTCATAGTGTTTTTCGATAGAAGTGTGGTTATATCCACACTCACAAGCACAAAAACCCATCTTATTACTATTATTCTTTTGAGTTGTAGATATAAACAATCTGTGACCCATAGAAGATAAAACAACTTTTCGTCGTTTGAAAAACAGATATATCTATACTTCTACGGAAAAATAGTATTATCTCCCATAGAATGAAAGATACGGATAATCTGAATGAGCAATCGTATCAAAGCTGTTTTTTTCAAATGATGCGATATCTCCATAAGATCACACGGCTTTTTTCATCTGTCTTAGAGCAGGTCTCGTGATCTCCATCTGATCGTATTCCACAAACAAAGTCCTTCCTATTCTCTGAAAGTACCTTCGAATCTCCTTATAACTGTCGTTATGGAAGGGCTCTATCTTATTGTTGAAACAGGTGTCATAGAAGGTCCTTCTCTTGTAAAAACCGATGGCCTCATAACAGCGGATCGCCCTTGCATTGTACTTTGCAACCAGGAGCCTGATTTTTCGAAGCCCCTTGACCTCAAAGGCCCAGTTCAAAAACACTTTGATCGCGTCCCTGCCGAACTGTTTGTTCAAGGCATTGGGTCTGAGCAAAATGCCGATCTCTCCCGTCTTCAAGATGGGATTCACCTTCCTCAGTGCAATATAGCCGATCAGGACGGCCTCTCTGTCGAAGATACTGAAACACTCTCGGTTGCCCCTGACCTTGCCTTCATACCACCTCTGCACCTGGGTGTCCGTCCACATAGGAAAGTTGTAATCGAGGAAGAGCTCGTCGGTGTGTTTTTCCCAATACAACATCTCCTTAACATCCTCCACCTTCATAGGTGCCAGTTTTACCTTTTCTCCCCAAAGCATAGTTCTCTCTCTTTTCGACTATAATCTCAATTCGGGGCCGGGTGCATTGGCAAAGAGCTGATACTGTCCCAGCCATGTCAACACAACGGTTCCGATCTCTCCACTCCTGTGTTTTGCAATAATGACCTCCGCCATATTCTTGTCGGGGGTATCCTGATCATATACCTCATCCCGGTAAAGAAACATTACCATATCGGCATCCTGCTCGATGGCTCCCGATTCCCTGAGGTCCGCAAGCATTGGCCTGTGTTCCGCCCTCTGTTCGGGTGCACGCGAAAGCTGAGACAGGGCAATGACGGGACACTCCAACTCCTTGGCGAGGATCTTGAGCGACCTTGAGATCTTGGAGATCTCCTGTTGACGGTTCTCCGTCCTTGTATCTCCTTCCATCAACTGGAGATAGTCGATCACGACAAGGTCCAAGCCTTTTTCGATCTTGAGCCTTCGACACTTGGAACGCAGCTGAACCGCATTGATCCCCGGGGTGTCGTCGATATAGATCTTTTGGTTCGAGAGGATGTGCATCGAAGAAGTCACCCTCTCCCACTCTTCATCCTCCAAGGTCCCGTTCTTGATGTTGCCGAGCATCACTTGGGAGTGGGCTGCAAGCATCCTCTGAAAAAGTTGCTGCCTGCTCATCTCCAAGGTGAAGACCGCTACCGAGGCCCCGCCCTTGAGAGCCGCATTGGCCACCAGATTCAGGGCAAAGGCGGTCTTACCCATCGCGGGACGTGCTGCGACCAAGATCAGGTCCGTCTTTTGAAAACCGTTCGTCTTCCTGTCCAGATCGATGAAACCGCTCGTCAAGCCGGTCAACTCCGCCTTATTGCGGTAGATCCTCTCCATCTCGTCGTAGGTCTCCATTACGATATCACTGATCTCAATAAGCCCTCTTGTATTCCCGGACTGGGAGATATCAAAGACCTCCTTCTCCGCAAAACCCAAGACGGCTTCGACCTCCTCCTCCGCGGAATACCCCTTCTCCATGATCCTCTGAGAGGCACGGATCAACTCTCTGAGTACGGATTTTTCTTTGACGATTTTGGCATAGTTCACGATGTGAGAGGTAAAATCAGGCACAGATGTCAGGTCGGTCAGATAGCCGACTTCCTCCGGGGACTGCTCCGCCCCCTTCTTCGTCATCTCCTCGGTCACGGTGATAAGATCGATCGGCTCGGACTTCATATAGAGCCTCAGCATCGCCGCATAGATATCCTGATGAAGTTCTCTGTAGAAATCCTTGACCTCGATGATGTCCGTAACCAATACGATGGCATCCTTGTCAAGGAGGATGCTGCCCAAGACGGATTGCTCCGCCTTGATCGAATACGGCATCGTCTTTCCTTCCACCTTCTCACCTTCTCCCAAATCTTCTTTATCTTAATCGATCGCCTTGATGTGGACTGCCACTTCTCCCGTAACTCTGCTATGGAGTTTGATCTCCACGATCGTTGTGCCCAGTTCCTTGATCGGATCCTTCAAGATGATCTTTCTCTTGTCGATGTCGATATCCAGATCCTTCTTGAGCTGATCGGCGATATCCTTGGACGTGATCGAGCCGAAGAGTCGTCCGTCTCCCGCCTTGGCATGGATGGTAACTCCGTTTTTTTTGAGCTGCTCCGCCAGTTCCTTCGCCCTTTCCTCGTCGCGCTTGTCGTTGATCTCCTTCGCCGTTTTTCTCTGGTTGTAGTCGTTCAAATTCTCTTTGGTTGCCTCGATGGCAAGACCTTTTTTGAACAAGAAGTTACGCGCATATCCGTCGCTTACTTCTTTGAGTTCCCCACTCTTCCCTGTTCCTTTTACATCCTTGAGCAATATTACCTTCATTGGTTCTCCTCCTCATTCAAATATTCCATGACCGCTTCTTCCAATCTATCCATCGCTTCTTCTATCGTCGCATCCTTCATCTGTGTAGCTGCGGTATCCATATGACCGCCACCGCCGAGTCTTTCCATAATGAGCTGAACGTTCATCTTACCCATCGAGCGCGCACTGATCTGAAGGGCGTTCTCCTGCCCCTTCGTGATCACGAAGGAGGAGATGACTCCCTTGATGTTGAGAAGGTCGTCGGCGACCTTTGCCGCGATCAACTTGGGATTCTCCAAAATCTCATCGCAGTGAGTCATAGCGATCTTTCCGTCGATGATCTTGGCGTTCTTGACGATTTCGGCAATCTTCATATAACTGTCGACATCTCCTTGGAACAAGGTCTTGACCTCGACCGTGTCCGCCCCCGCCTTACGCAGAAACGCCGCCGCTTCAAAGGTCCTCACCCCCGTCTTGAACGAAAAACTCTTGGTGTCGAGCATCATCCCCGCCAACAGCGATTCCGCTTCCAAGGTATTGAGTTTGGGTCTGTCATCGATATACTGGATCAGTTCCGTGACCATCTCACTGGCTGAAGATGCGTAGGTCTCGTGGTAGACGAGCACCGCCTTGTCGACAAACTCCACTCCTCTTCGGTGATGGTCGATCAAAACGATCTTTTCACAGAGGTCGATCAGCTCCGGAGCTTCCGTCAGGAAGGGCTTGTTCGTATCTACGATGACAAGCAGGACATGCTCACTGGCTATCCTCTTCGCCTGCTCGCTGTTGATAAAGATGTTTTCATAGCCTTCCTTCTTTCTGATTCTCTCATACAGGGTATCGATCGACGTATTCGAATGGTTGAGTACAATGTTCGCCTTCTTATCGAGCATGCGACAGATTCCGTACACTCCCATCGCCGAACCCAAGGCATCCAGATCCGCAAAGGTATGGCCCATGATCAATACGTGGTCTGCGGAGTACACCAGATCCTTCAAAGCATAGGCGATGATCCTCGCCTTGACCCGCGTCTTCTTCTCCACCGCCTTGGTCTTGCCCCCGTACATCACAAACCTCTCTCCACGCTTGATCACGCACTGGTCTCCTCCTCGACCTTGAGCGAGTTCCATCGCTGAAACGGCACCTTCGTGCGTCTTTTGCAAGGTCTTCATCCTGGGGCAGGCCCCGATCGATAAGGTCACGGGAAGAGTGCTTTTGAAATCGCTGCTTCTGATCTCATCGAGGATCGAAAACTTGTTGTCCTCCATCCCTTCGAGATTTTGTTCATCGACCAGAACAAAGTACCTATCCTTGCTTACCTTTCGGATGGCGGCATCATAGTTCTCCGCCCAGACCTTGAGTTTTCTTTCGACCTCCGCTTCCATCAGTGGTTTATCGGTATCTTTGACCGTATCCAGGACCTCGTCGAAACTGTCGACCTGGATCAAAATAATCCCCGTCCTGGTATTCTTATATTCTTCCATCAGATTTTCATAACGGGTCTCATCTATAAAATACAGCATGATCATTCCGTTGTCCTTCTTGGAATTGGGGACCACATAGTACACGATCTTGTACTTCTTGGGTCCGATCTCCATAAAGGTCGAGGGATTGTCCCCCTTGAGCGAAACATTATCTATGCTGATCTCCTCAAAGACGGTGTCGATGTGCTGGCCGATCAGACCGCTCTTCATCGCCACAGCCGAAAACTTCTTGTTATACCAGGTAATCGTCCCGTCCATCCTGCACATACACAAAGGTATCGGAAGGTTCGTGATCGCCTGTTTCGTACTTTGATCCATACTTAGCGACAGAGTTTCCAAATATTGAGTCCACTCCGCATCCTTCTTGCGCCGTTCCAGACGTTCGAGAACAAACATCACAATGACGAGTACAACTCCCGCCAAGGTGACCCAATAATTGTATCTCAGAAACAGGATCGAACCGACCAAGAGTGCCATCGGATAGACAAGGTTCATCTTCTGTCTATATCCCATACTGTCCTCACTCCTCTATTTCTTTCTCTTTTCGTAGATCGGAAACAAAATCAACTCCTCCGATCGCAACTGCCACCATCGGGAACACCAGCCCTACCCCAAGGATTAACAAGTTGGAAAGAAAGGTTGAAAATACCTTCTTTATTCCAAAGGTAAGCGTCGCAATCCCCTGAACATAGAAAGTAAAGAGGAGGGTAAACAACATCGTCACACCTATCTTCACAGAGTAGCGTTCACCTATAATAAAGTGGCCAAGACCCCAAAAAACGCAGATCCCCAATATCAAAAGAGGATCTCCCGGCATCCGAAACTCACGAAACTTAGGAAAGATCTCCTTCCTCGTATAACGATTCAACACTCGACCGGTAACATAGAAGGTGGTCAAAGCCAGAACAAAAGACAGACACAAGATCCCTGCCGGAAGAAAATACATCACCCTGTTCACAAAGACACGGATCTCAAGTCCGCTAAGCATTTCGATCTGACTTTCCAAGTCCCGATTTTGAGTAAAAAGCTTTTGATATCCGAGGATGATCGTCCTGGTGATCTTCTCCCCCGTAATCTTATAGTAATGGTGACTCCATATTGAAAACAAAGCTCCCGAAAGCACGGTGATCCAAAGCATCATCTCTTCGGGGCGCTTCCTGTGAACAATCCCGTAAGCGGTAAGCAAACCGATCATCGTCAGCAACAACATCAGTTCGAAAGGAATCAACAACGATGATACCACGACACAGATCGATGTCAACGCCCCTGCAACAACGACCGCATATTTTAAGGAAGAAATCACTCCCGTGATCGCAATCAAAGTAGGCATTACAAACAACAGCAGTTCAAACATCCCTATGGAGCCGCTCACCAAAAGAACGAGAGCTCCCACAAAAAACATCCTAAGCGCATAGGAAATTCGACCTGCCTCCAACTGTGCATTCTCTCTTTCGTTTTGCAACCTGACCCCTCCTTTACAAACATCCCCGTTTATTCACAGGGACAATTTTTTCTATTATTCTTACACTTTTGTCTTATTAAACGGTCATCTCCTATGACTGTATCACGGAATCGAGCTTCTCCCTTCAGACAATCATATCGCTTCTGTAGGCCGTCTTTTCGTCGAATAACGCTACTGTCTGACTGCTGTACGTAACAGATGCACAAAGTCAAAAAACGGTTTTAGCGTCTCTGACATACAAGTTTCGACACACGACGTCCTGCACAGGAGTATGAAATGCTCTAACGTTTATCTATCATTATAACCCATCTTTCTCTTTTTTTACAGTTATTTTTCACGATCGCCGAAAATACCCCACTCCGTGTATCGGAACCAAAGAAAAATGAAGGATAGAAGATACAAAGGAAACACCGCACAAAGGCAAATTTTTGATTGTAATTCCCGTTTATAAAAGACTACAGCTTGTCAAATCAAGACTTTCGAGAACCTCATCCTCTGTATAAAGTTGATTTCATGCCGGTTTTTCGAGTTGTGAAGTATTGCCAAAAAAACACATCCGAGTCTATGTGGCGATATCCCCGGATGTGTTTGATCACAAATTTTATACGAAGGCTCAACAGAACTGTTGTCCCACCTGTTCTTCGACTACGAAGATCCGGTTCTTCTCCTATAAAAGCAGATCACCGATTCCAACGATTTGATATCATAGTCTTATACTACTATTCCTTTGAATGATGGATATAACTAATCTTGTGAGCCATAGAAGATAAAACAATGTTTCATGGTTTGAAAAATAGATATATCCATACTTTTATTGAAAAATAGTATTAGGACTCGTCTTCCTCATAGTCCGGCTCATAGAAGTCCTCTTCATAGTCGTACTGAAACCTCCTTTGATTGTTACGAAAATTGTCAGAAGGTTTAGGATCGAAATGCTTGCGATTTTCTCCCTGCAAAAAAAGTTCCAACTCCGCTTCAATCTCCTGCGGTGTCTTTCGAAGTTTACCTGCCTTCTTATCCTTAGATTGATCCGCCCCCTTTTGCTTCTGTACTTCGCGCAACTTTGCATCGTCAAAGTCCTTCATAGTCTCCAACCTTCCTTTCTTCCCCCTCGAAGAGTTCATCCCTTCCTCTTTCACCTTGGAACAATGATGTTTGTGCAATATGCCAAAAATTCCCTCCAAACCTCCGATCGGTTTTCTGCAAAGGAAATACCGCACAAAGGCAAATTTCTGATTGTAATTCCCGTTTATAAACTACTAAAGCTTGTCAAATCAATAATTTCAACCTGCGTACAAAAGTGGTTTTATGCTGATTTTTCAAATGATGCGGTATCATCGCAGCTCATCCTCCCGATTTTTCTACCGCAAAAAACACTCCATCGTAATCACGGCATCTCCTCCTATAACGATGGTGGAGTCTCGATATCGGCTCTTGATCAACGAGGATCTCCCCATGCTCTCCCCTTGGACGAAGGTGTTTTCGCCCTCCCTGTCGATCAAACCCTCTATGGCGAGATAATGAGTCAGGGCACCGTTGGAAGTGCCCGTCGCACATTCTTCATCGATTCCTACGAGAGGTGCGACGTTCCTGCAATAGGCGGTTACTTTGCCATCGGGGTCGAGAGCGAAGAGGTGCATCCCTATGACCTCGTACTTTTCAGAAAGGGCCATGACCTTCTCCCTATCCATAACAAAGCCGTCCAAGGCCTCCTTGCTCGCCACGGGCAACATGATATCAGGCAGTCCCGTACTGATGATTTTGGGAAGAAGCTCCGGATAATCGTCCTCTCCCAGACCGAAGGCCTCGTAGAGTTCCCTGCTCTCCTCTCTCGAAAACTCGCGGAACAAACAGGGGCTTGCCATATCCATCCAAACTCCATGAGCTTCGACTGCAATTTCAAGCTCTCCCGCCAAGGTGAGAGCCTTGTACATACCCGCCTGAATCCGCCCTTCTTCCCTGAGGGTCGAAAAAGCCGCTATGGTCGCATGTCCGCAGAGGTCGACCTCCTCCGTCGGGGTAAAATATCTGAGGTGAAAGACCCCTTCTCCCTCCTGCTTTACAAAGACGGTCTCGGAATGTTTAAGCTCCGCCGCCAGCTTCTTCATAAACTCCACACTCGGATTGTCCTCTCCCTTCTCCATGAGGACGACCCCCGCCTGATTTCCCGAAAATTTCTCCGACGTAAACGCGTCCGTAACAAAAACTCTCATCTCTCTTCTCCTTTCCGTTCTTTACTACCCCTTGTTAATACTATTGTTCGTTTAAGATGTCAGGTAAACAGAATATATATTTATCGGAAATGTCTTAAATAATCGTAGAACTTAAACTTTATGACCGGACAATTTTAACAGATAATAGTATAATACTATTATTCCTTCGAGTTGTAGATATAAATAATCTGTGACCCATAGAAGACAAACCAACTTTCTTGGTTTGAAAAACAGATATATCCATACTTCTATTGAAAAATAGTATAAATCCTTTGAACTGTTGTCCTTCAAATTGTTTTTCGATAAGGAATATTACATAAACAGCATTATAAAAGCAATAAAGCGGAAAGGCAATGCCTTCCCGCTTTCTGTCTTCTTCTATATCGAAGGTACTTACATCCTCTTCACGCAAGGAGCTTATTCCTCGGTTTTTGCCTGTGCGACGATCTTCTCCGCCATTTGGGCAGGAACTTCCTCGTAGCGAACAAATTCCATCTCAAAATAGCCCTTTCCTTGTGTCATCGCCTTCAAGTCGATGGCATATTTGAAGGTCTCCGCCTGGGGAGCTTCCGCCTTGATCAACTGCTTACGGTTCTTATAAGCCTCCATACCTAAGACTTTTCCTCGTTTTTTGTTGATATCCCCCATGATGTCTCCCATGTATTCTTCAGGAACAACGATGGATAATCTCATGATCGGCTCAAGAAGGACCGGTCTCGCCTCTTCCATTCCCTTTTTGAAAGCGAGGTTAGCAGCCAATTTAAACGCCATCTCCGAAGAGTCGACATCGTGGTAGGAGCCGTCATACAGGGTCGCCTTGATGTGGGTCACGGGATAACCTGCAAGGATACCGTGTTCCATCGACTCTCTAAGACCCTTTTCGACTGCAGGGATATAGGACTTGGGCACCGAGCCTCCGAAGATCTCTTCCGTAAACTCAAACTCTTCTCTCGAAGGTTCGAAACGAATCTTGACATCTCCATACTGTCCGTGTCCTCCGGATTGTTTCTTATGCTTGCCTTGTACATCGGACTTTCCTTTTATCGTCTCACGGTAGGGCACCTTCAAATCGTGCAACTCGACTGCCACACCGAATTTATCTTTCAGCTTGTCCTTGAGTGCATTGACGTGGATATCTCCCTGCACTCCGAGGACCGTCTGTTTGGTCTCCGCATTTCTCTCCCAAGTGAAGGAAGGATCTTCTTCCATCAGTCTTTGAAGTCCTGTGGAGATCTTGTCTTCATCTCCTTTGTTTGCCGGCTCTATCGCAACGAGCATCTGCGGTTTCGGGAACTCCAAAGGTTCTATCGGAGTCTTGTCTTTCGAAGTTGCCAGAGTATCTCCCGTAAAGGTGTCGGAGAGTTTGGTCAACACCACGATGTCTCCAGCTACCCCTCCGTCCATCTCTTTGAGTTCACCGTTGACCATCGTATACATTTTGGTCACCTTTTCCTTGGAATCTCTGTTGAGGTTGAAGAGTTCGACCTCGGGATCGACGTCTCCTTCGACGATCTTGGCATAGGAGATCCTTCCGATGAAGGGGTCTACCACCGTCTTGAACACTCGGATAATGAAGTCCGTGGAATATCTGGTCGCCAAAATATCGACCGGCGACGGAAGGAAGTCTATCATCGAATCGAGCAGAGTGTGGATACCGATGTTCTTCGCTGTCGAACCGCAGAGTACGGGAATGATATCTCCATTGAGGACCCCTGCACGCAGACCGCGACGGATCTCATCGTTGGTAAATTCTTCTCCGTTGAAGTACTTGTCCATCAAAGCCTCATCGGACTCCGCAACGGATTCGAGGAGCATCTCGCGCACCGGTGCCGCTTCTTCGCGGTACTCTTCCGGGAAGGGCACGGTCACGCACTCCTTGCCGTTATACTCTCTGGAAAACATCCCTACTACGTTGATAAAACCTTTGAAACTGTCTCCCTTGCCCCAAGGAATGTGGAAGGGAGCGATCTTCTTGCCGTATCTCTCTCTCAATTGTTCGAGTATCTTGTCGTACTCCGCCTTCTCACTGTCGATCTTGTTGACGAAGATCAGTCTGGGCACATTGAAATCATCTGTGATCTCAAGAGCCTTGTCGGTTCCGACCTGCAGATCGGTCGTTCCGTCTACGACGATAATGGCTCCCGATGCGGCTCCCATCGCGGAGATAACCTCTCCCGAAAAATCGAAGTAGCCCGGTGTATCCAAGATGTTGTATTTATTGTTATGGTACTCTACGGAAAAGAGTTTCATAGAAGACGTGAGATTGACCGCATCCGTTGGCTTCGAAATCTTGTTATTCAATCCCGCGGTAAAGTGGATCGCCTCGATAAGATTACTCTTTCCTGAACCGCTGTGTCCCAAAATCGCTACGTTTCTGATTTTTTCGCTTTCATATTTTCTCATCTTTTACCCCTCTCCAGCTATGTACTTTGAGTTTTAATTTTCTCAAAATAATATCGCCTTAATAGATATTTTTTAGAAAAGTTTCGACTATTCCTAGAGACATTATAATACAAAAAACAGATAAAAGGCAATGTTTTCCTTAAATTATTCCAAATCGCGATCCAAGGAAAAAGCCGCCTTCTCCGTATAACAAATCGCCCCGTACTTCAGCAATAAAAATACCCGACCATGATCCGACCGGGTTATTTTTATGTGTGTTTTGTGTGTTTTGTGTGTTTTTCAACCGCGTTTTCGCCTTGAGACGATAACTCGCCCCGACGTTTCAACCAAGATACGGGAACACTCTCTACGCGAGTACGTCCCCTTCTCTTCATTGCTCTTCCGAATATTCGCAAAATGCGAAAACGACGTTCCTTGTATCAGAGTTCGCAGACTCGCCGTGCTTTTGCAGGTGCGGAACAAAAATGTTCCAAATACACAACAGAATCCTTCCCACTTCCACAGGGGCCATCTTCACATCTTACCTTATCCGATTTTCCATGTCGAAATCTTCGATTTCCGCTCTCGTAAAACGTTGCGACTATCAAAGCATGACACTGTTTCGAACCGTGCTCCCTCTAACTTCTTCTAAGCCGGCTTCTTTTTTGTTCAAGACGAACGAAATGCAGGAAACCGTATCCACCATCAACTCAAACCTCCGCGTTCTTAAAGGAAGCAGGTATATCTTCCAAGGTCACAGCTGTTGTAACAAAGCAAGGTCACAGCCGTTATTTTATGAAAAATTCCAAGCCGATGTGCCTCGAAGATTTCACGGACGATGTAGAGCTCCTCAACAAAGAGAGAGTTTTTCAAGAAAAGTCTCTTAAAAACGACTTCGGATCCACGGGCTTTCCTGCAGAACGATCCACATCCGAGCGGAGCGAAGGTGATTTCAGAGAACTTATAACCTTCCTTCCCCACCACGCAGAAAGCGGTTATCTCTTTCTTAGAACATCACCGTAAGAAGAGAGCGAGTCTCTTTGAGATCTTGTTCTACACTTGAATCGCAAAGTACGAGCTTTTGAAGAAATTTTCGCACAATTCTTATGGTTTTACTCTACCACAAAAAAAACATTCCGTATATTACCCAAAAGGATTACTTACGGAATGTATCTTCTTTTTCTACAGTATTTTCAAGGCTTTCATTTGTGAAAATCCTTGATTTTTTTTTCAAAAAACGCTTGGAAGGGAATTTCTCCCGTTTTTCTCCTGTTTTTTTACATTTTTTTGAAGAATTCGGCATCTTCCTGTGTCTATTGGTTAATTGGAACCCTCTTTTTTATCAAAAGACAGCGTTTTATTCCGCCAAAATGTCCCAAAAAATCACAGCGTACTTTTATCACCGATGTACAGAACACAAAGGGCCAGCTGAAACAAGTCTCCACAAACTCCGAAAACACCACCGCAAAGGAAAAATTTCTACCTTGCTGTGAGTCTATAAAGTACAAAGACTCCCCCCCTTGCACCGGAATATCCAAAGACGTTCATCCTTTCGATCAAATCGATGTTATACCGGATTTGCAGGTCACACGAGACCTTCCTTTGTCCTTTGTATAAAACAGGTCATGTTTTTTCAAACGATACGGCATCGCCTTAAAAGGATCTACTTCTTTACCAGAAATCTCTCTTCCAACGGCTGTACATCCTTTTCGCCCGGTTGAGATCCCGGTTTGCCGAACGGCATCTGTGCGATCAGCTTCCATGAGGATTTCAGTCCCCATCTCTGTCTTACCGCCTCTTCCACCAACTCGGTGTAATGCTGCAAGCTCGCTCCCAGACCCTCATCCTCAAGTGCCGTCCATATCGCAAACTGATGGATGGCATTGGTATGCTCCGACCACTTTGCAAAGTTCTGTGCATAGAGGGGAAACTTCTCCTGAAGTCCCTTTATAACCTCAGTCTCCTCAAAATAAAGGACGGTCCCGTACCCTTTTCGGAAGGACTCTATCTTCTCCTTGGTAGAAGCAAAGTTCTCTTCTGCAACAACCTTCTTGAGCTCGGCTTCGGTAAGATCCCAAAAAGCTCCATGCTCTTCACCCAGTAGAAGTACAACTCGAGTAGATTGAGAGTTGAAGGCGGAAGGAGCACTTTTTACAATATCTCCGATGATCTCCTCCAAACGGGCATCCGAAACGGTACTCTCACCTAGAATATCGTAGTAACTCCTCCTGTGCTTTACTGCATCTAAAAATGTTTTGTTCATTGTTTTTTCCTCCTTATTTTATAAGAAACACCGCCCAAGACTGCAAACCCGTCCTTGCATGATTTTCGGTGTGATTCAAACCTCCTGTAACATGAACCCTGTCAAAAATATGTTCTCCCGCAAAGATCCGATTTCACACAATGTCTTCAAAGGATACGGCAGGATCTCAATTTCAGTTGAATGATTCAAACACCACGTTTCGGGAGATTTTTGAAGATCTGTTTGCAGATACTCCGAAGCAACAAATCGAAACCCATCGCCATTGGGAAAATGCTCCCAAAAAAGAACCTCCTGTTTTTGTCCACGAATGTACAAGTGACCGCCATCTGCCGGGCCAATAGCATCTATGGGTTCATCCTTAGCACAAAACAGATTGTATCCCGATTTTACAAGGACTGCGGCATTGTTTTCATGAGGTTTGCAATAATATGAAAATGTAACTACATAGCTCTATTTTTATATTCCCTTCTTTTTCGATGTTCAAACAACTTTTATCTCTGTTCCTCCGGACTAACTGCTCGCAAACATTCAAAAATTGGATGTTTCCACCTACTCCGAAATATACTTAATAGAGGGTACAAACCTTTTTCATCTATGAGAATTTCAAACAAGCTGCTCCCTCTTACATCGGATCTCGACCCTTATCCTTCGTAAAGAATAACCTCTGAACATTTTCTGCAATCTGCTGCGTTTTTTCACCGTCGTAAACATAGAGCTTATTGTTTGCTTCTCTGTGAACCTCCGTATTCGTCAGATACAATACCCTCCCCCCATCGGTAAAGTATGCATCATAGACATCTTTTGCGATGAACTTGCTTTCTCCCTTCGTATAGCTTTTCAGATGACCGTGTTCGATCCCGCGGTTCCATGTGGTAAAATACAGCAAGGTCTTTGTTTTTTCATCATAGTCCCAACGCTCGGTATTGACGTCTTCATCTACTTTTTTGCCATCAACGTACAGGTCGCCGACGAATTCAGCCTTAAATTTAAAATAAATTTCCGTCCCGTCACCGAAGACATTTTTCCTTGTAGTCGACACATTGTCCGAAACAACTATCGGATCACTGACGCCGTCTTCGGACACCTCGACCCTATACAGATCCCCCTTGAGATATTGGCCATCCACATTCTTGTAAAAGTACAGTCGTCGACCGGACGAATCAGCCGAAACAGTCTCCGCGACAACACCCGACATTGTCATCACCCTGTCCTTTATCGCCACAAAATACGGAGTTGTTTTTTGAAATTCCTCAAAAACTTTATCCATGATCTCATAAAGATCGTATTCCTCATTCAACTCGGAAAGTTTTATTTTTGTAAAGGCTTTTGCATCATACTCCCTGAAAAACACCTGTGTCCGGTCCTGCATCACCCAACCGAACAAAGCGATATCCCACATAATACCGCTCGAAATCCACAGACATCGCTCATTGAGTTTGTGCGACTTTTCCCCGTCGAAATACCATAATGTATTGACTGTCCATCCATACTCATCCGCATCTTCCTCCGAAAGATTTTTTATAAATTCTTTACGGGGTGAATCGGGTGCAACATCATCTTCGATCAGTTCATCCCAAGGGATTATTTTTTCGTCAGTCCGATAATACCCTTCGCCATTGTTGAGAAACCCGATCACGATAGCATTGTTCGCGATCTTTTCTTCCTTACCGGCATGGTAAAGATAGAGATTCTCTCCCCTTGAATACACAAATTTCGTAAGCTCTTCATTGCAGTAAACGATGTAATGAATGTTTTTCACAATTTTTTTCGGTTTTTCATTTTGAGATTTGACATACAGATCGGAATTCTCATCCAAAAAACAAATGTTTTTACCATCTCCGGAGATATAATATTCTCCGACATACTCTGAGAGTTTTTCCGATTTTTTCAGATCAAAGTCCCATCGATATAAGCCGCGCTCATCCCCTTTCACATACAGCATATGCTCTTTGTCTGCGCTCGTCAGATATTCGCTTATGTTTTCATCGATGAACCGGGGTTTCTCATCCTCTTTATTCAAAGACTTGTAGTACAACCGCATTTCTCCCGGATCGGAATGGTCTGCAAAAATAACGGCTTGATTTTTAAAGATCCGATCGATGTTGCTACTGACAGCATAGACATCCTCTCCCTCTGTTTTCAAGTATTGTTCGGTCAACTGCTCAGGCTGTACGCTATCCGTCTTCTCCAAATCGATGTATCGGATCTCGTTGTTTTGAAGATAAAAGATATAGTCCGAGGCCGCCTCCTCGATAACTTCCTCCTCGTTGGACGACACCTCCTCCGGAGCCTCTGTCTTGCCGGAGGTCGCCTCCTGCGAAACCTCTGTCTTGCTGCACGAGACCGGCCATAGGCCCATCAGTATCACAAGCACCAATGTAACAAGTCGATAAAAGTACTTTTTTCTGAACAAACAGCGTTTTTGTTTCATAGGATCGCCTTTCATCTTTTCCTCCTTTACTTTTTTCGTACAACATCCATCTTATACTGTTCTTCGTTTAAAATACAGGGTATACAAACTTATCATTGCCAAAAAACAATTTGGATCATGAGATTCTTCAAAGTATACAACATGATATTTTAATTAGGAAAACACCGCACAAAAATAAGTTTCTGATTTTTGCCTACTTCTATAAAATACGAAGATCTGTCATATCAATATTTTTAAAAATTTCATCTTTCGTATAAAATTGGTTTTATGTTGATTTTTCGAATTTTGCGGTATCTCCATAACACTATCCACCAATAGAAATATGGATATATCCATTTTTGACTGTGAAAAATTATTTTTTCTTCTATGGATAACAGATGATTTATATCTACAACCCAAAGGAATTCCAGTATTATGCCGCTGTAACGGTACATCGAAATTCGTAACTTTGACATGAACTCCTTTGATTTATAAAGATAAAAAGATAAGGTTAAAAGTATATTTATGAGATTACTTGAAAAATGAAAAACCTGCGAGATACCCTTGTAAAACAGAGGAGGTTTTATACGAGTATCTCACAGTTTTTACTTTTTGTAAATAATTGTATAGACACGTTCCGGCATCAGTCCACAAAATACGGAAATTTGTCATATCAACATTTTCGAGAGTTTGATTCTTCTTATAAATGACACTTTTTCAATTGTTCAGCATCGCCCTTTTTCAAGTTCCGGTATCAAAGCCGTATCTTCTCCTTTAACTCCCGGGCGGATTTTTTGACATCGGGGGAAGAGAAGATCGCCGAGATCACTGCGATCCCGTCAAGGTTTTTGCCCTCCAGCAGAGGAAGGTTGTCTCCGTTGATCCCTCCGATCGCCACAACGGGAAGATCGATATTGTCCGTGATCTTTCCGAGTTCTTCCATCGACAAGGCATGGGTATCGGACTTGGATAAGGTGGCAAAGAGAGCGCCCACTCCGATATAATCCGCACCGGACTCACAAGCTTCACGAGCCTCCCTGAGGTTGTGGGCGGAGAGACCTATGATCTTGTCGCCAAGCAGCCTCCGCGCTTCTTCGATCTTCACATCCTCACGGCCGAGATGAACGCCGTCGGCTCCCACAGCCTTCGCTACATAGGGATCGTCATTTATGATCAGAGGGATGCCGTAACGATCGCAGAGGTTCTTTACGCGAACGGCGAGCTGTTTCAACTCCTCTCCCTTCAACTTTTTTTCCCTTAATTGTAGGAGGGTAATTCCGCCTTTCATTGCCTGCTCCAATTTGGCGAAGTATTCCTTTGTTTCCGAGTACTCCGGTGTGATTGCATAGAAGAAGAGGTTTCTTCGAATACCGTTCATCTCCTTCAGTCTGATATGTTTCTCCACCTCTTGGGTCCTCATCGTACTTAGGGCATCCATCATCGAGGTTTTCATACTTCCGGTTCCTCCGCCGACCTCTTCGGCACGTGTACGGGCAAGTTGTCCGGATATCCCCATCATCGCACAGGCGAGAAGGGTCGCTTCCATCTCCTTCCCTGGATTTGCCCCGATACATGCCCCAATCAGTCCCGACAGCATACAACCGACACCTGTGATCCTCGTCATCCTTTCATCTCCGTTTCTTATAAGGTAGAGACGATCTCCTTTTGCGATGATATCTTCCTTTCCGGTAATCACGGCGATGCAACCGTATTTCTCGGATATTTTTTTTGCAAGCTCCATCCGTCCTTCTCGGTTCTTATTCTCGTCTTCAAAGGCATCCACTCCTTTGCTTCTCGTCTTCTTCCCACAGATCGCAAGCATCTCCGAGTAATTTCCCTTAATTACGGTAACATCCACCTCTCGAATGAGTTTGAGGACGGATCCCTGTCGAAATTTTGATGCCATACAACCGACGGGGTCGAGAATGACGGGGACGCCTTGCCTATTCGCCGTCTTTCCCGCCACCATCATACTGATGAGTTTTTCCGCACTGAGCATACCTGTATTGAGGACCAGAGCGGAGGATCGTGCCGTGATATCCTCGACCTCCTCGATGTAGTCCGCCATTATGGGCACTCCTCCGATGGCAAGCACAGCATTTGCAACATCGTTTGCCGTGACGGGATTGGTCATGCAGTGAACACAGGGTCGTTGTCGCTCGACCCGCTCCAAAAGTTCTCGCATATCCTCCCTCCTAATCCGCAAGTTTGATTTTTTCTCCGCTTAAAATACGGTTGGTCGTCCTCATGGCGCACATTTTTCCGCACATGGTGCAACTGTCCCTCTCACTTGGAGGCTTGGACTCAAAGTACTCCCGCGCCTTCTTGGGATCGAGTGCGTAGGAGAACATTTCCTCCCAGTCGATCCGTCTTCGTGCATCGCTCATCCTGTCATCAATGTCCCGTGCTCCTTCCAAACCCTTTGCAATATCACCCGCATGTGCCGCGATCCTACAAGCGATGATTCCATCGCGCACATCCTGAAGGTCGGGCAGCCTCAGGTGCTCCGCCGGTGTGACATAGCAGAGAAAATCCGCTCCCGCACTTGCAGCGACCGCTCCTCCAATCGCAGAGGTGATATGGTCGTAGCCCGGTGCGATATCGGTCACGAGAGGCCCTAATACATAGAAGGGCGCCTCGTGGCAGAGACGTTTCTGGAGGATGACATTCGCCTTGATCTCATTGAGAGCCATGTGACCCGGACCTTCTATCATGACCTGGACGTTTTTCTCCCATGCCTTCCTGGTGAGGATTCCAAGCTCTATCAGCTCCGATATCTGAGCCGCATCGGTGCTGTCGTGTGTGCTTCCGGGACGGAGCGCATCTCCCAAAGATATGGTCACGTCGTAGCGGTAGAGGATGTCCAAAAGTTTTTCATAGTGCTCATAGAAGGGATTTTCGTTACCCGTCATCTCCATCCATGCAAAAAGGAGGGAGCCTCCCCTCGATACGATGTTGGTAATTCGCTCGGACGATTTGAAGGCTTCTACCGCCCTTCGATTGATCCCCGCGTGAATCGTCATAAAGTCTACCCCTTGCTTGGCGTGGTGTTCCACAACCTCAAGAAAGTCCTCCGCAGTGATATCTTCCAATTCTTTTTCCAAATATCCGACAGCATCGTACATCGGGACCGTCCCTATCATCGCAGGAGAAAAGTCGATGAGTTCGCCTCGAAACTTGTTCGTCTTTCCGTAATTGGACAAGTCCATGATCGACTCTGCGCCGAGCTCTATGGCCAACTTGACCTTCTCAAACTCCTCGGTATAATCGGGACAGTCCCCCGAAACCCCGAGATTTACATTGATCTTGGTCTTGAGACCCTTGCCCACCCCTTCGGCGCTCAGCGCTTTGTGATTAATGTTTGCGGGAATTGCTACCTTTCCCTGTGCAACGTAGCTCATCAGGAGCTGTACATCGATGTTTTCCTTTTGTGCCACCGTTTTCATCTGCTCGGTTATGATCCCCTTTTTTGCCGCTTCCATCTGCGTCTTATAACTCATCCTACAATCCTCCCTCGATTTTTGTGTAAAACATCCCCGTCTTCTCCAGCGAAATGATACCTGCAAGCCCTATCAGAGCTCCCGCCGCCGAACTCATGGAGAAGGGGATAACGAAACTAAGCAGTGCGACCTCCTTGGATAAGAGCAGAGCCGCAACGGGATAGGCGATGATCGCACCCAATAGGCCCGTACCGATCAACTCTCCGACAAAGGCCGCTCCCAAACAGCGATACCTTCGATACAGGACTCCCGCAAGACACGCACCCACCATACTTCCCGGAAACGCAAGAAGGGATCCCGTGCCCGCCGATACGCGGATCACTGAAGTTGCAAAGGCGGTCAGCACCGCATAGAACGGACCGAGCATCACCGCCGCAACGAGGTTTATCATATGTTGCACGGGAAACACCTTTGAGACTCCGACAGGGATATAAAATCCCGAGAGTACGACTCCGACTGCTACGAAAAGACTCGCAACCGAAAGTTTTTTTGTGTTGGACATAAGTTCTTCCTCTCCTCGGGAGGATAATATTTGCAGTATGTAAAGAGAAGAAACACACGGACATCTACACTCTTTGATCGGAGCATACTATATGCTGAAATTGACCGGTGGACTTTGAGATATATACTAATCATCAAAAACGATAGCTATCCTCCAACGGAAAGTATAGATAGATCTATTTTTCGACCACGAAAAATGGTTTTATCTTCTATGGGTCGCAATCGTTGATACCCACAACTCAAAGCACAGCATCGTTTTCATTCGAAAAACAAGGTTCTTAAACGTCTCTGTTTCAAAGGCTTTCTTCAATCTCTAAAACAAGAGAAAAAACCACAGTGTCCCTTTGTGAGGTACTTCCATAGCCCCCAAATTGTTTTTCGATAATTATATACTCTGTATACCCGGTGTTTCAAACGGAAAATAGTATAAAGAAAACACCGCACAATTCAAAAAATCATTGTAATACTATTCTCCAGTAGAAGTATGGACGCATCTGTTTTTCAACCACGAAAAACTGTTTTAACTTCTATGGGTCCACGGATTGTTTATGTCCATAACTCAAAAGAATAATAGTATAAAATCGCTGTATATGAATGTTGAATTTTTTGAAAGTGTTGATTTGACAAAATTTCATTTCTTACAATTTCATAAGAAAATCAAAATTTTACATTTGTGCGGCATTGTCTAAACATAAGATAGGATCACAGGAAAGCACCGATGTATGGTCGATCCTCCTGCCTCATCAACGAAAAAAAGCGCCCTAAAAACGGGCGCAATAATCCGATAGATTCCCTACGTTGGCATTATCCAAATCAGGTACGGTCGAAACCTCTGTTTCCTCTCAGCCTGCATCCAAGCTCCCGAATATACCTTGATTATATCGAAAGAAACCGCAGTTGTCAAACAGAAGTATATCGTTGGGAGGATACTGAGAGAATTATCGGGAAAACCAAGTTCTCAAATTTTTAGTCAATTTTCTTTTAAAAATTTTTTTGAAAATCTAGATCGTGTCTACGCAATACTTTACAAAACGTAAAAAATGTGAGATACTCGTATAAAACAGAGGAGGTTTTATACGATGGAACAACTACAAAATAGGCATGATTTAACCGATGCACAGTGGAATAGAATTGAACCGATTATCAAACAGCACTTAAATAAACGTGGCGGTTCAAATGCCAATGACAACAGAGTATTTGTCAACGCCAGTGATTCTTCTTTGCTAAATGGTCTGCAAACTTTATTTTACCAAAGGAATTGATCTATGGATTATTTTTTATTCAGTTGTTCAATTTCATTTTACAACTTACCAATATAAACCCCCAAACTAAACTTTTAAATCCCAACAAAGACTTCTACAATCTTTCTTATCTTTTCTAATACGGATTCTTTCTTCTTTTCTCTTGCTCCCTGTCTGCGTGAAGTCGGTGGGATAATACGATCCAACTCATCTCCTGCATATTCGACATATCCTTTATTGATAGCCTTTTCTATAAATCGTTTTGAGTCTTCTTTCAACTTTTCTTCTTGAACTAAGGATATTATTTTATTTTCCTTCTCTTTCTTTGCAAAACGATAGAATGACTCAAGAATATCATCGGTGTTTTTTAGTTCAGATAACCTTGTGCCGTTTATAAAGTTCATAATCAATTCTTCTTTTGCTCTTGTGCCAAGGCTTGACCTGATGACCCTGCGAACTTCTGCTTTTAAACCTTCCACATCATCGTTTTCCTTTGACTTTTCGAAGATCAAAGCCAAAATATAATCCAGATTTATCTCGTCTGTTTTCAGTAAGTCAATCTGAAATTCCACATCAGAAAAATCAATTTGCTCACCCTCGGACCCTTCATTGCGCTTTGAATTTACAATGCTTTCTCTAATATCAACATAGACGCTCTTCATATCTTGCATCTGCCTGTCCGAGATGATTTTTTCAAAGCTTTCAAACTCATCAAAATTTTTCAGGATATTCTCAGCCTTCAGTAGTTCACCAAAAAGCTCTACAAATTCCTTTTTGTCCGCTTCTGATATAATTTCGGTTGGTTCCGGAAATTTAGTTATCATTTCATTGCAGATATCTTCATACCCTTTGATCACACCTCCCGTTGCTTCATCTTTAAAACCATGAATATACTCTTCATAGCTCTTTTCCAAAATAATATTTACACTGTTTTCATCACCGAATGTCTTTATTGCATCCTGTGTAGCCTTTTCCAAGTCCCTAAAGCAAACAATATTACCAAATGTTTTTACCTTGTTCAGGATACGGTTTGTTCTTGAAAACGCCTGAATAAGACCGTGATATCTAAGATTTTTATCCACAAACAACGTATTTAACGTAGGTGCATCAAATCCTGTCAAAAACATTCCTACTACTATCAGCAAATCGATTTTCTTCTCTTTTACTTTAAGAGACAAATCCTTATAATAGTTTTGAAATTCATTTCCGTTTGTAGAAAAATTGGTTTTGAAGTAATCGTTATAGTCAGTAATCACCTTATCCAAAAATTCTTTTGCTGACATCTCCATCGCTGAAACATCAAAATCCTCTTCGGATATTTCTCCGACCGCTCTTTGTTCTTCATTGGCTGCAAAACTATAAATGGTAGCTATTTTTAATCTTTTTTCTTCAGGCAAGCTGCTCTGCTGTCTTTCGAACTCTTCATAATATAATTTTGCCGCTTCAACACTTTGCACAGCAAACATAGCATTAAAGCCATTAAGTCTTCTATGCTTCAAATCATAAAACTCATTACGATGTGTTTTCGTGTCAAATACCCTAAGAATATGCTTTGTGATTTCAGTGATCCTTTCCGGATGAAGTAACATTTTACTTTCCAGTTTTGCTAATTTCTTATCATCTTCCTCTTTTTCTGCACTCTTGAATTTAGGCGTAATATTGTTATAATCAACCTTAAATTTTAAAACCTTTCCATCACGAATAGCATCCGTGATAACATAGCTGTGAAGCTGTGCTCCGAATATCCCTGATGTCGTATCTCCACCAATAGAATTTTCAGGAAAAATCGGTGTTCCCGTAAAACCGAATTGATAATATTTTTTAAATGACTTTCTGATATTCTTCTGTGCATCTCCAAACTGAGAACGATGACATTCATCAAATATAAGCACGCAATGCTTATCATAAATTTCATGGGCAGGATTCTTCTTTACAAACTCATTTAGTTTTTGTATTGTGGTAACTACAATCCTGTTATCATCCCTTTCGATACACCTTTTCAGTTCCTTTGTATCCTTACTTCCATTCACACTGTCCGGCTGAAACCTTTGATATTCTTTCATTGTTTGGTAGTCTAAGTCTTTTCTGTCTACCACAAAAAATACTTTATCAATAAAACCCAGTGTTGTAGCAAGCCTTGCTGCTTTAAATGAAGTTAACGTTTTGCCCGAACCTGTCGTATGCCAAATAAATCCTCCCGCTTCCGGTCTGCCGGCTTTTTTGGTCTCATAGCTTGACTTTATCTTCCACAAAATTCGTTCGGTTGCTGCTATTTGATACGGTCGCATGATAAGGAGAGTATTATTTGAATCGAATACGCAATATTTTGTAAGAACCTCAAGGATAACCCGCTTCTCAAAAAACGTCTTAGTAAAGTCCTCCAAATCACAAATCACCTTGTTTTTAGCATCTGCCCATTCACAAGTGAACTCATAATGATTTTTGTTCTGTGCGGTTGTATTTGCAAAATATCTGGTATAGGTTCCATTGGAGATTACAAATATCTGTACATACTTATATAATGAGTTTTCACTGTTAAAGCTTTCTTTACTGTATCTATGAATTTGATTAAAAGCTTCGTGCAAATTCACCCCTCTTTTTTTGAGTTCTATGTGAATAAGCGGTAAGCCGTTTACCAAAATGGTTACATCATAACGATTTCTGCTTTTTCCTTCAGCACATACCTGATTCGTAACTTGCAAAAAATTGTTATGTATATTTTTCTTATCTAAGATCTTAATGTTTTTCAAATGTCCGTCATCAAAAATAAAATCATGGATATGATTCTCCTGCACCTTTCTGGTTTTCTCGATCATCCCATCATTTGGAGCATCCAAATATTCAATTAAAAATCTGCTCCACTCTTCATCAGAAAAAGATATATTGTTCAGTTTTTGAATTTGAGTTTTTAAGTTTTCATATAGTTCATCATTTGATTTTACTATAAGCCTCTCATATCCCTGCGAGACCAGGTTTTCAATCATATGTCTTTCAAGTTCCGCTTCACTTTGATATGAAGTTTCTCTAACTCGAAAGTCTTTTTCAAAATTTGCCAAAATGATTCCACCTGTCATCTCTGCGATGGTAGATGTTTTGTAATTTACTTTTCCTTGCGACATCTGATTTACTCCTTCCATTTATATTCTCTCTTAAAATTTTCAAAGAGTAGCTTTAAGAGATTTTTCTCATTCGGCTTCAATTCCTTCGCTTCCAAGTCTGATATTTTATTATGCGATGACAAGTTAATAAATCTAATATATGCTTTTCTATCCTCATCAGACATACCATCCGCTACAAGGATATCGCCCCAATTATTATATCCAAGAAAAGATGCTGTTTTTTCCAACAAGTTTCTAAATAACATGAAATGATATCTCTCAACGAGGTTATCATCTATTGCCTTTTGAATGATTTTTTTGACAAACAAATGATATCCAAACGGGGTATCATTCTGTTTATTAAGGAAATATATAGGAAAGACCTCACAATTGGCAAAATAAAAAAAGAATGGGGATAACAGGGTAAAAAATTGATATTTATTCCCCGTTATCTCCATGTTTCTCTTTGTTGTGCCCGATTTTTCGTTTTTCGGGCACAACAAATTAAGCACTTAGGCTCCGCCTCTGTGCGATCAATAGATTCGCCAAGCTACACAGGATATTCAGCTTCGCCTCCTGTTTCTTAAGTCCTTTATATCTCGTCTTTCGATACCCGAACCTTGCTTTGATGATCCCAAAGACATGTTCTACTTTGGATCGAATCGATGATTTCTCCCTCTCTCTTCGTTTGATCTGTCCTTTCGATCTCGCACTCTTCTCCCTGCTCTGTGAACGTCTCTTGTTGATTTTGTAGTTGATCTTTTGTCCTTTTTTGTTTCTCTTTCTTGCTTCCTCCCGTCGCTCTGCTCCCAAATAAGCGCTATCTCCATAGACTTCTTTTTCTTCTCCTGTTAATAACTCCGGCACCATCGTTACATCGTGTACGTTCGCTGCACTTACTTTCACGCTGTGTACCAAACCGTTTTTAGCGTCTACCCCTATATGGGCTTTGTATCCGAAGTACCAATTGTTTCCTTTCTTTGTTTGATGTGCCTCCATGTTTCTTTGTTTACTTTGGTTTTTTGTGGAGGAGGGAGAGGAGATGATGGCAGCATCTACTATGGTTCCTTTT
>NZ_JBHSHL010000003.1:0-22301 GCF_042652965.1 Filifactor villosus
GTGATTGATTGGACCGGTTTTCAAAGAGATTTTTTGTTGTTTGTGGACCATTTTTAGATTAGCATATACATGTGTTCTTGTGCCGGTGGAAAGTATAAAATTCTTGTAAGAGACTGATGAAAGAATGGAGAGTGAATCTACTATGTTACTAAAAAAGAAAGTTTTTCTTTTTGGAATGCCCTTGCTTTTGGTGTTGATCGCTTGTTGCATTTTTCTGTTTCGTCCATATGAGAACAAGGCTCCAAGCCCCTTATCTCTTCATACCGAGCATTGGAATTTTATCGGGCAGGTGTCCAATACCTATGTTCGCTACATCGAAATCTACAATCCTGAAGACAATCCGTCCGACTTGTATCTTATTACAGAAAAAGGAAGTTTTCACGATTTGACCGCTTTTCCCGAAACAAGTGAAATAGTCATCAAACGAGGAGAACGTGTACGTATTCCTGTGAATGAGTTGATATTGGGAGATAGAACGTGGATCCACTGTTTTGCGAAACCGGTATCCGGAGAAGGGCGTGTAGATTTTCACGATATTATAATTAAAAAAATTTGAAACAATATCTTTTTATAGAGAAAGAAGTGTATAACCCCCTTTTGTTTGAGGCATAAAAGAAACAGGAGGGGGATTTTCATATAGAAGGGAAGAGTTGAGGTTTGAAAGGGAGGGGATTTATAGGAATGATACCCTCTGCTTGAGGGGTTCTTTTGTTTGTGTGTTGCATGGTGTTGCGGCGTAAAATCACACTTTTAAAAATCCTGAGATATGGTACAATGATAGATAAGAATGAGCAGTTGAAAGTCATTCTATACAAAAGAAGGACAACTTCTTTGGCGGACATGGAAGATGCCGGTCGTCTTCATCCGTCGGAAACAAGCTATACCGCTGTCCAAAACGGCTTGACGGAGGAAACTTGCAAGGTCGGTCCATGGGGCGGATAAGGGCAGGCAAACAGGAAAACGTCGATAATTTTGTCTAAAAAAGACAAAAAACTCTAAAATTCCTAAAAAAATTGACGTTTTGTAGATTGGAAATCTGATACAATGAGTTTATGAAATACAGACGTTTTGTCGTCATCAAATCATAAACACTACTATTCAGGAGGTTTTTAAGATGGGAAAGATCGTACATTGTGTACCCAACTTCAGTGAAGGAAGAAACGAGGAGGTAATCGAAAAGATCGTCGATTCCTTCCGCAATATCGAGGGAGTAACTCTTTTGAACTACTCTCCCGACAAAGACCACAACAGGACCGTTGTCAATGTGATGGGAGATCCCGCAAAGGTAAAAGACGCTATGGTAGCTGCCGCAAAGGCTGCAACCGAGCTCATCGACATGAGCAAGCATGAAGGAGCACATCCGAGAATGGGTGCGGTGGACGTGGTTCCCTTTATCCCGGTAGCGGAAGTGACCATGGAAGAGTGCGTAGAGTATGCAAAAGAAGTGGGAGAGAGAATAGGTGCTCTTGGAGTTCCCGTCTACCTCTATGAAGAAGCGGCATCCAAACCGGAGAGAAAAAATCTGGCGGATGTTCGAAAAGGACAGTATGAAGGGTTTTTTGAAAAGATCACTCAAGAGGGATGGAAGCCCGACTTCGGCCCCGGCGAAATGAATGCGAAAACCGGATGTACTGCCGTGGGTGCAAGGATCGCACTGGTAGCCTTCAACGTGAACCTGAACACCGACAAACTTGAGATCGCCGATGCGATCGCAAAGAAGGTGCGTTTCATAGGCGGAGGACTTCGTTTTGTGAAGGCGATGGGAGTTATGCTTGAAGACAGAAACCAGGTACAGGTGTCAATGAACCTTGTAAACTACAAAAAAACATCCATCTATCGTGCGATCGAGCTGATCAAGGCGGAAGCCGCTCGATACGGAGTGACCGTCTACGGAACCGAACTGGTGGGAATGGTTCCCTTGGAAGCCTTGGTGGAATCCGCGGAATACTATATGCAGCTGGAAGACTTCGATGTGAATCAGATCATCGAAAAACAGTTATTGAACAGTAAGTAAGAGAAAAGTAAGAAAAGATTTTTGGCAGAGTTTCCCCTCTCTCGGGGAGGCTCTGTCTAAAGCCATATGGAGAACAAGGAGGTAAATCATGTCGAACAAATTCAAAAGCGATATCGAAATAGCGCAAAGTGCAAACATGCTGCCGATTTCGGAAATAGCAAAAAACTATGGGATCTTGGAAGACGAGCTGGAGCATTACGGGAAGTATAAGGCGAAGGTCTCCTTTGATGCGATGAAGCGTCTCGAGTCCAAAGAAGACGGAAAACTCGTGCTTGTAACGGCGATCAGCCCGACACCGGCGGGAGAAGGAAAGTCCACCACCTGCATAGGATTGGGTCAGGCTCTGAACAAAATCGGCCAAAATGCCTATATCGCACTTCGTGAGCCGTCCTTAGGACCGGTCTTCGGAGTAAAGGGAGGAGCGGCAGGCGGAGGACACGCACAGGTCGTTCCTATGGAAGACATCAACCTTCACTTCACGGGAGATATGCACGCGATCACGGCAGCGAACAACCTGTTGTCCGCTGCGATCGACAACCACATCCACCACGGGAATGCTCTTCGCATCGATGCGAGGGAGATCGTGTGGAAACGCGTTGTCGATATGAACGACCGTGCTCTTCGAAACGTAGTTGTCGCTCTTGGCGGTAAGGTCTGCGGTTTCCCGAGACAGGACGGATTTATGATTACGGTCGCATCCGAGATCATGGCCATCCTCTGCCTTGCACAGGACCTGATGGATCTCAAGGAGAAGTTCGGAGATATCATCATCGGTTACAACTTGGACGGAGAACCCGTAACTGCAAGGGATCTCAATGTACACGGAGCAATGGCGATGTTGATGAAGGATGCGATTAAGCCGAACTTGGTACAGACCTTGGAGAACACCCCTGTTTTGATCCACGGAGGACCTTTTGCAAATATCGCTCACGGATGCAACTCTCTTATTGCGACAAAGCTTGCTTTGAAACTTGGAGATGTCGTCATTACGGAGGCAGGCTTCGGGGCGGACCTCGGAGCGGAGAAATTCCTCGATATCAAGTGTCGAAAAGGAGGTCTGAAACCCGATGCGGTCGTTATCGTTGCGACCATTCGTGCCTTGAAGATGCACGGAGGAGTAGCGAAGGCGGATTTGGGAGAAGAAAACGTTGAGGCTTTGAAAAAAGGCTTTGTCAACCTGGCAAAACAGGTTGAGAATATGAGAAAGTTCGGTCTGCCCGTCCTTGTAGCTGTCAACAAGTTTGTGTCGGATACACAGGCGGAAGTCGATGCACTCATCGAGAAATGCCGTGATTTCGGTGTAGAGGTTTCGTTGAACGAATGTTGGGAAAAAGGTGGAGAAGGCGGAGTCGAAATGGCTGAGAAGCTGATGCACATCTTGAATACCCAAACATCGCACTATGCACCCATCTACGACGAGACCAAGACCATTGATGAAAAACTCAATACCATCGTAAAAGAAATTTACGGTGGAGAAGGTGTGATTGTCGAGCCTGCTGCAAGAAAGCAGATCAAAAAACTTGAAGAACTGGGCTTGGATAAACTGCCGATCTGTATGGCCAAGACCCAGTACTCCTTTACCGATGACCCGACTGCAATGGGTGCACCGACAGGATTTCATATTACAATCAAAGATGTGAGAGTGTCGGCGGGAGCGGGCTTCATCGTATGCCAGACGAGTAACATCATGGTAATGCCGGGATTGCCGAAGGTACCTGCCGCAAACAACATCGATATCGATGCAAACGGAACGATCTCAGGTTTGTTCTAAGACGAAGGGAAGTTGAATATGAGGAGAAAAGATAAGGAAGTAACCGATATCGATAAGATCAACGAGATCATTGACAGTTGCGATTGTTGCAGACTCGGGTTCTATGACAGGGGGAGCGTCTATATCGTACCTCTCAATTTCGGACATCTTTATGAAGACGACAGGCATGTGTTTTATTTTCACGGAGCAAAGCAGGGAAGGAAGATCGAGCTGATCAAAGAAGCCCCAAGCGTAGGCTTCGAGCTTGATACGAACTGCCGTATTCTCGAGAACGAACTCGCCTGTAAGTTTTCAGCGAGCTATCAGAGCATTATCGGAACGGGACGAGTGAGCTTTGTGCAAGAGATGCAAGAGAAGAAACAGGCCTTGGTCTCTATTATGCAACACAATTCGCAGAAGAAAGAGTGGGAATTTTCCGATGCGATGGCAGCTTCGGTCTGTGTATATAAGCTGGAAGTAGAGGAACTGTGCTGTAAGCAGAGTCCTGCGGTCGAGGATCGGTAGAGCTTTGAGATCCAAGAGTTCCCACGGATCAGACCTGTCCGTCGGGTAAGAGGGAAAATGTCACGTCCTTGTGTTCATATGGACTTAAGATGATGTCGCTTCGATGGAGGTCTGTGTCCTCCTCATTTGCAAATAAAATCAAACGGAAGAACAGAAGTTTCTTTTCACGCAAAAAGATATAACGATAGAAAGGAAGTAGAGCCGATGTTAATTGAAAAAACAGTAAGAGGGTTTATAGATGAGACTGCCTCCAATTCTCCGGCACCGGGAGGAGGAAGTATCGCAGCTTTGTCCGCGTCTTCTTCCGCAGCCCTGATCGCTATGGTGGCAAATTTGACGGTGGGCAAGGAGAAGTTTGCCGATGTGGAAGAGGAGATGCAGGAAGTGATCAGGAAGGCGACTGCGTTCAAAGATATGTTTCTGGAGTACATCGATAAGGATGCAAACTCCTTCAACGCGGCGATGGCGGCATTCAAGCTTCCCAAAGAAACGGAGGAAGAGAAGGCACATCGAACCAAGATGATCCAAGAAGGATACAAGGGAGCGGCGAATGTTCCGTTCACGGTGGGAAAAGAAGCGTTTAAGTTAATGGAGTTGGCGGAGTTCGTCGTGGAAAAGGGCAATCAAAATGCCGTGACCGACGGCGCGGTTGCAGCGATGCAAGCCAGAACAGCCGTTCATTCCGCCTTCTATAATGTAAAGATCAACCTCGGTTCCATCAAGGACGAAGAATATGTTGCCAAGATGAGAAGTGAGATGAAGGAATTGGAAGATAAGGTCGATGAAATCGAAACAAGGATTCGTAGCAAGGTACACCTGTAAGAGGAGTCCAATATAAGAGCGACCTCCGTTATCAATTCGATAGAGCTGATAACGGAGGTCGTTTTTTCTTTTCTTCGTCGAAAGGTCAGTCTGTGGAGCTATTCGTTCTGTGTCTCCGACATTTCATACTATTCTTCGATAGAAGTATGGTTATATTTGTTTTGCAACCACGAAAATTCGTGTTCTCTTCTATGGAGTGCAAATCGTTGATATCCATTATTCAAAGGAATAGTAGTATCAGTTGGATTTCATAACGGAATCTGTTAAATTTGGCAGATTGAATGGTTTGAACGATCCTCCTCCAAACTGTTTTTCGGCAAGGATATTTGCTTCATGTCCGGCACAAACGGGGTAGTATTACTAACAAGTGAAAAACTATAGTTGTACATTCCATAAACGTAGGAGTTTATACGATTCTTCAATAGAAGTGTTGTTATATCTCCTTTATGACTACGAACATCTTTTTTATCCTCTGTTGAGTACAGGTTTCTGATATCCACTATTCAAAAGAATAGCAGTATTAATCAGATTTTGCCACCAAGTCTGATTTATCACAAAAACTCTATTATATAGAAGTTTTCTTTCGTCCGTAGGTCATACATTTTCCGCTAAATCCGTAGGTGATCGCTAAGATCCAAACAATCCAGCTGAAGAAAGAATATTGAAGCAGGGTCGTTGTAGGAACGAAGAGGACCGATTGATACAAGATCCCCGAGGAGGTCCAGGGCATAAAACCTGAACATCCCGTACCGAAGTCTTCAAGTGTTCTCGAGAGGTTGAGAGTATCGATACCCATCTCTTCATACTTGGTCTTAAACAGGGTACCGCCCATCAGGAGGGCAACGGTTGAGCTTCCGCCGACAGCAATCAATGCTACGGTAGCAATACCCGTTACAAAGATAAGAGAGCCTTGACCCTTTACGAACTTGCTGAGGTAGTCGAGGATGACTTCCAGACAACCGCAGAGCTCCGCAATACCTGCGAAGTAGAAACAGAACATGACCATGATGAAGGTCTTGCTCATATCCGAGATTCCGCCTCTTTCGAGCAGTTTTACGGCAGACGGATCCATGGCTTCAAGGTTGAAATTCGGATGTGCGGTGAGCACAATGTCGGACTCAAACCCGCTGTAAAGAACGTTGATCCCGTCCGAGAAGCTGAAACCCTGGTAGAAAACACCGATAAACAGGGCGATAAATCCGGAACCGAAAAGGATGAGGGTGGTGTTTTTTCTTGTCAGAGAGCCCCACAGGATGAAGACGATGGGCAGGAACAAGATGGGATTCCACTTAAACATACTGTCTAATGTTTCTAAAAGAGCCAGAGTGGACTCGTTGTGACCTTCCGACACGGAAGAGGCAGACAATCCGAGGGCAATGTATATAACAACGCTGAGCAGCATAGCGGGGACAACTGTTTTAGCCATATGGCGAATATGATCGAAGATATCGTTTCCTGTGATCATAGATGCCAAGACCGTTGTATCAGATAAGGGGGAGATCTTGTCTCCGAAGATCGAACCTGCATAGCAGGCACCTGCGACCAGACCGATGTTGACATCCTTCATAGCCATGGCCAATCCCATCATCGCAAGTCCTGCGGTACTTGCAGAACCGTTGGAGGTTCCGGTCGCGGTAGAGAAAATCGCGCAGAGAAGGAAGGCGCACAGAGCGATCCAACGGGGATGTACGATTTTCAGACCATAGTAGATCAACATGGGAAGTGTTCCCGAAAACATCAGAGCACCCACCATAAAACCGATGGCGAGCAGAATCATAATGACCGGCATGGACTTTCCTATTCGATCTCCGACGGCAGCTTCCATTTCCTTCCAAGTATAACCGCAACGATAGCCGAGAAGTGCGGTATAGGCGATGACGATGACGGTCAGTGAAACATAGTTCATGCTGTATACCACGCCCAAACCGAACATGGTAATCATAAAAATCAAGGTGGAAAAAGCTTCAAGCACGGAGGGCTTTCGTTTCGTTCGAGGTGAGCTTTCATTTTTTTTAAACATCTTACTTGTCGTACCCGGTTATATAGGTACTCTCCTTCTTTAACATATTTGGATACTGTATCCATAACCTTTTGATCATAATTTCCTTCTTTTGAAGAGGAATATCGCATCGAAACAAAGAAGATCTCATAAGATACTCCTCTATTCGTACGATGAAAAAGAACATCCCCATCGGTATGACGGCTTGAGATGCCGGAGGTCTCCTAAAGGGGAAAGAATTTGGGTTCGTGTTGAATAAAGATGTTATAATACTTAAAACCCGCTTCTTTGAGTAAGTCTCCCGCAATATCGAAACAAGCACCGATTCTTTCGGGGAAATGGGCATCGGAGCCTAAGGTTACAAGTTCCCCGCCGAGTTCCCTATATCTTTTGAAGGTCTCGAAACCGGGACTGGAATCTCTCATTCCGACTACGAGGGGCTTGGTATTGAGTTCGATTGCCTGCCCCCTGTCGATGGCAAGTTTGAGAATTTCATCCAGGATGTCTGCGTATTTAGCGTATGTAAAGCCCTTGTTTTTGCCGGGGACATCACGCAGGATGAAATCAATGTGTCCGAAGGCATCTACGGTCCGGGTATTTTTGAGGTTTTCATACTCGATTTCAAAGTATTCCCGAATGATCTGCTCGGGGCCGACACCTTCGTAGAGCCTACTGTCCTCCGTATCATAACCCTTGATGCTGTGGGTGGATCCGATGACGAAATCGAAGGGATAGGTAGCATAATCTTTTTGGATCTTCTCGACAAGATGGGGTTGAAGACCGAATTCTATTCCGATCAACAGATGCAGTTTGTCCTTGTAGGCCTCTCTCGCCGCATAGAGTTTTTCAAAATACGTTTCAAAAACAATATCTTCACGTTTTCTGAGAATATAGGAGAAATCTCCTTCGGGATGATCGTAATCCTGGTGATCCGTAACGCAGTAGTACTTCATCCCAAGTCTTACCGCTCGATCCAACTGCTCTTCCAGTGTGGCATCGCTGTCATTGGAAAAGTTGGTATGTGTGTGCATATCGGCATACATTCTTATCATCTCCTTTTATTTGTAGTACGATTATGTTTAGCAAGTACGGTGCCAAAGCTCAAAACACAGAAAACGTTTTCACAAGGTAGAGTTCGATGGTATGATCGGAGAAGAAGCGGAAAAAAAGAAGCAGCAGGACTCGAGGTCAAGTTGACAAAGAAAAGCGATCTAAGATCCGAATGGGGAAGGAAGAACAAAACACAAAAATTTTGACAGTTTGTTGTCAAAAAAATTGACAAAAAATTTAAAATTCTGTCAAAAAAGCTAAATTATAAAAATAAATAAAAAATATTTGAAATCATTAAAAAATTTTGCTATATTATTGAACTATAATCCAAAGAGGAGGTGGAGATAGAAGATGTATGATATGGTGTTAGAAGAATTTAGGGACTTGAGTCTGATGTCTATCTTCCTGAGATATATGACCTGCATCGTTTTCGGAGGATTGATCGGCTTTGAAAGAGGGAAGAAGAATCATCCGGCAGGACTTCGTACTCACTTGATGGTATGTCTGGGTTCGGCCTCGGTTATGATGGTCAGTCAGTATATTTTTGAGAATATTTCCTCGTCAGGAGATCCGGCGAGGCTTGGAGCACAGGTGATAAGCGGGATAGGATTTTTGGGAGTCGGTACAATCGTCGTCACCGGACAAAATCAGGTGAGAGGTTTAACTACGGCTGCGGGGCTTTGGGCTTCGGCCTGTATGGGACTTTCGATAGGAATTGGTTTTTTTGAAGGTGCTGTTATCCTCTGTTTCTTTATGTATATGGTTTTGGAGATGATACATCGCTTGGACCAGCACTTTTTGAAGTCATCAAAGATCAAGCAGCTCTATATCGAGTTTTCCAAGGATGTTTCGTTAGGAAAAATCATTCAACTCTTTGAAGAGAACAATTGCAAAGTGGAGCAATTCAGCTCGATTAGGGAAGAAAGCGAGAGTCTTTCGTCTATGATGCTGTGGATATCCTATCAGGGAAAGGATTTTGATCAAGATGCCGTCTTATCCGATATCAGAAGATCTGATAAGGTCTTTTTCGTGTGGAGCGGTCATGATGTCGTAAAATAGGCAAAGATGGACTTGGAGAGCGAATACCTCTGCATAACAAGACACCCGCAAAGTTTCTGAAAGGGATCGAAACAGGGCGGGTGTTTGAATGTCCGAAGCTCTATTTTTAAAGCTTTATATCAACGGTTCATACTTTTATCCGTTTTAACTGTCGATATTGATGATCTGTATCTTATAGGCTTTGAACTGCTTTTTTTGTAGTTTGCAAATCGGACATTTTTATACTTCGATCGAAGCAATGGTACTACACGAACACTGAAATTATTTTTGGGAGCTCTGCAGGTCACAGAGCTCTACACTTCGATCGTATTTCGGCATAAGGGCAGGTTGAAACTCATAGTAGTTCCGACGTGGATATAACCCTTTTCAGCTTATAACGAAGATGAAAAATAAAGCTAAATATTGGTATACCCGGAGGAAAAAATTCCCCTATGCGGTTTCTCCTCCATCGATGGGGATGTGCTGACCGGTGATGTACTTTGCTTCATCGGAGGCAAGAAAGGCGTACAAGGCCGCGACTTCTTCCGGCTGTGCATGTCGCTTCATCGGAATCCCTTCATTGACTACCGCGAGCATCTCATCCGTATATTCGGCACGTTGCATGGGAGTGAGGACGTAGCCCGGACAAACGGAATTGACGCGGATATAGGGAGCACATTCCAAGGCTATCGATCTTCCCAGAAGAATGACTCCGGCTTTAGAAGCGTTATAGTCGGTATAGAAGGGGTGACCCTCCATACCGTTGGTGGATGCCGTCATAAGAATAACTCCCGACTTTTGAGGCATCATACGTTTTACCGCCTCCTTGCAACAGAGGAACATTCCATCCAGGTTTATGCCCAGGACCCTCCTCCATTGAGCAAAATCACAGTCTATGAATTTTTTTCTTACACTGATCCCTGCATTGGAGATCAGAACATCGATGCCTCCAATCAGTTCATCGACCTTCTCAAAACCTTTGACCACGCTTTCTTCGTTGCTCACATCGACCGTGACACAGCCTGCCAAGCCTTTGATCTCCGATTTTGTCAAAGACAGTGCCTCCTCGTTGATGTCGAAGGCGATGACCTTTGCACCTTCTTCGACAAACCTCTGAACGGTCGCCTTTCCTATACCGCTGGCTCCTCCTGTTACCACAACGCGTTTACCCCTTAATTCCTCGTATTTTGCAGCCATACAAACTCCTCCTTTTAAACATTTGAAACATGTATTCCGATGATCAGTGTCAACCGTTATGCTCACTCTTATTTTAAAGCAAAAAAAGTGCCAAAGTACAGGAGATACTGTGGACGGTCTGTGGGGTTGAAGCGTGTTCTTGCCCCGAACCGTTTTCGGCAAGCGTTATAGTGCGACCCGAAAGTTTGATCTCAGAACAGTATAGATAAAGCGGAGAGCGAATCGGTCTTCCGATCATTTTCAAACGTATTTTTGAATGAACATGCAACGATGTGTGTTTGCCCAAGACGGATCTTAATACTATTATCTGCCAAAATTGACAGGTTGAATGGCTTGGAGTATAGAACTCTCCAAATTGTTTTTCGTGAATAGTATATTGTGCATATCCGGCATTTCTATCGGAAAATAGTGTAAGACAGACGAAATGTACAGAATCTCCCTAAAAGCCCGGGATTATAAATTGCTTGTCCGTGATATCTATGATCAATTTGACCTTGCTTTCATATCCGGTCTTAGACAAGAGGTTGTTTATGTGAAAGTGGACGGTTGCCTTCGAGATCTTCAAATGTTCAGAGATTTCTTGAGGGGAGTATCCGTTTACAAGCTCCCTCAGTACATCGAGTTCTCTGTTTGTAAATTCCGTACTTTTAGCAAAACCTATGTTCAATTCCGGGGTATTTTTCGGATAGATTTTTTCACCTTGGAGCGTACGCTCCAATATATTCAGAAGCTCGGAGAGTCCGCTGTCCTTGTACCAAAAACTGTCACAACCGTAGGATATGGCCTTGTTTATAAAGCTGTGTTCCGGCATCGATGTTGCAATTATAATTTTTATAGTAGGATAAGCAAGTTTGATTTTTTTGGAGTATTCAAGTCCGTTTTCTCTCTGAGAAGTATATATATCCATAATGATAAGGTCGATCCGATGATCCTCACAGTACATCTCGGCGAAGGATGCGTTTTCTATGGATGCGACGACGGTGTAATTGTTTGTTCGTATCAAAGCATCTTCTATGGCATGTTTTATTATGACCTGGTCTTCCACTATAAGGACATTTCGTTTTTTAGTGTTATTTTTATCCGGCATGATAATCAAATCTCCTTAATTTTTTTGAAGAATTGGCATATGATTTCAAAATACAAAGCAAAAGCGACTTTATGCTATGCTACGGCAATACCGCATAATGCAAGAGAACATCATAAAACCGATGATATACAGTTGATAAAATACTTAAAAATATTGAGACGACAAACCTTCGTATCTTGTGAACTCATAAGAAGATCGGGAGTTCGGCTTTGTGTAGCGGTTCCTAAACCTTGTATATGTAGCTATAAAAACGGTTTTCTCAAAAACAAAAGACGATCACCTGTACGAAAATGTTATAACGATAAGATGCCTCAATTCTTCCAAGTTCAGCATAACATTATTATTCATCGAGGTCAACGCGGTTTTTCAGAGGATGAGGTATTTTTAGGAAGATACTTCAGACGGTAAAATTGCTAATTTCTCTTCAGGTTTATAAAATGTGAAAATTTGTCATATCAATGGTTTTAAGACTTTCACCCTTCGTGTAAAATTGATTTTATGCTGATTTTTTGAATTGTGCGGTATTTTTTAAAAAAGAAGTGGACAAGAATCGCGAAATAATTCCCTTTAGAAGGCAAAAACGTGGTAGAATAAAGGGGTACAACAGATTCAAACCGGCAATTAAAAATCTCTTCAAAGGTATTTGCAAGTTGCACCCTCCGCCTTCGTAGCAGGGCTCTTTGACACTGTGAGAAGACCGTACGAAGGGAGGAGCGGTCTTCACTCTTGGCTTGCAGACAACAGAAGGACTTTGAAATGAATGGTTTTGGGACATATAACCTTCATATGCAATCGGCTTCACTGTGTTTTTCGCATTAGGAGGTATCTGCTCATAGAAATACCGAACAAAGGGATATCTCGTTTTTGCCGTCGTTTTATGAAGTACAAAAACTTTTTGAAAGAAATACTTCCAAAAATTTTATTTTTCATATAGGAGCAGTTTTATACCGAGCTTGCAAATGACACGCTACTTCCTATTCCTGGTTGTATGGTTGATACCGGAAGTTTGTTTCCGTAGGAGATGAAATGAAGGATCATAGTCAAACAACAGATATGACAAAAGTCCGATCGGATAATAACATACAACGAGACTTCAGAGGCTAGCCGGTCCGAGCTGTTAGGATGGGCGATTTCGAACAGACCTTCATCAGACATGAATCCGAGGAGCATTTATGACAACGATACTTTATGACAAAAAGAAAAGATACATATGGATAGCTGTTTTAGTAACAGTGATGGGCATATTTAGAGGAATAGAAAAACCGAACGGCTATATATTTGATATAGAGTTCATATTGAATTTCATACTAAACGCCACCCTTTTATTGGCTTGGATCATATCCGTGTATATCAGGATAATACATAAAAAGATCAGAGGTTACTTAATGTCGATCGGCATTCTGATGTTTTTTTGGTTGCTTGTAAGGACCGTAAAGTACAGGGTGCTCTCTGTGTTTTTCAATATGAATATGTTGTGGTATTTGTTTTATATACCGATTGTTCTGATACCCCTGCTCAGCTATTTTACGGCACGAACCGTAGGGCGGGAGAAAGATTGGAGATTGCCGTTTAAAGACAAGATGTTGATTGTTCCGGCAACGGTCATCATTGCAGGTGTGCTTACCAACGATATACACAGGATGGCCTTCGTGTTTGAAGGGAGCGCTTATGTAGGAATGACTTACGGATACGGGTTGTTTTATTATCTTGCATATGCCTTCTCTTTTTATTGTGTCCTCGCTTGTATATCTATCATGTTCAGAAAATCGAGGATAAAAGAGAGTAAAGAAAAGATATACCTGCCTTTTATCATAGTGTTTGTCTATATTTTATACAGTGTTTTCTACAACTTAAATCAGAATCATAAGTTTTTGCAGTTTATTGAAATAACAATCGCTTACTGTATGACTACGATTGCGTTTTGGGAAAGCTGTATACAGATAGGTCTTATAAGTTCAAATTCCAATTATAACAAGTTTTTTAAGAACTCTACGATGAATACGTGGATCGTCGATGATAACGGAACTGTCCGCTATTATACAGGAGAAAAAAACAGGATCGATCCGGATACTTTTGAGCAGTTGAAGAGGGACGCTACGGTCTTTGAACACATAGGAAGCAGGCTTTATATGAACCCTATAACAGGGGGCTATGTCATTCGGGAAGAACATTCGGATGCGATACTTCGTCTGATCGATGAGCTGGAAGAGGTCAACAGTAAGATAGAAAACGATATTACTTTGATTCAAAATCAGATGAACATAGATGAAAAGAGGATAAAATTTAAAGAAAAAAACAGGTTGTATGACATAATAAACAAACATACTTATGTCCAAATGAATAAGATCAAAGAAAATTTGGACTACCTAAGTAAAAATGGAAACGATCAAGACAAGTGGCGGGAGGTCAATATTTGTGCGACATATATCAAGCGTTACAGCAATCTTGTATTCCTGAGTGAATATAATGACAAGATCTCTCTTGAAGATGTGGGGATAACCATAGAGGAAAGTCTCAATAACTTGAGCAAAACGGGGATTTGTGCAGGCTTTAAACTTGACTCTTGTGGAGAGATCGATAAGGACAGGGTGTTTGTCCTCTACAATGCGCTACAGAGAATAATCGAAATGTTTTTTAGGCATTTGAGAGATATTTTTATAGTCATACGCAGTTCCGGGGAGGATTTGAGTATGTCCGTACTCCTGAACGGAGAAGGATTACGCGAGCAGTTCAACGGGGAAGAGTTTATTGAAAGCACTGTGAGAGGTCCTGCATGCTGTGACATCTATGAAGAAGACAGTGACAATATTCAAATCAATATGAGATTCTGTAAGGAGTGAACCAATGAGATTCGTTGATTTGACGACAGTGGTCCAAGTTGTTATAGCGATTTTTTATATCGTAGCCATAGTCTTGGAGATAGGTTGTGTCATCATTGATTTTATCAATAGGAACGAGAAAGATCACAGAGCGTTGTTTATGAGTTTGATCGTTATTTCCTCTATCCAAATATTTATGATGATCGAAATTTTTTACGAGAAAGAATGGAAGGTTCCCGTTACCGGTTTCACTGCTGTAAGCGCTGAACAATCCATATTCTTCTCGGTATCGTTGCTGGGAAGTATGTTGGGTGCGAGTATGTTTTATATCGTCGGGAACTATAGAAGGTATAAGAGAGAAATCAGCTTCAATTCCATAAAAGAGGCGTTTGACGACCTTCCTAAAGCCATAAGTATAATCAATCAAAAGGGAATCCCCGTGCTTGTAAACAAACAAATGTATGAGTTGGTCTATATCGTAACGGGAAAAGATTTTCAGAGCATGGATGATATCGTGGGTATCTTGAACAAAAACGCGGGTTATAAGGGTGTTACATTTATCGGATCCGAAGAGGACAGTATTGTGTTCAAAACCCCGGACAAACGTGTATGGAGGATAGATCAAAAGACCTTTGACTTGGACGGCGATGTATACAGGGAGATATCCGCCAACGAGATCACGCAGATCTATGAACTGTCAAACCGATTGCGAGAAAAAAATTTGGACTTGATAGAACAAAAGAAGAGACAGGAAAAACTGTTAAAAGATATCATACAGTCAAAAAAAGAAGAGGAGATCCTGAACTTAAAAATAGATACTCACTCCAAGTTTGGAAAGGCGATCCTTGCCACACAGTTGTTTTTAAGCGACCAAAACGAAAAATCACCCATTGACATTTGGCAGGATGTAATCAAAAAGACACAGATGTTGGAGGAAGAGGATGAAAACAGCAACTCTTCATTAAATCAGTTGATCGATGCATCGAGTGTGTTCGGATGCAGGATCGTTTTGGAAGGAGAATTGCCTAAAGATGATAAGACGAGTTATCTTATCGTAACAGCTATGAGAGAGGCGATAACCAATGCAGTCAGACATTCCAAGGCGGATGAGGTGCGAATAAATATAACGACGACGGACTCTCTGGTAAAGGTCGAAATAGAAGACAATTCCAATACAAAGATCAGAAGCATAAAAGAAACGGGAGGGCTTGCAGATCTGCGTAAAAAAATCGAAAAATCAGGAGGAGACCTTCGTGTGGTGTGCCAAGCGTGTGTGAAATTGGTCATAGTACTTCCTGTAAATAAAGCCTAAGGAGTATCTTTGCTCGGTACTTCCGGAGGCTTTTTTTGATCGGTGAAATACCGCACCGAAGGTATATCTTGCCTTTGCAATCGTCCTGTGAAGTGCGAAGAGCTTGTGAAATAAATACGTCCAAAAACTTTATTTTTCATATACGGCAGTTCTATGCCGATATTGGAATTTATACTATTTTTCAATAGAAATGTGGATATATCTATTTTTCGATGAGGAAAAACTATGTTGTCTTCCATGGGTCACAGATTGTTTATATCCACTATTCAAAAGAATAGTAGTATTATTCGGCATCTCTTTGGCAAATCTTCCTTTTAGAAACACCGCGTGAGATGTTAGGTTGTTGATTTTCTTTTGAGTTGCTAAAACACGTGAGCCTGTCTTGTCAATAATTTCAAGAATATCGTCCTTCGGATGAAACATATGCTGATTTTTCAAATTATGCGGTGCGACTTAGCCAAACCTATACTTTTGGATAGGGTGATTTTTTGAAAAATATGATAAGTTAAAGGTGTAGATATATAAGCGGATTCGGATCGCAGTCTGTTTGAATTGCACAGTCGGTCTCTCTTATGAACATTGAGGTTTGTTTCCCGTACCTGAGTCTTTTTTGAAGTCGATTCTTCGATCGGATTGTTCCGAGAGAGGGAGAGAACTTTTTCGCCTCCTTGTCGATGTCGGAGAACGGTGCTTCGTGCAAGTACGTAAAGAATATTTGCAGTTACAGGATGACCGTCTTTCGATCGAATAAGGGCATGAACTACAAAAGTATCTATATTTGGAGATTGTGGAGTACAGGATCTGTTTTGGAAAGGAAGTGACTTATGAAGAGGATCTTAAGGCTTTTAGCAGTACTTTTATCGGGGGTTTGTCTTGTTGCCTGTTCGGTGGAGTCGCAGCAACCGTCAGGTAGTTTGAAAGAGAATGAAAAAACGCAGACAAAGGAAGGTCTTGAAGACGAGCAAGGGGATATCGTTCAAGAAAACAGGACCGTTCAGGAACAGTCGAGGGAAGATCCTCTTGTATTTAATTCTCCCCGTGATATAGAAAAATTCCTGTTAGGGGATTGGACTTACTTTCATCCTGATTCTTTTTCCGATGCTGCATGGTTCTCTGTTGCTGAAGACGGGTCCTACAGCCTCGATATAATCGATCCTGAGAACGGAGAAGAATTTCATTCCGTCGGAAATTTGCAGATTCTGGATCATACTCGGGATGAGAGCGGGTTTGGAAATACGATTTCTTTCCAAATCATAGACCTTGAGGTTCCGGAGTCTAAAAAAGAGAGATATGAGTTTTTTGATCAGGACGGGGATTTTGCGTTGACATACAAAACTCTGGGCGACGGCGAGATTATTATTCAATTGTTTCAGGTCAACAACGGAGACAGTTTGATGTACGACGTCTTCGACACGCCCTCCCATGTATTTCGAAAAAGAAGTGATTTAACACAGACCTCACAGATCGAAAAAGATTCCAAGTTTTATGCGATTTGTTGCAAAAAAGACTATGGAAAAAAACGCGTATGGCTCGATCGGGTGGAGTATGATCCGGACAACAAACACATCGTTTATGGAAATACTTATGAAGCACTTGCCTATGAAATGATGAGCTTGGATGACCGAACTCCGGATCCGGGGGCGGAGTACTTATATCAATTGGTATATGTTACCACGGATGCACAAGGGAAGATCGTATCGTATGAGGAGATTGAATTTGATGAGCATCCCTCGGATGGGGAAGAGGATGTGTAGAGAGGTGTTCTTCCTGTCAGGTGTCTTCACGTACAAAACGTTTATCGGAGGATGCAGGATCACTGAGAAACAGAGGAAGAGGACCGTGTTGGAAAGGAGTATCTTATGAAAAAAGCAAAAATCCTTATACTGATTTTTTTAGTAATTACAAGCATTTTCGGAGGATGTACCCGCAGCGTTGAGCCGAAGAGTGCAGATACCGGTACAACTTCGGATAACGAGACGAAATCTCAAGAGGAGGAACAGGAAAAGCCTCCTTCACAAGCTTCGGATGAAGTGCCGCAAGCCTATGACGACTTGTTGGAAGAATATCATCGATTCATCCTGACTTATGATTACAATAGTGATTTCGACAACGAGGAGATCGATGAAAGCAAGATAGCGGTTTGGGAAAAGATGCTTGTTTTGGATCGCGAAATGATACTCAAGGAAGTTGGATATCATATGATGGATATAAACGAAGACGGAATCCCCGAACTTTTTATCGGAGATGTGGAAAACCAAAACGGAAGCGATGAGATCGGTAATATCTACGCTCTATTTACACTGAAGAACGAACTTCCGCAACTGCTGTTGGTAGGGGATCAGAGAAACAAATATTTTTATTTGGACGATGTGGAGTTTGTCAATATAAGTACGGTAGGTGTTTTGTATTCCATGGACCTGTTCAAGTTGAGTAAAGATGAACTTGAGCCGCAGGATAGTTCGTTGTACTTCTCCCAATATAAAGAATCCGGGGGAGAAGAGGTCGGGTATTACCACAGTTTGGCGGGGAATTACGATATCAACAATGCGGAAGAACTCGACAAAGAGAGGTTTGATGCCCAAACCTCAGACCTTATCCGTCGAATAAAGGCAATAGAGTATACACCTTTTTCACAGCGTAAGATAGGTGCGGATGCCTTGATCACCATTCGTCCTTCTACGGATTACGAGCTCGATTATCTGTTTGACTATGACTCATTTGGTACCGAAGATGAAAACAGGCCTTCAAGGATTACGATACAAACTGTGGTCGGTCTCAAGAACTTCAAGCTTTTGGACCTTACAGACGGGAGCGTTGGCGAAGACGGAACATACAAATTTAACGAAAAAGTGATCTATGAGCTTGATTATTTGGATCCGAACCGTCCATTCATTGTCGGTGTAGCTTTTTATGGAAGTATTCCCAACAACGGATTCTCCTATGTGGATGAGGAAGGGAAGGAGCACAAGTTTATGATTTTTGACAGTGGGTTGGATGACAGTATTTCGTTTAAAGAATATGAATAAGTGTAAGGAAATAAACTGTATCATGTGCGAAAGATGCAGCCTCCAAACCTAATCAAATGCCCGAGAATGTGTAGAGGGCAGATACCGCCCATATGATGATGAGAGGCTGTACTTGTTATAGACAGAAGGACCTTCATATCGATCCTGCAACCACAAAAAGTCAGTTCATTTCCTGTGGAGTACAAATCATCGGTATCGATAGGCCGGATGACAGATGGGGATCGACGGTAGGTTTCTTGTGCACATATTTGACCTGAACATCGGTAGTGTAAACGGCACTAGAGAATAACTACGATCCACGTGAATATGGAATTTGAACTGTACCGGTGGCAGTTCAAACAGGTGATGCTGTTAAGGTGATGCCGTACAATTTGAAAAAACAATGTAAATCCGATTTCACACGAGTGATACATTTAAAAAAACCCCTTTATTTTTAAATGCTTTCTGAATCTTATCAATAACGATAAACGCATTGAATATCTTTGTACGGTATTTCTTTAAGAAATATTTGAATGGTTGAACATTCATTTCGGAAGGAAGTGGTCTATGTAGAAGTTGATGTTTTTGAATCATATTTTATCAATACGGGGATCAGATAAATGACATATCTGTGAAGAAGAGTATAAGGCGATACCGCATAATTTGAGAAAACAATGTAAATCCGGTTTCACACGAGGGATACATTTTTTGAACCCCTTCATTTTAAATGATTCTCGGATGTAAACCGAGAGTAAGCGCATTGGATATCTTTGTGCGGTGTTTCCTTATTCTACTCATACCAAAACCCAAGTAACGAGTCAGGTGTATGGGAGGTATAGAGATAAAACAGAATTTATAGTAAATGAAGTGCAAACGGAACGAGGATGTTTTTGAAGCTGAAAACCAAGTTGTGAAGCGTAGCATCAGAACTTTCTAAGGCTCAAACAGCTAATTTATGTCGATGTTTCACTCGTTTGGAATGGCTTAGCAAACTTCGTCATTCACCACGTTCAGCCTTTTCTTCTACGCGATGCTCCGCTGTGCGCTTTTTCAATCGATCACAAGCTTTGCTTGCTCTCGAGAGCAGAGTTATCGTTCTTTATTTTTCGCTTTCATACCCGAGTCCCGTGTTGAAAAATACTCATACAGATAAGGCAATGCAACAGGTAATAGTATCAAGCAAATCGATCAGACCAAAAGTAGAACACGTCTTTGGGATCATCAAAGCAAGATCGGGGTATTGAAAGACGAGATAGAAAGGGTTTGTATTTCGTTTATTGAAAGTGAATTAAGCAAAGGGGGTTACTATGAGAGAGATTATTAAACTTAAAAAGACGGCATTTTTAATAATCATTATGTTGGGGATGTGTTTCTTATTTCCTTTAACATCGTATGCGGATTATGTTTCAGTTCCCGTTGAGATGAATATAAGCAAAACAGGGGAGCAGGATTTGCCGAGTGAATGGAAATTTTTGATTAAATTTAGAGAAAATGACGGAAGTGAAATAGTAGGGGATCATGAGATAAATTCCTTACCTGACAGCATTACTTGGAAGCTGTCACAGGGGACTTCGATTAGCAGAGTCTTGGAAATACCCGTACGTCAAAAGATATACACCATTTCGATTTTTAACAAAGATCCGGATAATCCTTTTGCAATGTATGATCAAAGCGGATGGGAATATGACAATTCAAAATACTTTTTAGAAATTGATTATGATGACGACGATGGATATCAATATACGATTCGGGATGAAGACAATAATATAGTACCCAAAATGGTATTTAATCATACCTATAATCGAAGCAAAACTTATACAAGCGGGTTTGCTGTAAAATTGGATATTCGTCAAGCTAATACCGCAGTGCCGCCTCCTCATGCATTTCAATTTGAATTTGAAAATTTGGATTTTCCGAATCAGCCGGATTTTAATGCATTAGAAATTGTTGACAATTCAATTGTTGCAAATGGTGTCGGAACGGTTGAAAAAGTTTTGAACGTAAAAATTAATGTGGATGATATACTGGCTGCTGACAGCAAATGGGAACGACCGACACTTATTCCGTGGTTGTATACGGCAGTATTTAAATTAAAAGTAAAAAATGATTCTGCAAAACACTGGGAGTATGATAATAACTTTCGTTATATCCTATTTACCTATAATGATAAAAATAGGTTTTTGGATACAAGAGTACTTGACGCTTTAGGAAATGATGCCTATCTGTCTTTTGCAGAATTTACAAATACTTATACGGGAATGATATCTTCAGGTGGAAACGATACTACAACAGAAAGTAGCATTTCTGTTCCTGAATCTTATAATTCTGATGAAATCTATACTTCGACAAAAAATAATATATATATTCCGGAACTCACTAAATTTCATATTGCTTATATAAAAGGGTATCCGGATGGAACAGTGAGGCCCGTAGATAACATTACAAGAGCTGAAACAGCTGCTATGATTTATAGATTGCTTACGGATGCTCGTCGTTCGGAAATAAAGACCGATAGGAATACTTTTAGTGATGTGAGATTGAGTTCCTGGTATAATGAAAGCGTTTCGTCGATGGCTAAAGGAAGATATATTGTAGGTTATCCCGATGGCACATTTAAAGGGGACAAATCGATAACAAGAGCAGAGTTTGTTACAATGCTTGTTAGATTTATTGAGCCGACAAAAGGAGAAAAAGTATTTTCTGATGTCAGCGAAAGTCACTGGGCATATAATCAAATCAGTACAGCAGCTGCAGTAGGTTGGATTTCAGGATATGAAAATAATACGTTTGAACCGGATAAAAGTATTACAAGAGCAGAGGTTGTTTCAATACTAAATCGCGTATTGAATCGCGGCGTAAATGAAAAAAGTACACTGTTAAACTTCAAAAATTGGAAAGATAATCCGGCCGGTTCATGGTATTATTACGAAATTATCGAGGCAGGCAACAGTCATGAGTACAAGGGAACTCGTCCATCTGAAAACTGGACAAAAATTTTGGATTGATAATTCAACCGTTTCTGCCGGGAAATTATGGAAAGACCTCACAATTGGCAGAAAAAAGAATGGGGATAATAGGGTAAAAAATTGATATTTATTCCCCGTTATCTCCATGTTTCTCTTTGTTGTGCCCGATTTTTCGTTTTTCGGGCACAACAAATTAAGCACTTAGGCTCCGCCTCTGTGCGATCAATAGATTCGCCAAGCTACACAGGATATTCAGCTTCGCCTCCTGTTTCTTAAGTCCTTTATATCTCGTCTTTCGATACCTGAACCTTGCTTTGATGATCCCAAAGACATGTTCTACTTTGGATCGAATCGATGATTTCTCCCTCTCTCTTCGTTTGATCTGTCCTTTCGATCTCCCACTCTTCTTCCTGCTCTGTGAACGTCTCTTGTTGATTTTGTAGTTGATCTTTTGTCCTTTTTTGTTTCTCTTTCTTGCTTCCTCCCGTCGCTCTGCCCCCAAATAAGCGCTATCTCCATAAACTTCTTTTTCTTCTCCTGTTAATAACTCCGGCACCATCGTTACATCGTGTACGTTCGCTACACTTACTTTTACGCTGTGTACCAAACCATTTTTAGCGTCTACCCCTATATGGGCTTTGTATCCGAAGTACCAATTGTTTCCTTTCTTTGTTTGATGTGCCTCCATGTCTCTTTGTTTACTTTGGTTTTTTGTGG
>NZ_JBHSHL010000003.1:22367-277345 GCF_042652965.1 Filifactor villosus
CCTGTTCAAAGAATTGTTGCTGTAGATTGTTTTGCTCAAGAAGATGACGGAATCTGCCTAGAGTATCTCCATCAGGAACTTGGTTGCCGGAAGTGATGTAGCAAAACTCCGAGAAGGATCGACTGTCGATGACTTCCGCAACGGTTGCCATGTCCGAGAGGTTATACAGGTTCTGTTGTTTATTTACGGCTCTCCCTCGTTCTCTATCATGCAGTATGGTTTTCTAATACTATTATTCCTTTGAATAATGGATATCAACGATTTGCACTCCATAGAAGAGAAAACGAATTTTCGTGGTTATAAAACAGATATAACCATACTTCTGTCGAAGGATAGTATAGTTACTGGGTTTGATTCTGTTTTATATCGTTTATGTTATCATAGTTTTTGTTCTTTATAGGGGGCTATTTGGTGTTTTTGTGCAGTATTTCCCTATTAGAATTGACAGATTGAATGCTTTGAAATATATTATCATCCAAATTGTTTTTTTGTAATGATATATTCTGTATACCCGGCATTTCGAACGTAGAATAGTATTAGTTTTTAGATATGCTCCGGTATTACAAGTGTTTCTATGTAATCTTGGTATAGGATGTGAATAGTAATGGATTTGTCGATTGCTCCAATGAATTTTAATATAAGTACTTGAAAAAGGACGAAAAAAATGAAATAATAATAGTTTAGAAATCCATGTGATTTGAAATATACGATGAAAAAATCGCGGGACAAAGATTTGAAAAGAGAAGAAACAGGGGGATGTTATGGCGGAGTACAGTGCATTTGAGGTGCTCGGTCCGGTTATGGTGGGACCTTCGAGTTCCCATACAGCAGGAGCGTGCAGGATAGCTAATGCTGCAAGAAAAATATGCGGGGAGGATTTTGTTAAGGTGGAATTCCATCTGCACGGTTCTTTTGCGTATACGTATAAGGGGCATGGGACCGACAGGGCTCTGGTAGCGGGAATCATGGGTTATTCGACCGATGATGACAGGATCCGTACAAGTTTTGAGATTGCAGAGGAAAAGGGATTGAACTATGAGATTAAGACGATCGATCTGGGGGAGAACTACCATCCCAACTCGGTGAAGGTTGTGTTTCATTACGAGGACAGGGAAAGTGAGTACGTGATTGGCTCATCCATAGGAGGAGGAGCTATGGTCATTGTCAACATCAACGGCATTGACGTAGAGTTTCGGGGCATGTATCCGACTTTGCTGTTGCAGTATGAAGACCAGAGAGGGATCATTTCTTATATATCGACCTTGCTGACGGGAAATCGTTCAAATATAGAATCGATTATAACCAAGAAGAACTCGTTGACCAATGTGGTAACGTTGACCATCGAGATGGACACGGAACTGTCCGAGTTTGTCAAAAGTGCCATTTTAAATTCGGATCAATTCATCACTGCGAAGTATGTGGGGGTATAAGGGATGTTAAATACGGCAAAAGAGATTATAGAAGTGTGCATGGAGAGAAACTGCCGGATCTACGACTTGGTTTTGGAAGAGGAGATGAAGAATACCAAGAGAACCGAGGAAGAGATCCGTGCCAAGGTCAGTGAGGTCGTCAAGGTAATGGAGGGTTCGGCAACTGAAAACCTTGAAAAGGAGACTCCCACGACGTATAGGATGATAGACGGGTTTGCAAAAAACAGTTACCGTTATGCACAGGAGAAGGAGCCGATTGTAGGAAAGTTTTTGATGAAGGCGATGGCAATGGCGTTTTCGACGAGTGAAGTCAACGGAACGATGGGTAAGATCGTTGCGGCTCCGACGGCAGGTTCTTCAGGGATTCTTCCTGCGGCGATCGTATCTGCAAGGGACAAGTATGACCTCGATGAAAGAACGATCCAAAACGGACTGCTCACGTCGATCGGGATCGGTCAGATCATCGCGAAGTATGCGACCTTTGCAGGGGCGGAAGGAGGCTGTCAGGCGGAATGCGGTGCGGCTTCCGCGATGGCGGCATCGGCGGTCGTCGAAATGCTGGGCGGGACTACGGAGCAGATCCTGCACAGTGCAAGCATCAGCCTGATCAATATTTTGGGTCTGGTCTGCGATCCGATCGCGGGACTTGTGCAGTATCCATGTGCGTTTCGCAATGCTTCGGGAGTGATGAACGCTCTGATCTCGGCAGATATGGTAATGGCGGGGCTTACGTCCTTTATTCCCTTTGAAGAAGTCGTTCAGGCGATGGGAGAAGTAGGAAGAGCCTTGGATGAAAACCTAAGGGAGACGGGGACCGGAGGACTTGCCGCAACCAAGACGGGCTGTGCGGTGCGAGAGGATTATTTGGGCTTAAAAAAATAGAGAAGTCTCTAGTGTGCGGACATATTGACAGTTAGCTTTATTTTTTATCCCGGTTATAAACCGAAAGAGTTCATATCAAGGTCGGAATCGCCTTGAATTTCAACGTGCCGCTACACCGGGCAATGCAATAGATAATAGTATAAAGACCCGGAACACACAATGGACATCAGGTTTGCTTCCATTGAACAATACTATACCACACTATAAAAAACCACCCTTTGGAAAAGGATATCCGAGGGGTGGTTTCATTCTTAATAAGTTTCATGAGGAGATCTGCTCCTCTTTCTCTTAAACGATGATTTTATTGTTTTACACAAATGAAATCATAGTACATATCGCTGTTGCTAACACTTATTTTCAGCTTTCCATCAACCGGTTCTTCAAATAGAATGGTATATTTGTCCAAATCGATGGTTCCGGTCGCAAAAGCAATAGACCACGGCAGGGTGCCGAGTGACTCTCCGAGGAATGTTACATCGACAGTGCCATCCCCTTTGAAGTCCATCAGCAAGGCCTCATTGATATCTTTAAATCCTTCCACCTCACTCAACTCTTGCCCCAAAGCATCTTTAACGGACTCGGTCTTCCAGCTTCCAATCATTGCCTTAGATGCTTCCGGAAGGTAATTTTCAGGATTCATTGCATCGGTACCTTCTTTTGCAAAAATCACCTTCAGTCCCTGTCCCATTATATTATCAAAAGTAAGCGTATTCTCTCCGGGAGTTCCTACCATTTCCTCTCCATCTATGTTGATAACTATTTTTCCGTCTTTTTCTACCCATGGAGCAGAATGTTCTTGATTTTCAAGCTTAACTTTCAATTTTCCTGTACCGTTAATCTCAAGGCTGAATTCACCACTAAATGACTCTTCTGCACTCATTTGTATTCCCATCGCTTCTGTAGATACCGCAATCCATTTTCCGTCATAGGAACTGGGCTTGCTTCCTCCGCATGCACTCAAAAACAAAACACAAATCGCCAACAAAGAGAGTATCTTCATTTGTTTTTTCATAAAAAATTCTCCTTTTTTAGTTTTTTAAGTAAGTCCCCTTCCAAGAGTTCGAAGTTGTAATATGACTCTTTAAACTCCATAAAACTCAAAACTTACATAATCAACGACAGTTTTTATTTAAAACAATTTCACAAAAAACTAAATGATACCCCTTCATTTTAGAAACTTTCGATGAACCGAAAACACACGATATGATTCTTCTTAAATATATCATTTTTTGAAGGAAGCGTCAACCGCGTGATATTTATTATGCTGTTGATTGTTCCGAGAGAGCTGTACTAATACTATTTTTCACCGGAAGTATGGATATATCTGTTTTTCAACCCGCGAAAAATGGATTTATCTTCTATGGGTTACAGATTATCTATATCCATAATTCAAAGGAAGAGTAGTATAAGTCATTACCAACGAAGTTTGGATGATTATATATTTCAAAGCGTTCACCCCGTCAATTTCAATGGATAACAGTATAATACTAAAATTCATTAGAACGATTGACAAATCCATTGTCGATGAGTAATTTGTTTTACCATCTCTTTTGTTAGGGAGTTAATGGTTTCACACAATCGATCTACAACATCATTCAATGTCTTAAATACTTCGTTTTTGAACCCCATCCTACGAAGTTGTTTCCAAATTTGTTCGATTGGGTTCATCTCCGGAGTATAGGGCGGAATATGCGTGATTCGAATGTTTTTCGGTATGTTTAATCCCTTCGATTTATGCCATGCAGCACCGTCACAAATCAATAGAATCACATCTTCCTCATATTCTTTCGACAGTTCATCCAAAAATACATTCATGCACCCGGTATTACAATAGGGCATCACTAGAAAATAGTGCTCTCCTGTAAGAGGTTCTACCGCTCCATACACGTATCGATACTCTCTGATGTGATGACAAGGAACCAAAGGACGCACTCCTTTCGTACACCAACAATACTTGGGTTTGTTGATCCTTCCAAAGCCTGCCTCATCTTCAAACAGGATACGCAATCTCTTATTAGGGTAAACGCTTTCTAACTCTTTTGCCGGTGTGTTAATTTTTTTGAGGCTTCTATTGCCTCTTCGCTCGCTTTCTTGGGATGTTTACTTCTTGGCATTACTTTCCTCCAGTTATGCCTCTTTAATACACGATAAATCTGTGCGTTGCTTATGCTATGGCCAACTTTGTCTCTATAAGCTTCTTCGATTTCTCGTATGCAAATGAGTTGTCCCTTTTTTGCTTCTTCTTCAAAGCTTTGTAGTAACTGTGCTTCTTCTTCAAAGCTTAGGTTTCTATGATTTCCTTTTTGCCCTTTTTTGAGCAAACCTTCCAACCCTTCTTTGACGTATTTACTGATCCAGTTGCTTATCACTTGTCTTGAGGTATCGAGTTTTGTTGCGATGTCCCGATGGGGAGCTCCTTCTGCTCGTAGTTGAACAGCGTATAATCTCTTGTCTTCTTGTTTATCTCGGATCTGTTTTCGGAGTTGTTTTATTTTTTCCGCATCTTGTGGATCAATAGAGTGTGTTTTCGGCATGCTTCTCATCCTTTTCTATCTTTATGTGTTTCTCTATTCTATTTTCTCATCTTTTCTCCATTTTATCAATACCTCTATTGAATAATAGTATGAAGCCCTTTCTACTTGGATATTCTCTTTTTGATATCGATTTCATCCAATAGATTATTAACTGCCAGTAATTGCAATAGAGATTTAACCTCATCTATGCTCAACACAATATTTTTTGTGCTGTTTTGAACTGCAGTCTCGGTATAATCCTTTGTGTTAGAGAGATCGGATTCAATGTGTTCGATTTTGGAAACGATTGATCGCAGGGTCTGCATGGTTATTTCCTGATTGTTAAAGTACGTTTGTTTTAGATCTTCCATCATTCCCTGAAAATAATCGTTGTTTTCTTGCATTGCACTTGCCATTCCTATGATAGTTGTATTTGTTTTTTGTAGAAAATCGAGAGTACTGGGTAAGATCCGTTCCTCTGCTTTAACAGCAGAATATTCGATGATTCTATTTTCAGATTCTCGGATCTCGTCAAGTAAAAAAGAAAATTTTTCGCGCATCCTTATTTCGCTCTTTTCTTTTTGTTTACACCTTATCCTAGATATCCAGTTTTCAAAACTCATAGATTTTAATTCCTCCTTAATGTGTCCGAAAGGTTCACGCAAAGTAAAAGTTAGAAAATTTTTGTTTCATAATCATATATCTTGAACACCTTACAGTGTTATTGGCTAATATTATAGAAGTGTGTCTAAAACAAATTTGCAACAGAGATTATTATTGTTCTATAATCTCACAGATACAGCTTGATGCATCAAGGATATATAGTGGTATCACACAGTTTTTTTCTCTATCGCTTTGTTCCAACTCGTTATCTCGAACCATCTTGTCAAAATGTTCCTTGAGTGTCTGTAGTGCTTTTTCCTGCTCTTCGGATATACCATTGATGTAATCTTGTATGTCTTCCACCTGATCATTTAAGGCCTCTCGAACGTTTTTGGATAGATTGTTCAAGGCTTCATGTATTACTTTTTCAGTAAATTTGGTCATTGCATTTTTTTCTCTATGCCTGAATCCAGTTTTAAGATTTTTAAGCATTCGGAATCATCAAGTGACATTCTTTTTGCTAAAGGATCTTTGATCCCTCCGACAATTGTTTTTGAAATTTTACTTTTTCCGTTTTTTAATGCTTTTAAATTTGCGGTACTACGAGATCCTTCAGGGGCATTTTCAATCATGTTTATCAAGCTGTCGTAGTAATCCTCAACCAATTTCACACAACGTTTCTCTATGAAAGTGGCAGCTTCAAAATAACCTTCTGAAAAAGAAACCAATATTTCATTCAAACGATTGGTGGTGTAGATATTAGCCTCCTTTTTGTTGTAAGATTTTTCGGAAGAAACTTTCTCAGTACAAGCTGATTGAATATTTTGACCGAATCTACTGATAGTTTCGCTGCCAAAAACATCTCCGACGGTCTCTATACACTTGCCTATACCTCTTCCTAACCACGAAAAAAAACCCATTTTTATACCTCCTCTACAAAGTTTCCAGAACAATGTCACAAGCATCTATAGAAAAATAAGCATCTATCATTTGTTTTCGGGCAGTTACTTCATAGTTGTCCTCGTCAATTGCAGACAAAGATGCCTTCAAATGATCATTTTCCTTTTGAATGGATTCTACTGCACCAATGATTTCACTTTCCACATCTTCGTAAATTTCGTCCAAGTTTTCATGGATGTTGGAACAACACTTTTTGAGTGCTTCTTTTACAGAGGAGCTCAAAAATGTATTCATGGCGACTTCTTTTTTTGAACCGGGAATCATCTTTACGATTTCTTTGCATTCCGGATTGTCCAAAGAAACTTTTCGTGACAGTTCGTTGTCGATAGTTCCTTTGATCCTTGAAGATATCTTATTGATTTGCTTTTCTATTCTCTTAATACGAATACCATACTTATCCACCTTATCAGCATTATCATTTAAAATATCGTGAAGTTCGTCTACATAATAATTTACTTCATCTGTTGCAGCACTTTCCACTTCGCATGCTTTAAGGCGCACTTGGTCTTTGAAGTCAGAAAAAATTTGTGTGATACGATCGATATTTTCAAGTGAAGAATTATTGTTGATAGAATCGGTCTTTCCTGCTTCTTTTGAGGGTTTTTTAAAGAGATCTACAAGTTTTTTTACAACTTTTATGATTATGCCGAAAATTTCACCGGTGCCATCGCCTAATGGCGGAAACGTTGGTCCTACAATATTCTGACTCATATGCTCTCCTCCAATTTTCTATGCTAAACTTGTGATAGCTTTTTCCAGTTCATCTGCCCTTTGAGAGGTCGCGATCTTCAATTTCTTCAATAGGCTCTCAAGTTCTTTTTTATCTTGTTCAGCTTCTTTATATTTAGCATCATATTCTGCCTGTTTCTTTTTGATTTCTTCAATACCGCCTTGGCTTGTCCTGATAATCTCTTCTTGATTCTTTTTGATACTTAACATGGTTTCTCGAATAGACTCTTTACAGATTTCATAACTTCCGATAATATCATCAATCAAAAGTTGCTTGTGGTTTTGCACGATCTCTCGGTTGATTTTATTTTTTAGAAGAGCTATATTTGTGAAATTTAATAGATCTTGATAGTTTTCGTTGATATTTTTAATCCGGAACTTTCTTATAATGGAGTCAAGATCCCAGGATCTATCATCATCATCCGATAGATTATTATAGTCTTTGAGTAAGGTATATAGATATCCGGAAACAGGGAGAAGGTTCTTTTTTGCTAGCTCCAAGCTTGCATAAGCACCTTTGCCTTTCAGATATTTCAGCCACTCTTCTTGTTGTTCGATCCAGCTTTCTCTCGGTCTATTTAAGGTATCGATTTGGGTCGCGATGATATACACTTTTCCGGGATTGTATCTGGTGTTTGCAAATACGCTATAGATGGTAGCCATCTCCTGACCTGTTAAAGCGTCAGATTTAATACATACGAGTACTGCGTTGGCTCTATCGATATAATCTCGGGTAATATTTGATCTATATTCCACGACATCGTCTAATCCCGGAGTATCAACTAGAACAACCCCCTCCGGAAGTTCAAACTCTTGAAGACTGACCTCAACTTCTTTAACAAAATAGTGGCAAACGGATTTTGAGGAAGTCCACTTTTTAATTTCTGTTACTAAATCTTCCTTGGTATTACAGGTAATGATTTTATCGTTTTGACCTAACCAGTTACTTTTTTGACTATCAGCGCCTAAGGTAGCATATTCTTCCAAGAAAACAGATGCTTTGGCTTCGTTTGCACTATTCCATAAATCGTTCCATTCAAGTTCATTATAAAAAGTTACTTTGATAGAATTTAATGGAGCTTTTTTGAACTTGGTCAAGGCGGCTGTTTCCGGTGTCACCTTTGTTGAAGCGTATTCATATCCGAGAAGAGCATTGATTAAAGTTGATTTTCCAGCCTTGATAGCACCAACTAAAGCAATATGGAACTCCGAATCGGAACATCTTTTCAAGAAATTATCAATATCTTTAAACATTTTTGATGTTATAAAGTCGTTAATTCCTTCTGTTTGAAGAATGCTCTTTACCTTTGATATTTTAGTAGCGTATTTTTCTACTGTTGCATCCCATAGGTATGCATTGTCTACCGAATTAGTATCGGCAATTTTTTTTAAAGCATTTAGCTTTGCTTCATACTCCTTGCGAGTATCTTCGCTTGTGAACTTGAATTCTGTCATTTTTTCATCCTCCATATAATTTATTTGTATTTTAAAAGATTTCCTTTTTTTAGCAGGTCTGTACTTTTTTCGTGATTGGATTTTCAAATTTGTTGAGGAACATATATCAGCTAAATGGAGCAATGCTGATTTCGTATCCATATATCCCAGATCCATTCTTTTTCTAATCGATCTTTGGTCAAAGTCTAAGGTTCCATCTATGAAACCGCCCAAATTCTCTGAAGGGAAAACTTCAATTATTTGGCCTAAGAAATTTCTTATATTTGCAGGATTTTTCGATAAATGAAGTATGATAATATAATCCAGATTTTCCCTTTCAAGCGGTCGTACGGGAATATTGTCACCGTTAGCACCTCCATCGACATACCACTCACCATCGATGTTAATACTTTCGAAAACAATGGGCATTGCTGAAGATGCCAGAAGAATACGCTTTTTAAATTCCACATCATAAACATCAGACCATTTAAAGTATTTATACTCGTCTTTGTCTCTATTGCGACAAGTAACGTAACAAGCCTTACATGTATTGTTATTTGAAGGACATCTCACTGCTTCTTCTATCAATTGAGACAGTTTTTCTTGTGAAAAAAGACATTCTCCGTTATCAAAAGAATCTATTTTCTTTTTATGTAAAATATCTTCGTTAGTTATTCCTTTCCAGATTTCCTCTGCGATTTGATAACTACCCTTATAAAATAACGCGGCGTTCAAAGCTCCGACGGAAGTGCCTGAAACACAAGTAACAAAAGGCTCTATACCTAATTCTCGGATTGCTTTCCAAGCTCCAATTTGATATGCACCTTTACCTCCGCCGCCTTCAAAGACTATACCGATGTTCATTTGTTATCCCTCCTTTAGGATAAGAGCGTATTGACCTATCAAAAAACAATTAAATAATATACTTATCATCTCAAAATCAAACTAAACCAATTGGAGACAAAACGGATGTATTACCTTTTGATCAATAAATCGATTCTATACAGAGATATTCGTCTTTTTTTGTCATATTTTTAAATACAAAGCTAAACCGGGCTCTGATAGAATTAATTGTGTACATAAAAAAATAATCACTTACTTTATAATATACCAAATCAACGAATTTAACTACCCCTAAAACAAGATTTCATTGATAATATTATTTATAAAATTTCAAATATAAAAGTAATCGTTAGACTGTATATGTATAGGTTAATCTGAAAACAAAAAATCTCTTTGAAAGTCGCTCCAATAAGTCACAAAATCTTCTCCGAGAGCGTGTGCATGAGGTACGAACGGTGGTTAGAGAGGTTGGGGAAATTATTTAATTTCCCCTCCTGCTCGATTTCGCTTTAAAAAATGTTTATACAGGGTGCATTCGGACAATAGTTTACAAAAAAGTCCAAGAAAACTCCCGAGGTTTGTAAAATGACTTTTTCAATTAAGAAAAAGATGTTGTAAAGAAGAGGTTTTTTGTATACGTGGTTCTCCTAATACAAGCGGAATTTCGAAGAACTTACTTCGCCCAAAGAGATACGAGTTCCGCCAGCAGATGGACTCCGTAACCGGTGCCGCCCTTTGTCAAGTACGGTTTTTCCGTCTCGATAAAGGCGGTTCCTGCGATATCTAGATGGATCCAAGGTTTGTCCTGAGCGAAGGCTCCGACGAAGGCACCTGCACTGCAGCAACCTCCCCAACGTCCTCCCGAGTTCTTGAGATCGGCAACGCTCGATTTGTTCTTATCTTCCAAAGCCTTGTTGATCGGCATACGCCAAACGGGCTCCAAAGAAGCTTGAGAAGCCTTGTATACATCATCCCAAAGGTTGTCATCTCTAGTGATAACTCCCGCATATTCCTCGCCGAGCGCCACAACGACAGCTCCCGTCAAGGTACAGATGTCAACGATGCGGCAGGCATGTTCTTTTTCGATCGCATAGGTAATTGCATCGGCAAGAGTCAATCTTCCTTCGGCATCGGTGTTGACCACTTCGATGGTTTTTCCGCTCATCGAAGTGAGGATATCTCCCGGCAGGTAGGCATGGCCGCTTATCATGTTTTCGCAGGTCGCTACGATTCCTACTACATTGATCTTGGGCTTTCTCTTTCCGATCTCGTGCATTGCGCCGATGACCGCCGCGGAACCGCCCATATCGCTCTTCATCGTCATCATCGAGTCGGTGGGTTTGATGGAGTAGCCGCCGCTGTCATAGGTCAGGCCTTTGCCGACCAAGGCGGTAATTTCGGAAGAAGAGGGGTCTCCCATATGCTTCATAACGATCAATTGAGGCTCTTCGTCCGAACCCTTGGCAACGCTCAGGAAGGCATTCATATTCAGAGCTTCAATTTCGGAGCGGCCCATAACGTTGATCTCAATGCCGACCTCATTGCATACCCTTGTCGCTTCTTCGGCAAGTTTTTTTGGTTTCATAATGTTTGCAGGCTCATCCACGAGTTTTCTTGCAATCAAAATCGACTGTGCAAGAGAATACCCCCTCTCAACTGCGGTTTCAGCATCTTCATGAGAATCGATGAAGGTAAGGCTCTCGAGTTTTTTGGCTTCTTTGCTCGAAGAAAGGAATTTGTCAAAACGATAGCTTGCAAGAGCACTTACCTTTGCAATCGCGCTCAATTTGTCCGAGCATACGATGTCGGAAAGTTCGTTAAGATAGACGGCTACACGCGAGGGTTTCTTTGATACGGCTTGCTTTACTCCTGCTCCGATCACATCGGTAGCCGTTTCAAAATACACCTCTTCCTTTTTTCCCAGACCTGCGAGGATGATCTGTACCGGTTTCTCTGCACTCGATGCGGAGATTGTAAAATACGTTTCTTTTTTTGCTTCAAAAAAATCCTTGTTCAAATAGGGTTTCACTACATCTAAAAGTTCTTTGTGATCGACACTTTGGCCCTCGCAGAGAGGAAGGACGACCACATCGTAAGAACTTAATTCCAATTGATTGTTCACTTTAAATTCCATTGTTGAAAACCTCCTTAAAAAATACATTTCATCTAAGTTTATACCAAAGAACGGGATTCGTAAACAGAAGATGGACAAATCTTGAGAGCTTCGATCAAACTTTAGGATAAAAAGAAGAAGGGAGCAATGCCGTACATTGGATCTAGAGTATGGATTTAAGGGATTGACAAATTAGGTATGAGTATTTATACTACATAGTAGCGTTTGAGATACAATTGTTGAATTCACGGAGAAATTTTATGGAAAAGCTTTACGGAAACTGTCCGTTTTTGGCAACGCAGAAGGTGTTGCAGGGCAAATGGGCGATCATTATTTTACATCAACTCAGTGAGGGGACCAAACGTTTCGGTGAACTCGAAAAACGGATCCCGGAAGTAACGAGATCCGTCTTGACCAGACAACTTCGGCAGCTGGAGAAAGACAGACTCATAGATAGAAGGGTCTATGCGGAGGTGCCTCCTCGGGTAGAGTACAGCTTGAGCGAAATAGGAAGAAGGTTTGAGAGGGTTTTGAGTGAGATCGAGGTCTTTGGGGAACAGTACATCCGGGAAATACAAAACCGGGAGAGAACAACGGCGGATCGCCGTTAAAGAAAGTTGTGTAAAGTAGCGACGAATTGAAGTTTAAAACAGGAATTTTTGTAAAAAATGTTCAAAGAGATGGACAAGGTTTATTAGAAAAAGTAGAATAAATAGGTAGAAAAACAGAATTCTAAAAATAACTCCAAGGATATAATGGAGCTATTCATTTGCGGGGAGTAATGAGATATGAAACACTTTTTGAAGGTTTTTTTGATTACCGTACTATCGGTCGGGATCATTGGAACGATAGGTACGAAGGTATATCTGGAACACGATGACAAAAAGAAAAAAGAAGAGATCACACCCGAAGTCGTCGAAGTTCTCGACAAGAAGGAAGGAATTACGGAAAGGACGAATATTCTCGTTTTGGGAGTGGATGCTCCCGAAAGAAATCGTGAGGGAGACATTCCGCGTTCGGATACGATGATGCTTGTAAGTTTGGATCCGAATAAGAACTCGGCGTTTATCCTGTCGATCCCCAGAGATACAAGGGTGGTGCTTCCGGGAAGAAGGAAGGCGACGAAGATCAACCACGCTCATCGATTTGGAGGACCGGAGTTGTCCATCCAGGCGGTAAAAGAACTGTTGGGAATCCCGATTCATCACTATGCGGTCGTAGACTATAAGGCACTGTATCAAATTGTGGATAAGGTGGGCGGAGTCGAAATTACCATCGATCATCCCGGAGGCCTTCACTATACCGACAATGCAATCAAACCTCCTCTTCGCATCGACTTGGAGCAGGGAACGCATCTTCTTGACGGACGGAAGGCGGAGCAATATCTGAGATATCGAAAAGGATATACGGCGGGAGATCTCGGTCGGGTGGAAGCGCAACAGAAGTTTATCGGCGCTTTGATCGACAAGGTCCTGTCACCCGAATCCATCACAAAGATTCCACAGTTGCTCGAAACAGTCTATGAGAATGTGGAGACCGATCTCAGCAAAAAGGATATTTTGCAACTGGGTGTTTCGGCTGCAAATCTGAAACCGGAATATATTATCAAAGACGTGTTGGCGGGAGAGAGTCTCTACATCGGAAATATCTCCTACTTCCTGATGGATGAGCCGATATATAACGATCAGATCAAATATATGCTTGCAGGGGAATACTCCGATTGGGAACATGAGAAGTTTCACAAGAGAAGTACCTTGGATATCGTTGCGATTCAGCGACAACATGAAGGAGAAGGTAAGAAGTCGAAGGGGAAGAAGGCGACCAAGACGATTCCGGAGGAGCAGAACATTGTTCATGAGGATACTCTTCTTGAGGAGCAGGAACAACAGGAAGAGCCTACCACAACTCAAACAACGGAAGTTGTGGAGGGAGGGGAGCAAAACCCCGCAGATCAGACAGGAACAAACACGGGGGATCCCGCCTCGGCACCGAATCCGGGTACGGCGCAAAAGCCTTCGAATCCGAACACGGGTCAAACACCCACAACTCCGACAAATCCGAGTGAGCCGGTAACACTTCAACCCGGACCTCCAACCGACACTACCGCTCCTACCGAGCCGGAAGTAAAGAATGAACCTAAGCCGGAACCGAATGTTCCTGCAGAACCTGCACCTGTAGAGGGTCAGGACTTGTTTTCTTAAAATTTGAATAACAACTTGAAAAAACGGAAAACTTGTGCTATAGTATGCAAAACGGCGTTGAAGAAGAGCAGTATAAGAGAAGAACCTTTCAGAGAGCGAATGGATGGTGAAAATTCGCAGGGGAAGTCTTAGAATCCGCTTCGGAGCCTTTTCGGGAAGACCGAAACGTGAAAGAAGCGTTAATTCTTTAGAGCCGGATTATAATCAAGTTAGGTGGTACCGCGGAATTTATACCTTCGTCCTAATGCAACAGCATTGGAACGAAGGTTTTTTATTAACAAAAAGGAGGATAACAATGCTTGATATCAAAAGAATCAAACGGGACTTGGAACTGATCAGAGAAAGAATGGCACTTAGGGGAGAGAAAGATTTTTCGTTGGATGAAGTCATAGAACTTGACAACAGAAGGATTGAACTTTTGCAGAAGGTGGAAGTCATGAAGAACGAGCAGAAGACAAAGTCCAAACAGATCCCCCAATACAAAAAGGAAGGCAAGGATACACAAGAGTTGATGCAGGAACTCAAACGCTTATCCGATGAGATTGCAGCCCTCGATGTGCAAGTCAAGGATACCGAAGAGGAACTCCTCGATAAGATGATGAGGATCCCCAATGTTCCCAACGAAAAAGTCATCCACGGAGAGACCGACGAAGACAATAAGCAGATCAGAACTTGGGGAGAAGTACCGAAGTTTGAATTTGAACCCAAAGCACACTGGGATATCGGAACCAATCTCAACATCTTGGACTTTAATACGGGAAGTAAGATCACCGGTTCTCGTTTCACCTTGTACAAGGATCTGGGTGCAAGGCTGGAGCGTTCCATTATCAACTTCTTCCTGGATACCCATACATCGGAAAACGGCTATACGGAAATGCTGCCGCCTTTTATTGCCAATGCAAAAAGCTTTGTGGGTACCGGACAATTGCCGAAGTTTGCGGAAGATATGTTCAAGTTGGAAGGTTTGGACTACTACCTTGTTCCGACTGCGGAAGTGCCTGTGACCAACATTCATAGAGATGAGATCTTAAACGGCGATGACTTGAATATCAAGTACTGCTCCTACACCCCCTGCTTCCGTTCGGAAGCGGGCTCGGCAGGACGTGACACCAGAGGACTGATTCGTCAGCACCAGTTCCAGAAAGTCGAGCTTGTCAAGTTTGTTCGACCCGAGGAGTCTTATCATGAACTGGAGACATTGGTCAACGATGCGGAATCCGTGCTGCAAAAACTGGGACTGCCTTACAGAGTGGTTCAAATTTGTTCGGGAGATTTGGGCTTTACCGCAGCTTTCAAGTACGATTTGGAAGTGTGGATGCCCAGCTACGGACGCTATGTGGAAATCTCTTCCTGCTCGAACTTTGAGGACTTCCAAGCGAGACGTGCAAACATCAGATTTAAGAGAAGCAAAGAAGACAAACCGGAGTACGTCCATACCCTGAACGGTTCGGGAGTTGCCATAGGACGTACCGTGGCGGCGATTTTGGAGAACTTCCAGCAGGAAGACGGAAGTGTCGTGATCCCCGAAGTTCTAAGACCTTATATGGGTGTCGATATAATCAAATAAATTTGTGGAACAAATGCAATACTCTGCTGTGAAGGTAGACCTTCGTTTGTACGAGGATCTGCCGAGCGGTTTATACCGAACGAACGGTTGATGTTCTCTCTGATAAACATGTATCGCCGAGAAGCGATAGATGCTGTTGTCCGTTTGAAATAACCGGTTCATGGAAGATGTCAATTGTCCAAAAACAGTTCTTGCTTCGACCGTCCAAATCGCTCCGACAGGGCAGATGTGCAGACTCGATACTTTCCGCTCTTCAATGGGAGACAAACTACCGCCTTCGAGAACAACGATAAGATAGAAATCGTTGTTCTCGAAGGTTTTTTTTGTCGAAATAGGATACAAAGTCTGAAATAAGTGATACAATAAGAAAGAGTCCCTTGGATGACAATGACTATCTATTTATACTAGATTTAAAAAGATATGAATTACAAGATGATAATTCTCAAATGAAATATTTTTTCAAAAGCGGAAACTCGCTTTTTACAAGTAGTTTTTATTTGTGAAAAGAAATCTACAATCCTATGTGAGAAATCATACAAAGAACAAGGGCAATTTTAAAGATTTACCACAAAACATTGCTATCCTAAAAATAGGAAATAGAATAGAGGAGAAGAATATGCAGTATATTTCCGTAGCGAGCGGAAGCTCGGGGAATTGTCATTTCGTTTCGGAGGGAAGCACAAAAATATTGATAGATGCAGGCCTCAGCGGCAAAAAGATAGAGAAGAACCTGATGGAGCATCAGGAGGACTTGAAGGACATCAAGGCGATTTTCGTCAGTCACGAACACCTGGACCATATCAAGGGAGTCGGTATCCTGAGCAGAAGATATGACATTCCCATCTATGCGACACAGGGAACATGGGACGGGATGGAAAAGACCGTCGGTTCCATAGCGGATAAAAACAGACATATTATTCAGGCTTCGGGAGATTTTTCGATCGGAGATCTTCAGTTGAGTTCGTTTGCAGTCAGCCACGACGCTTTAGAGCCCTGCGGGTTTGTTGTGACGAACGGGAAGACAAAGATCGCGATTGCAACCGATCTGGGGTATGTCAGCGATGAAGTCGGAAGGGCTTTGATGAACTCCGACCTTGCCATAGTCGAATCCAACTACGACGATGAGTTGTTAAAGTACAGCAGTTATCCCTACGCTCTGAAGACAAGGATACGCTCCGACAGCGGCCACTTGAGCAATATCGATGCGGGCAAACTTGCCACCGCTCTGGTCAAGTCGGGCATTACCAACATCGCTTTGGCACATTTGAGCAAGGAGAACAATCGGCCTCTCTTGGCGGAGCAGGTCGTTCGGACGGTTATGGAACAGTTCGGTATTACCGATAAGGATGTGAGATTGAGCATTCTTCTTAGAGATTTTGTTTCCCCTAAATATATCTTGGATTAAGGAGGAATGGATATGGGCACAAAGAAATCCGTTTTTTTGTCAACCGTGGTAGGAGTGTTGGTCGGCTGTCTTCTTTCCGTAACAGCAATGCCTTATTTTTTGGAGAGAGCGGGACTGAGTATTCAAAGAAATGACATTGAATCGACAACCTCGAAGAGTGAAAAATTGGAGAAGGTAACCTATGTGGAAACTACGGACAATATTTATAAAGAGGTGGCGAAAAAGGCTATGCCCTCGGTGGTAGGAATTCAGACGACAACGATGTTGCGTAACGATTTTTGGGGCTTTACCTACCCGGCTACCGGAGTGGGTACGGGAATCATTGTTCGGGAAGACGGTTATATTTTGACCAACTACCATGTTGTGGACGGAGCGGAAAGCGGAGGAGTCAATGTATTGCTCTCCGACGGGACCAAAGAAGAAGGAGAGGTCGTATGGGGCAACTCCAATATGGACTTGGCGGTGATCAAGATCGACAAGAAGGGACTTCAAGCTGCAGAACTTGGAGACAGTAGTGCCTTGGAAGTAGGAGATCTGGCGATTGCCATCGGAAACCCGCTTGGACTGGAGTTCGAGAGGACGATGACGGAAGGGATTGTCAGTGGATTGAACCGTAGCTTACAGGTGGATTCGGAGCATGTTATGGATAATCTGATCCAGACTTCGGCAGCGATCAACCGAGGAAACAGCGGAGGACCTCTGTTGAACTCCAAGGGTCAGGTAATCGGAATCAATACCTTGAAAGAAGGTGCGGGAGAAGCGTTGGGCTTTGCTATTCCTATCAATTCTGCCAAACCGATCGTAGATCAGGTAATCAAGACGGGTAAGGTCGAAAAGGTGGTTCTCGGTATTAAAGGCCATGATGTAGACGCATTCAGACAAATGACCGGAGAAGACTACGGTGCCAAAGATGGAGGCATTATCGTCTTTAAGGTATATCCCGACACTTCTGCAAAGCAGGCGGGATTGAGAGAACTCGATGTTATCGTTGAAATGGACGGAAAAAAGATAAAAAGTATGGAGGAACTGTCCACCCTTCTATATTCCTACAAAAAAGGAGATAAGGTCGAGCTTACCATTATGCGAGACGGCAAGGAGATCAAGACACAAGTGCATTTCCGATAAGTGATATTCATACATCAAAGAGGGTCGAAAGGCCCTCTTTTTATGTATGATAGGCACAGGTGTTCTCGAGAAGATTATTTATATCAATGGTTTATACTATCCTTCCTTTGAGTTGTGGATATAAACAATCTGTGCCCCATAGAAGATAAACCGATGTTTCGTAGGTTGAAAAACAGATGTATCCATACTTCTATCGGAGAATAGTATCACACACGGTTAAAATTGAGATGATCTTCTGAAAAAGACACGGCATACAGATCCATCGGTTGCACAAAAAGACGTCATATCCGACCGCCTGTGTCCTTTATTGCGAAAGAAGGGGGGATATGATAGAATAATTATATCGGAGAAGAAAGAACGTATAGACAAAAGAATGAGGAAGACTTATGTTTTTTAAAGAAGAAATACATCGTGAAGCATTGGATACACCGATACCCAATGTGTTTTTTTCGCAGGTTCTGCCCATTGTGGAACCTCTGTTTTTGAAGATCTACCTCTATGGATATTACCTGTGCCAGGGAGAACAGAGTGAGACCTTTGACAATCGGTTTCTTGCCGAGACCCTCAATGTATCTCTCGATGACGTTATGCAGGCATGGGATTTTTTTGAGAGCTGTAATTTGATTGCAAAGCACAGGCCGGAAGGGGCGGACACCTGGGACTATTCGGTGGAGTTTAAGAATCTCAAACGATTTTATAATGCAAGGGGAGAGGTCGACATCTCTCGGGAGAGGGCTCTGGTCTTTAAGAAAAATGAAGAGTATGAGAAGATGTACGACAAGATCGAATCGATCCTTGGAATGATTGTTATGAGCCATCAACAGAGGAGTATCAACGAGTACATCTCTACGCATAATATTTCGAAGGAGCTTGTGGTGGAGGCATTCCGCTACTGTGTGCACAATCGAGGCTCAAGGTCCGTCAACCATGCGATGTCCATCCTGCGTATCTGGTACTCCGAAGGAGTTCGTACTGTTGAAGACCTGGGCGATTTTTTGATGCAGAGGGGGGAACGCTACGGGATCTACAAAAAGGTACTGTCCTTCCTTGGCGAATACCGTCTTCCGACCAAGGCGGAGGAGAAACTGATAGACAAGTGGATCGACGAATACCGTTTTGGGATCGACGTTATAGAAGAGGCATTTTCCAAGGCGACGGCGATCAAATCTCCGAATATGAGATACGTTGACGGAATCCTTCGCAATTGGAACGAGCAGACGGGAGAACTCAACCTCCGAAAGAAGGAAAATGCACAAAAAAAAGACCCGACCCTATTTCGGATCCATATATTGGAAGAACTCGGAATTGCAAGAGATCCTCTTACGAAGGAGGACATCAAGGCCCTGCGTTATCTCTATGAACACTTCAGCCTGGAGGAGATCACCAAGACCATCGAATATATGAAGAAACTCAACTACAAGAAAAGTATCAGGGAACTGTATCGCTTGATGAAGTATCCGACGGTGGATGACATCAAACATCGCAAGCAAGAGACGAGCGAGTTTGAGATCGGTCGTGAAGAAATACGGGAGGTCCTATCGAGGAAGAAATTGACCAAGCAGGAGGAACGGGAGAGAGAGTTGGAAGAAGAACTGAAACTTCTGAGCAAACTACGGACCGATTGGAGCGAGGGATAGATGAAGGAGGTGTAAGTCATGGATAGAAACATACAACTCATCTATGAAAAGAGAAGGGATGCGGCAAGAAAAGGCTCTGAAGAACGCAAAAAACAGATCTATCGAAACCATCCCCATATCGAAGAAGTAGATAGGGCGATAGCTAACGAACATATTCAAATAGGCCGATCCAAAATCATGGGTATCGACACCCGTCCTATGGAAGAAGAACTCGAACGACTTCGAAACAAGAGAAAGATCTATCTGGAATACGCCAAACTCAAAGAAGAGGATTTCAAGGTCAGATATCTTTGCGAATATTGTAGCGATACAGGTTATCTTTTGGACAGGCAGGGAAGGTATATTCCCTGTAACTGTCTTAAAGAGCTTGTGAGCAAGGACATCCAGAAGGGATCCAACATGGGTTCGCGGATCGAGAGGGAGAACTTTGAATCCTTTAAAGAAGAAGTGTTCGATGATGAAAAGCCCATCGAGGTCGACGGAAGGGCGGTGACCCAACGCCGGGTAATACGCAGGATTCGAAAAAATATGGAGGTTTTTTCGGAGAACTTGGGAAAAGGAGAAAAGAGCGTTGTGCTTTGGGGAAATACCGGACTTGGCAAAAGCTATATGTCCTGTTGTGTCGCCAAGAGGGCGATGGACGATTGCAAAACCGTGATCTACTTTACAGTAAGGGAGCTCATCCACTGTTTGGAGACCTACACCTTTCGCAGGGAGGAGTATGAAAAACTCTATAAACACTCTACGAGGAATTTGATCTTTGAGTCGGACCTGCTTATCATTGACGACCTCGGAACCGAGATGGTCAACCAGTTTGTGGAAGCCGAACTCTTCCATATTATCAACTCAAGGATCGAAAAACAAAGGCAGATGCTGATCTCCACCAATAAAAGCCCCTTGGAACTGCGTGAACTGTATAAAGAAAGAATTTATTCTCGGATGGTAAAACACTTTAATTTTTATCGTTTTGTCGGAGAAGATGTCAGAAGAAAGGTATAAACTCCATTCTGTCTCAAAGCTGCTGTGTGGAACAGGTGTGTTTCGCAAGCGATATTTGTTTTTTGCAGTTACCTCTCTGTTGCGGATATGGCATATCAGTGGGATAACAATATAAAAAGCCTTGTAGTTTGCAAAGACACAAGGCTTTTATAATCCACATAAATCTTGTAAGAACGGGAAACACCATCGATTCTATCCGAACAAAGGATAGTTCTTCCTAAAGGGAGAAGGCGAATTCCACGGCACGTTGTGCGAGGATGAGCGAGGAGTCGAAGACCGGATGAGAGAGACCATATTGTTCAAACAACAGAGGAGATTCCGTGCAGCCCAAGATGAAGTGGTCTCCGCCCTTGTCGATAAAACGACGGAGAAGACGTTCAAACGGCGAAACTTCCATCGGAGTTCCCGACTTGATCGCATAGAGCATATCCATAATCAGTTGTTTTTCATCCTCGTCAGGTAGGAGAAGCTCCGTTTCTTCCTGCTCAAAAAAACGCTCGTAGAGACCGCAGGAATAGGTGCCTTTGGTTGCGATCAGAGCAACCCTCTTGATTTCGTCGCGTTGCAAGACTTCCTTCACGGTTTCCTCCACAATGTGGAGGAAGGGAAGGGAGGTTTCTTTTTTGATCTCCTTATAGAAATAGTGGGCGGTATTGCACGGCATAACCAGAAACTCCGCTCCGGATCTTTCCAAAAAACGTGCAGACTCAATCAAAGACTCCAACGGACTGTCCGTACCATTGAGTATATAGTTGGTCCTATCGGGGATCGTTGTCCTGTTGTCTATGATCATCGGAATATGCTCCTGATCTTTTGTGGCAGGAGTAAGTCGGATCACCTTCGTGGCGAAATCCATTGTCGCCAGAGGGCCCATACCGCCGATCACCCCCATTAATTTAGCTTGTTTCATAAATTTGTATATTCCTTTCCTCTCGGTCGAATAAAACGGTCAAAAGCCTTCAGAGTTCGAAGAAGTTCCCTTATACTTCCATCCGATTACATATCCGGATGGTATGACTCGATGATAACAATGCTGAGACCGTTTTCGATAACTGTATCGTCCACGCATAAACAGTCCGATCAAGTCTCGGTCTTGGTGAAAAACTTTAAACACCGAAAAATTTTTATGAGAGAATGATCTCGGATAAGTGCACGATGTTCTATACAGTGCTTATACTATATCATTTATAGAGGGAGAAAAAAAGTGCTTGCCCCAATTTTTCACCCCGAAATCCCGCTGCCTTGCTTGAGATTGATCTTCCTTCTGTTAAGAGAAGACCTGGAAGGACGGTTCGAAGAAAAGAGAGTCCGGTATTACCTCTACTTTCTTACTAACAAAAAAATAAAATGACACGATGAACATCATGTCATTTTATCCCGCTGTTCAAACATTCTGGTGTACCCAGAGGGATTCGAACCCCCGACCTTTTGGTTCGTAGCCAAACACTCTATCCAGCTGAGCTATGGGTACGCAATAACCATCCTTTGAACACTAAAAAGTATACAATCAAATAGGAGCTTTGTCAAGGGCTTTCTTTTAAAAAGAGAAAGAGAGTCAGGAGAGCGGTTGTATTTGCAATCTCGGATACAGAGGAGTCTAAGCGAGATCCCGCATGATTCAAAGAAGCATGAAACGGGCTTTATCATACTATTCTCCATTGGAAATGCCGGGCAGGAACTCCATATCATTACCGAAAAACAATTTGGAGGACGGTGTGCTTCAAAATATTCCGCTTGTCAATTTTAATAGGCAATTATATAGAAGAGGTATTGTCCTAAACTCCTTCGTTACCGCTGTGTCATCTGTAAATCAAGGGCAAAGATACGGCATGCCCTTGTGAGGGATTTTCTAAGGATATCTGTAAAAACAGGGATTGAATCGTTTTTGTGCTGTGAGATCTATGGTATGATTGAAGAAAAGGGAAGGGTTACACAAGAGAAACGGAAAGGAAGGGCTTATGGCGATCGATGGAGTAAAAATTATTGACAGTGACAGTGCTTATGACATCTATAACTCCGTTACGCAGAGGTATAAAGACGGAGAAGATGTGGAGGCGATAAGACAGGATTGGTTACGGGAGGCGGAGAATTTTTGTATCGATGAACTATACGAAGAGATCTATTGGACCGCCTTTGCCTATTCTCTTTGGAAGGTCGGATACAAAGAGGATGAGGTTCGAAAGAAGGCCTTGGAGCTTATAGAGGGCGGGGCCTGTGAACTGTGGAAGGAGATCGACGAAAAAGCCCTCAAGCAAAGGCAGAAAGCCCTCGACAAGCTGGCTCTCCATCTTCAGACGGACAATCCGAAACCTTTGAGGAGACCGAAGATAAAGAAACAAAAAGAGCCTCATTTTCAAGAGGGAGATGTACTGGTCGTCGAGATGCCTCAAGGCTACGGTCTTTGCTTTGTATCCAGGGTGGATCGGTCGGTAAGAAAAATAGAATACCATCTTGCCTGTACAAGATATTTGAGCGATGTTTATCCCACAATGGATGACTTCCTGAGAAGTGAGATCGCCTGTGGAAGCTATAACCGTGAATTTGCACTGCAAACGGATTGTTGGTTCAACCATAAGGACTTGGGCGATTTGCTCCCCTGTCTGACAAAGCTGGGCAGGGTTCGTTTTCAGACCTATCACCTTTTTCTGCTTTCTCCTGCAAGCACCTTGGAGGACCTTTATAGGCAGATTGTGAAGGAAAAAGAAGTTCTCGGACCGTTGCAAGAGGTTTACGGATTGATAGAAGAAGTGGTTTCACAGGAGGAAGCATGCGTACTTTAAAGGAAGTGTTGAACGGTAGAGAGGAATATTCACAGGATCTTTTTGTGAGGATATTGGACGAGGTGCGTGAACTTGGTGAGATCGACGAGATCAGAGAACGTACAGATGAGGACTTGTTCCGTTTTTTTGTCGCAGGAAACCTCGTGGGAGGATGGAAGGCGGACGGATGGTGGGAGCTGATCTGCAACTATCCGCAGTGGGTCTCGTATATTCCACAGACTTTGGAAATTTTGAACTTGCCGGAGATGAAGAAGGCCTTTGAGAGGGTCATCGATTGTTTCCCCGAAAGCACCGTGTTTGCATATACGGATACCTATATAGATACGGTAAACTTTCTTCAAAACGTCCGGTTCAAGATCAGTGATGAATATTTGAACAGCTTCTCCAAGGATAGGAGAAAAGAAATGTCCGAAGAACTGCACAAAAGCATCGATGAGCTGGAAGAATTGACGGAGGAAGTATGGGGTTACCAAGCGAAAGAAAAAGGTTGGGGGAGCGTAATCGACTTTGTTGAGAGGGTAAAGGGGTAGGAAGACGGTTTGTTCAGGAAGTTTTTCTGTGGTGTTTGTGTCCCGAAATACGGGATAAGAGTAGGAAACACAGGGGAATTGTTTTAAATTTGTAAACTATCGACAGAGCAAATCGGGTATAATGAAAACAGGAAACAAATGAATGTTGAAGGAGAGGTTGGAAATGAAGAAGATCTTAATAACCACATTGATGCTTACCGTCAGCACGATGTTACTTTTCGGATGTAAAGAAAAAGAAGTCACGCAAGAACCTGCACCTGCACCGCCTACGCAGGAAACTGTCGTGCAGGAGCCCGAGAAACCCGCAGAGCAGGAGAGTTCAAGAGAAGACCTGTTGGCGATTTTTCCGCAGGACGACACACAGAGGTATTATCACGGTTATGCGGAGTTCGGCTACGCCTCCAAGTTCGCGGGAGAAAGTAAGAACGGAACTTCCGATGTCTTGAAGTACGAGGGCTATATGGTCGACGGAGAGGGAGACGACCCCAATGACAGAACATTTGTGGAAGAGGTTGAGATTGCAGAAGACGGAACGGTAACCTTTAAGACCGAAAAATCCAAGTCTTTCGGTCTCTATGACTCCTTGCACTTGAGAGACAGTATTATCGAAAATCAAATCATATTAAAACTCCCCTTGGAACAAGGTACAAAGTGGGAGCAGACCTTTAACTTTAAGGGAAAAGAATTGGTTGCACAAAATGAGTTGGTCGAAGCCGAAGGTGAGAAGGGAAGTCGTACCTATAAAGTACAGACCGTTGTCAAAAACGTCGAAGACTTCTTGGACAATACCTATACGGAAACAAGGGTATATCAGGACGGAAAGGGTCTGGTACAATTTGAGAACAGACTGCCCCTGTCGATCTTCTCGTCGGATGCTCCCGGCTTGACGCAAGAAGATTACTCTTTTGCTTACAGCCTTGTAGAGGCACAATAGAAAGAAGACTGCAAAACATAAGGAGATCACATCTGCAAGAGCCCTGTGAGAGTGCGAGGGCTCTTGTGGAGTGATGTTTTTTTTATAACTGAGGAAAGGCGGATGTACGCTTGTCTGTTTGAAATAGGAGGGAATACGAATCTGCGACAGAAGTGTGGTTATGTCTGAACCTGTAAGCGTAAAGCTCTGTTTTATCACTCATAAAAAGAAGGACGTTGATATTAGTAGTTCAAGCGGATAATTGTATAGACGCAAGGTGTCATCGTCGAACAATAATTTGGAAGGTCGTGGTTTGAAGCTTTGAAGTAGGCAACTTAAACGGGTAGTAGTATCAGAAGGCAATGCAAGTGGACAGTATTAAGGAGGATTCTTATGAGGTTCAAAGGAAAAGTGGGAGGATGGTTTTATGCAACGATGCTTTTTGTAGCAGTTGTTACTGTTCCGACCCTTATCAGAGGGGCAATGTTTGATTATGATCTGTTTGCCCTGATTATTAACTGGGCAGTCTTTGTTTTGGTGGAAGGTTTTTTTGTTTCGATTCTGCTCTTTAACTATGTGGAACTTAAAGAAGGAACACTCTTTATTCGCTTCGGGCCTATCAAAACACAGATCCCCTACAGTGACATCGTTTCACTCTCAAAGACGAACAATCCCCTGTCTTCCCTCGCCGCCTCGCTTGACAGGATAGAGATAAGAAGAAAGGCCAAATCGGGGCTTATGATATCGATTAAAGACAAGGAGAGGTTCTTTGAGGAAATCAAAAAAATCAATCCCGATATCAAAATCTTTTAGGAGGGCTTCCCCGATACTTCCTGGTCTTTTTATGCTGACAAAATTAGAAATCCCAAACTACTATTCTTTTGACTTATGGATATAAACGATCTGTAACAATAGAAGATAGAATAATTTTTCGTAGTCAAAAGAGAGGTATATCCATACTGCCGGTGTAGTGACATATTGATATTTACCCTTACTTAGATCCTCGTTATAATGCAAAAACACTCTTAACATAGTTTGAGTTTATATGAATTTCAACATGTCAATGTACTAGTGGAGAATAGTATAAAATCCTCCCTCCCTTTTATAAAATACAGAAAACTTGTAAAACCTATATCATTTCGCTTTTTTTGAATCAAACGGCACTTATGCTGTTATTCATTTGAATTCTTGATATCAATATCCTTCGGTTATGGGAGATAAAATAGGGTTTTGTGCTTGTAAGTGTGAATATAACAACGCTTCTATCGAAAAATAGTATTACTCATTCCATATGGTGTTCGATTACAGAGATGGAAGCGACACGCGGATGCAGACCTTGTCATTTGCAAAGAGAATAAAAAAAGAACTGTTGAATTCAACAGTTCTTTTTAAATGGTCGGAATGACAGGACTTGAACCTGCGACCCCTTGACCCCCAGTCAAGTGCGCTACCAAACTGCGCCACATCCCGATGTTAATATTATAATAACAGGATTTGGCAAAAAAATCAACCGAAAAACGGAAAAATTTTGCATAAGTGCAAAAACGTTTTGTTTTAGGCATCGCAGTAACATCTCCACAACTGCGTTCTCCGATTGAATTGTAAGATAAAAATAACAGAGCATTATCGAAAACGCTTTGAGAGAAAACTGCATGAGCAGTCAAGTCATTTAGTGAGAAACAGTACAAAAGAAGAACAAAAACAATCCGAGCGTAAGTGTATAGAACACACCGTTTTAAAAATACGGGGCGAAACATGAACTGTAGACAAATAAATTGGAAATTATCTAAAAAATCAGATATAATAAAAATAATAAAGACGGATCGCTGTCGGTGAGGGTAAGAGAAACAATGGACAAAACCGAAAGGAGGAACAGAAGTTAGGATAGAAGAGGGGAGAAAATGAACTGTTTGATACATAAGAGGAGGTAGGACCATGTCAGGAACCGAAAAACAAAGAAAAGTTATCGGTATATTCATTTTTTTTACAATTTGCTTTATGGTGACGGTGGGGAATGTGTTTGCGGATAAAGACATCCGAGTGGTCATAAATGGAGAACCCATGTACTCGGAGGTCTCTCCGATCCTTGACAATGCAAGAGTCTTGGTACCGCTTAGAGCGATTTCGGAGAGTTTTCGATATGCAGTGTCGTGGGATTCCAAGACAAAGACGGTACGTATCAGGAGCAAGAACGATCTTTTGGAGATTCCCGCGAACAAAAACATCTACAAGAAAAACGGCAAACAAAAGAAGAGCGATGTTGCTCCGAAGCTGAAGAACGGAGTTGTCTTTGTTCCGTTGAGAATGATCGCCGAAGAATTCGGTTGTGAAGTACAGTGGAAAAAGGCGGAAAACAAAGTTGTGATACAAAGCTATCGTGTGGTGGAGGTTGCAGATGAACTCAGTTTCCTCAAAAACATAGGCAGCGACACCAAGCTGATACTCACAGGCAAAGAGTATGTCCTGTCAAACGTTATGGAGGTCTCCAATCCGAATATCAAAAGCATAGATGTCTTTGACGGTCAGGAACATGTGATAAAAGGAGTTGAAAATCTGGAGATCGTAGCGAAGCCCGGAACAAAACCCGTACTTCTGGTCAGACCGAGGTACTCCGATGTACTTTCTTTTGAAGATTGCTCCAACATTACAATCCGCGGTGTAAAGGCGGGACACACGGTCGAATCGGGAAGTTGTACGGGAGGAGTCTTCGACTTTAGGAATACAAAGAAGGTCCTGATCAAAAACTGTCGTCTGTACGGCTGCGGAACTTATGGAGTGACAGGACAGAATTCCGAGTCCATAAAGGTGCTGAATACCGAAATTTACGAGTGTACTTACGGTTGTGTAAGCTTCGAGAGTTGTAAGGACATCAGCTTTGCCTCCTGCGTCTTTAAGGATTCTCAGGAATTTTCAATGTTCGAGTTCTCAAACACAAGTAATGTCCTGATCAGAGACTCCCACATCCGAAATAATAGGAGTACGGAGAGATGGCCCTTTATCTACGCTTTGGGAAGCCAAAACATTGAATTTGCACGTTGTAAGTTTTATGGCAACAGCTACGATATATTGAAGTATGAAGATGCGGTAAAGTTTCGAGACTGTTATATTGAAGATTAGCGTAACGGCATGTTGGGACTTATACTAAGAAAACACCGCAAAAAGGCAACGCCCGATTTTTCTCTGAGGGTCTAAAATGCGAAAGCTTTTTACATCAATGACTTCAATCGTCTTATCCTTTGTATGACATTGATTCCGTGCTGTTTTTTCTGCGGTACTGCCCTAAATATATCGGTGTGCGGGAGGGTATGATCGTTTGGGAAGATGAGAGTCTCTTCGGCTCCATAATTCCTGTTGAGGGACGAAAACTGATAGAAGACAATAGAATACAATATATTTAAGATGACCGGAAATTACAGATCCGGTCGTCTTTTTGTATTTAATACTATTATTCTTTTGAGTTGTGGATATAAACAATCTGTGAACAATAGAAGATAAAACAATTTTTCCTGTTGTTTTGAGGAAGACGGGGCGAAAGTGTCGAAGTTATAAAAAACGATCAGGGAGCGGAAAAATAGGAATTGACAAAAACAGGAAGCGATGATATCTTATATATAAAATAAAATATATTGTATACAATATATAAAAGGAGGAAGTTTTATGTTTAAAAACATTGTTGTCAGACGACCCGGAAAAAGTATTTGTGATGGAATTACGAGCGCTCCCGAACTGGGCAAACCAATTTATGAGTTGGCGTTAAAACAGCACGATGCTTACATAGAAGCATTAAAAAAATGTGGATGTGAAGTTACGGTTTTAGAAGCAATGGAAGAGTTTCCGGACAGCTGCTTTGTTGAAGATACCGCTGTTTTGACAGATAAGGTTGCGATTATTTCAAGACCGGGTGCTTCCACTCGACAAAAAGAATCGGGATATATCGTCGAAACGATTAAGAAGTTTTATCCTGAAGACAAGATAGAATACATTGAAGCTCCGGGAACTATGGAGGGCGGAGATGTGATGATGGTTGGCAATCATTTCTACATTGGAAAGTCGGAGCGAAGCAATGAAGAAGGATGCAGACAATTCATCTCTATATTGGAGAAGCATGGGCATACGGGATCTGTTGTTGAAATGAAAGAGATGTTGCATTTAAAAACGGGTGTAAATTATCTCGAAAACAACAATCTCTTGGCGGCAGGAGAATTTTTGGAAAATCCGGAGTTTGACAAGTATAATAAGTACGAGATCCCACTTGATGAAGCGTATGCGGCTAATTGTATTTGGGTAAATGATAAGGTGATTGTTCCCGAAGGATATCCGAAAGTAAAGGCAATGGTTGAAAAAATGGGATACGAAGTGCTTACTGTTGACACCTCGGAATACAGAAAAATAGACGGCGGTCTAAGTTGCCTGTCTCTTAGATTTACATCGTTGAAATAAAAAATATTGCTTGGAAGGTCTTGTATCAAAAATTATGTTTTTTCTGATCTGTCCTTTGGTTTTCGAGGACGGATCGAGAAAACATAATATGAGAAAAGCAGGCGGTTTTTAAACAGATCGTATTTGAGTTTTGTTTTGCGTATAGGAAGACAGTTCAGCTTGTTGTGCTTGTAATAGGAGATTGCTTATCCCATTACTTAAAGAAATAAATAGAGGTAGATCCTATGCCGGTCTTATCAGAGGTAGAACCGGGTGTGAATAGGCTGTTTGAAAGTTGGAATCATATTCAAGGCAGGTGTTTTCGAGCAGTATAGTATTTCAGACAATTCCTTCAAGAGGCTGATCTTGTGAAAAATATACATATTTTTAAGATATGTTTAAAATATCTTTCGTATAAGGAGGTTTACCGTGAATATATCCGAATTGATTACAGTTATCGTGTATGATTATCTATGGGGTTTGCCCCTGGTGGTTTTAATTCTAGGTGTTGGAGCTTATCTGACTTTTAGGACAGGTTTTTTCCAGTTTAGTTTCTTTGGTCGTTCCATTCAACTCGCCAAGAAAAGTGTTATGGGAGATAAGGCAGATTCCCCGGGCGATAAAGCGGGGATATTATCTTCTTTTGAGGCAATGAGTATGGCACTTGGAACAACGATCGGGGTCGGAAATATAGGAGGAGTTGCCGCCGCCATTGCTCTGGGAGGACCGGGAGCTGTATTCTGGATGTGGATAGCAGGATTATTCGGTCTGGTTGTAAAAACGGTAGAGATTACTTTAGCGGTATACTACCGTTCTAAGAATAGCAGGGGAGAGTCTTACGGCGGACCGAATTATTATATTCATAAAGGGATCGGGATTGAAAAAAACAAGAAAATGCTTGCAAAACTGTTGGGAATCTTGTTTGCTTTCGGATATGTGTTGGCGATCTTTATCAATATTCAAACCTACACCGTATCTGAAGCGGTTGCAGGGACGTTCAATTTCAACATAAACGTGGTGGCTGTGGTTTATACGATTGCACTTTATATAATGATAAGTGGAGGAATGAAACAGTTGGGCAAGATTGCAACTATAATTGTTCCGTTTATGTGTATCTTCTATATCGTCGGAGGATTGATCGTAGTTTTGTTAAACATACAAAATTTGATTCCTTCTTTCGGTTTGATTATAGCATCGGCATTTACAAAAACAGCTGCCGTGGGAGGGTTTGCGGGAGCAGGTGTGAAGTTGGCCCTGACTTCAGGTTTGAGTCGTTCGGTATTCAGTAACGAAGCAGGTTGGGGATCCGCTCCGATGATCCATGCATCTGCAAAGATAAACCACCCTCTTAAACAAGGACTTTTAGGAATTTTTGAAGTGTTTTTTGACACGGTTGTTGTTTGTAGTTTGACAGCCTTGGTTATCATTATCACCGGACAGTGGTCAAGCGGACTGGACGGAGCTACGTTGACTTTAAGCGCCTTCGAGAGCGGAATGGGTTCGTTTGGAAGAATTATTTTGACAGTGGGGATTTTCTTCTTCGGGCTGACTACGTCAAGCGGAGTCTATACTCAGATTGAAGTCGTATTGAGATATATTTTGGGTGATACAGCGTTAAAGGAACGGTTGCTGACGGGATATAAATGGTTCTATCCGATACCCAGCGCCGCACTGGTATTTATCGCTTCCAAGCACGGACTCCCCGGAACAACCGTTTGGCTTATTTCGGATGCGGCAACTGCATTTCCTATTTTTGCAAATATGATAGCGCTATTTATGTTGACACCTGTCTTTTTGAAATTGGTGGAGGACTATAAGGCGAGATATATGAAAAAGGGGAGTGTAGACCCGGATTTCAATGTCTTTTATGAGGGAAGTAACGAGGAAAACAAGGTGGATAGAGCAAGCTAAACGATGTCAAACCATAAGTAGAGATACTCGAGAAAAGCTGTGGATATAGAGCCCATGCTGAAGTTTGGTTCAGGTGTGGAGACATGTGACATACAAACTGTTTTGAAACTTGTCGGGTGAGATCTGCCGATAGCAACAATTCAAATAGAGGACAGTACCAAACTGCATGAAGTTTGAGTATGTAGAGCGTGGTTTGTAAAGATGAAAAAAAGATTTATCGGATATTACTCCTGATAAATCTTTTTTTCGTCTAAAGAATCCATTTCAGCGTAGTTTAGATTCCAGTGTTGCTTGAGTTCTCTTTTTAACTTATCTAAATTTTTCTCTTTGAAACAATGGAAGATCTCACGATGTTCCCGGTTGGTATTAAGCAGAATATCTCGAACACAATTGCTCTTCTCATTCGGGTAACTTTGTCGAATAAAACGCTTTTTGAGCCTGAAAATCGTGTCGATCAGTGGTTGGTTGTCCGTTCGAAGAATATATATGTTGTGGAAATCCATTTGAAGTTTGTAATAATCACGGAACTCATAACGCAGAATGGCATCATCCATTTTTTCTAATAATGCCTGCATTTGAGCCAAATCTTCTTCGGATAATTTCCGGATGGCAATTTCCGCAGCCATTACATCTAAGTTGGAAATTACCGCATAGAGGTCTTGAGCCTCCTTCATAGTCAGGGCCTTTACTCGAAATCCTCTTCTGGGTGTTATTTCAAGCAGACCGTCACTACTTAATTGAATAAGAGCCTCTCGAACCGGAGTTCTGGAAACTCCCAGTTTATTGCATATTTCCTGTTCGTTGATTTTTTCGTTGGCATCCAAACTTTTGTTTTTGATTTCATCGGATATATAATTGTAGACATGTTCTTTTAAAGATTGATAAATCAACAGATCACCCCCTAAAATAATATATATTATACCATAGAATCATCTTGGGCTTCACTATATTTTAAAAAACGACAGGCATAAGTTTTTTATCGAACAAATAGATTGGATCTTGAGCAGGATTGAGAAAAGACCCCACATACGGTACAAAACATCGTATAGAATACAGATACCTGTATGGTAGAACATCTTCCTGTTTAAGTTGTACACTGTCCAATCGGACAAGGGACACAAGCTTGAAACTTTCGCTCGGATGCAAAAAGAGGGATTTACAAAAATAATATACACAGGCGAACTCGTTATTTGCCTGTGAGTTTACAAGGTGGGCAAATCTTTCAAATCAATCGGAGATTTTATCCTTGACTCCCGACAGAATGTATATGATTTTCTTGAATAGTTCGATATTGAATTGCTCCTGCCTATTACATAATTATGGAACTTGAATTGCACCGATAGAAATTGTAACGACATTGTATAAAAGAGGGAGGAATTGCTTGAACTTGTGTGTTGTTCTTTGGATGACACAAGAGGATTACAATTTTTTGTCAAATATTTAGAAAACCAATCAATGTATTCGAAAAATTTATTCTTTTTCGTGGAATTATGCTTAAAAATCAAGTATAATAATAAAATAAAGGAAAAACCGCACGATAAACAGGTAACGAGAAGCAAAACAAACCGTCCTTATACTATTATTCCTTTGAATAATGGATATCAACGACTTGCACTCCATAGAAGAGAAAACGAATTTTCGTGGTTGCAAAACAGATATAGCCATACTTCTATCGAAGAATAGTATTAAACAAGAAGGATGGCGTATAATTCTGAAAACACATTTTTTTGTTGTTTCTCGAAATACGAAAATCCTGTCAAACCAATGTGTTTGAGAATGTAGTTATGAAGAACGATGGATGTCAAGCTGCTTTTTCGGGTGCGGGATTGCCTGAGGAATGGACGCCCCAAGCGTCGCCTTCCGGTTCGGTAAGGGATGTTCCCATATCGAATCATTCACAGTACTCTCTAAAAGGTATCCGTACGTTACCTTGCTCCTACTGAAAACATTTTTTGCCTGTCAAAACGCAGTGAGGCTTGTAGCTGAATAAGTACGCTGTTTAGGACTTGTAGGATGTTATTTCGTCTTAGGGGTTGTCCGGTGAATAACTTGGGTTTTATAGTGGTAAGTAGTATAAACGAGCAGGACGGAAAATGATCAAAACGTGCAAGAGCGTTCAAAGGCAAGGGAAGGAACTATGGCTAAGAACCGAAATGACATTATGTATACGATTTCTCTGATGATGCAGTTGGGGATCTCGATCATAGCACCTGTTATTTTGGTGATTATGCTTACCAAATGGTTGATTGCACGCTATCATTGGAGCGAGAACCTCCTTCTGATTTCTATTTTGGTCGGCCTGACGGCAGGTTTTTTGAATGCGTATAAATTGCTTTCAAGGTTTTTCAAAAAGAAGTTATAAGACCGACAGGTGTGGGGTGCAAGCGCTTTGGATAAGACAATTTTAAAATTTCAGGCAGAACTAGCGATAAAAACGGTGACAGTGGCTGTCGTTATTGCCGTTTTGTCGTTTTTTTTATTGAAAGAACCCAAGCCTTTTATCCTTGGACTCGTCGTAGGAGTGGGGGTAAGTCTGCTTCAGTTCAGGCAGATGGCGATCACTATGGAGAAGGCGGTCAAGATGCATGCGTCTTCTGCACAACGCTATGCCGCCATCCACTATTTCATCCGTTTTATCACGATGGGAGCGGTGCTGTATCTCTCAATCAAGTCGAGCAACGTCCATTACTTGGGCGTTATCATAGGTTTCTTGCTGCTCAAGTTTGTCATCTTCGGTACAAACATCCTGAACATCCTGTTTCGCAAGTGATGTCGGGCTGTTGTATAGATAAGCCTTCCTTGCAGGCGGTTTGCCTACAGGAGAGGGTATTACTTATTTTAGGAAAGGGGGAACAATATGGGCAACGAAGGTTTCGGACCATATATCTTATATGAAACCTCATTCGGGTTAAAGATCACCGAGACCCTGGTCGTCAGTTGGATCATTATTGCTGTGTTGATCCTTTCGTCTTATCTTTTGACAAGAGATCTCAAAAAGGTTCCAAGAGGAGTACAAAATGTACTTGAGGCCTTGGTCGGTGCGGTCTATGATATGGTCGAAAGTACCATGGGTAAGAACAGGACGAGTTTTGCACCCTACATCGGTTCGCTGATGTTGTATCTGGCATTTGCCAACCTTGCGGGGCTGACCGGTTTTTTGAGACCGCCGACAGCGGACCTCAATACGACTTTCGGTTTGGCACTGATTACCTTCTTTATGTGTCATGTCAATGGAGTTCGTGCAAAGGGGCTTGGGACCTATCTCAAAGGGTTTACGGAGCCGTTCTTTCTGCTTACGCCGATCAACCTCATCGGAGAGATTGCAAACCCGATCTCACTGTCTTTCCGTCTGTTCGGAAACGTTGTGGGCGGTATGATCATTATGAGTTTGGTCTATGGAGCGTTGGCAGGACTGTCGAAGAGTCTGTTCGGGATGAGTTTTCCGATCTTGGAATTCGGTTTTCCGGTACTGCTTCATGTCTATTTCGACGTGTTCTCCGGTTTGTTACAAACCTTTATTTTTGCAATGCTGAGCATGGTTTATATTTCAGGCTCCATAGAGTAGACCTGTGAAGCAAATATTCGATACAAGGAGGGAGTTTATTGAATCAAACTGATTTTATCAATCAATTTTTTAGTTGGTTGATGACCTTTGATCGAAAATCGTTGATTTTTGCAGCATCGGCTCTGGGAGCGGGGTTTGCCATGATAGCGGGAATCGGACCGGGGATCGGCCAAGGCTATGCTGCAGGAATGGGAGCCGAAACGGTGGGTAAGAACCCCAAGGCTCAAAAGTCGGTTACTATGGTAATGCTGCTCGGTGCGGCGGTTGCCGAAACTTCCGGCATTCTGGCCCTTGTCATTGCACTGATATTGCTCTTCGGAAATCCGCTTATCAATCTCCAAGGTTCAGTCATTGTCATTATGGCATCGGCGATCGGAGCGGGTATCTCCATGATAGCGGGAATCGGACCGGGCATCGGCCAAGGTTATGCGGCCGGCAAAGGAACGGAGGCTTCGGGAACCAGGGTGGAGTATCAATCTCTTATTATGAGGGCGATGTTCATCGGTCAGGCGGTAGCGCAGACAACAGGGATCTATGCACTCATCATTTCACTGATATTGATGTATGCAAATCCGTTTTTATAAAAAAGATTAGGAGGAAAAGACTATGCAAGGAATAACAGGACAAGATTTGATTTATGCATGCTCGGCAATCGGAGCGGGTTTGGCTATGATAGCGGGGATCGGACCCGGGATCGGTCAAGGTTTTGCAGCCGGAAAAGGTGCAGAAGCGGTAGGAAGACAGCCGGAAGCGCAGGGAGATATCATCAAGACGATGTTGCTCGGTGCGGCGGTTGCGGAGACGACAGGTATCTATGGACTGATCATTGCATTGATCCTTATTTTCGTAAAACCCTTCACGAGTTAAGAAAAGACGAACGGGATGAGAAACTATAGATAAGGAGGGGATTCTTTGAACCTTATAAAAGAAGGACTCGTCGCCCTCGGAGGCTGGCAGATCCTTTTGACAATGCTCAATACCTTGGTGCTGTATCTCGGGTTGAAACGTTTCCTGTTCGAACCGGTCAAAAACTTTATGGATGAACGCACGAAGTCGATCGAAGATCAGATCTCTCAGGCGCAAGAAAAGGAAGAACTGGCGGATAAGAAACTCAGCGACTATGAAGAGCGTATCAAAAACGCCAAGGAAGAAGGAAGAGAGATTGTTCGTCTTGCCAGACAAAACGCAGAGAAACAACACGATGAGATCGTTGAACATGCAAAGGCGGAAGCGGAGCAGATCTTCAAGAAGAAACAGGAGCAGTTGAAGAGAGAAAAGCAACAGGCGGTTCACTCCATCAAAAATGAGATCGGCGATATTGCATTGATGGTAGCTGAAAAGGTAATACAAAAAAATCTGACAACGCAGGATCAGTCGCAGTTGATCGATGAGTTTATCAATAGTGTAGGTGATACGAAATGGGAGAACTAGCACACGAACGCTATGGAAACCTGCTGTTCCAAGTGGCACAGGAAGAAGCGATACATTTTGAAATCTACCGACAACTGGAGTATATCGGGGAGGTCTATCGACAGGAGGAAGAGTATATTCATCTTCTCAAAAGCTCCTATTTTTCGAAACAGGAGAGAAGGGAGATGGTCGATAAGGTCTTTGCTCAAAACTGTCATCCCTATATCGTAAACTTTTTGAAGATATTGGTGGACAAAGAGAGAATCGGAGCTTTTCCCGAGATCTTTGAAATGTATAAGAAGAAACACTGTGAACACGAGAACATCAAAGAGTTTTTTGTAACAACGGCAGTAGAAATGACAGAAGAACAGAAACAAAGACTTACAAAAAAACTCGAAGAAGCAAATCCGAACAAAAAAATCGAACTCAAAAACCTCGTTGACAACTCCATCCTCGGCGGAATCAAGATAAAAACCGACGACAAGGAACTCGACAGGAGTTTTGAGAGTATGCTCAAAGATATGAAGAAAGACTTACAAGAGACCATTATATAGAAAGGCGGTGAACCTATGGATATCAGACCGGATGAGATAAGTGCCCTGATAAAGGAACAGATCAAAAACTACGGACAGAAGTCGCAGTTGCAGGATGTAGGTAAGGTTATGGAGGTCGGAGACGGGATTGCCAAGATAAGCGGCCTCGACAACTGCATGTCCGGAGAACTTCTCTCCTTTGATAACGATGTCTATGCAATGGCACTGAATCTGGAGGAGAATTCCGTGGGGGCGGTCATGCTCGGCCTTGATAAGGATGTCAAGGAAGGTCATACCGTAAAAAGAACGGGGAACGTAGTACAGGTCCCCGTAGGAGAAGAACTTCTGGGGCGTGTAGTCAACGCACTGGGACAACCGATCGACGCAAAGGGACCGATCAAGGCGAGCACCTATATGCCCATCGAGAGAAATGCTCCGGGGATCATTGAAAGACAGAAGGTAAATCAACCCCTGCAGACGGGGATTAAGGCGATAGATTCCATGATACCGATAGGAAGAGGACAGAGGGAGCTTATTATCGGAGACCGTCAGACGGGAAAAACAACCATTGCCATAGATACCATCATCAACCAAAAGGGAAAGGACGTCATCTGCGTCTATGTTGCCATCGGGCAGAAACTTTCGACGGTTGTTCAGGTCGTTGAGACTTTGGAGAAAAGCGGAGCGATGGACTATACCGTTGTCGTTGCGGCCACCGCATCCGAGCTTGCGCCTCTCCAGTACATCGCCCCCTATGCGGGCTGTACCATGGGCGAATACTTTATGGACAAGGGCAAGCACGTTCTGTGCATCTACGACGACCTGTCCAAACACGCAGTCGCCTATCGGGCACTGTCCCTCCTGCTTCGACGTCCGCCGGGACGGGAAGCTTATCCCGGAGATGTATTCTACCTGCACAGCAGACTGCTCGAGAGGGCGGCGAAACTTTCCGATGACAAGGGAGGAGGTTCTCTGACTGCCCTTCCCATCATAGAAACTCAGGCGGGGGACGTGTCGGCATATATTCCGACCAACGTCATCTCCATCACGGACGGACAGATCTTTTTGGAGACCGAACTCTTCCACTCGGGAGTACGTCCCGCGGTAAACCCCGGGATATCCGTATCGCGGGTAGGAGGGGATGCGCAGGTAAAACCGATGAAGAAGGTCGCGGGGACCTTGCGTTTGGACTACTCCCAATATCGTGAACTACAAGCCTTTTCGCAGTTCGGTTCCGACCTCGATGCAGACACCAAGGCGCGTCTCGATCAGGGGGAGAGGATTGTGGAGATCCTCAAGCAGGAACAGAACTCTCCCTTCAAGGTGGAAGAACAGGTTATGATCATCTATGCCGCCAACCACGGCTACCTCAAGGAAGTCGAACTTGAGAAGATCCGTGAGTACGAGAAGGGGCTGTTCTCCTTTATGAGGGAAAACTATCCGGATCTTGGAACCTCGATGATCGAAGAGAACAACATCAGCAAAGAGCAGGAAGAATTGTTGAACAAGGCCTTGGGCGAGTACACCCTTGAATTCAAAAACCGATAACGGGTTTCGAGCAGAAGGGAGGTCTTTATGGCAGTAGGGATGAAAGACATCAAAAATCGCATCAAGAGCGTTGAAAGTACGATGCAGATCACTAAGGCGATGGAGCTTGTGGCATCGTCCAAGCTGAGGAAGGCAAAGGAAAAAACGGAGAAGTCCAAACCTTTTTTTGATACGATGTACCGTACGATGAAACAGATCGCAAACACGACCAACGATTTTTCGTCTTCCTATGTGAGGTCGGGAGAAATCAAGACCTCCGGTTACATCATCATAGGAGGAGACAAGGGTCTTGCGGGAGGCTATAACGCCAATTTGTTTCGCAGGAGCGAAATGCAGCTTAAGGGCAAGAAAGCCAAACTCGTCGTCGTAGGGAAGAAGGCGATCGAATATTTTGAGAAGAAGGGCTACGATGTCGCTTATAAATTTCCGGATTTTGCGGAAACGATAGACTTCGTGCAGGCAAATCAACTTGCAAGCGTGGTCTTGGAGCTGTTTAACAAAGGCGAGATCGATGACCTGACTTTGATCTATACCGAGTTTGTCTCCGCACTCACACAAAACGTACAGGTCAAGAAACTTCTTCCGCTTTATATAGAAAAAGAAGATTATGAATACAAGGCTGTTGTGTACGATCCGTCTCCGACGGCAGTATTTGACAGCATCATACCCATCTATTTGGAGGGCGTACTCTATGCCGCCGTATTGGAGGCCTTTGCATCGGAGCAGGGAGCACGGCGTACCGCTATGGAAGCGGCGAACGATAACGCCAAGGAGATGATAGAGCAGCTCAACCTGCTTTACAACCGAGCACGACAGGCCAATATTACGCAGGAACTCTCGGAAATCGTATCGGGAGCGGAAGCACTCAAGTAGACGGAGGAGGAAAACGCATATGAATCAACGAAACGAAGGGAAGGTAGTGCAGATTATCGGGGCGGTACTCGATATTCGCTTTGACAGCGCGCATCTTCCCAACCTTAAGAATGCAATTGAAATAGAGCACGACGGCAAAACCCTCATCGTGGAAGTGGCACAGCACATTGGAGAAGATGTTGTGCGTTGCATCGCGATGAGTTCTACCGACGGTTTGGTTCGAGGAATCAAGGCTGTAGATACGGGAGGCCCCATCCGCGTACCCGTGGGAAACAAGACCTTGGGAAGGATCTTCAACCTCTTGGGAGAACCGATCGACAACGGCAGCGAGGTTAAGACGGAGGAGTCCTGGCCCATTCACAGAGAACCGCCTTCTTACGAAGAGCAACAGACCACTGCCGAGATTCTGGAGACGGGAATCAAGGTCATCGACCTGATCTGTCCCTACCAAAAAGGAGGAAAGATAGGACTCTTCGGAGGTGCCGGAGTAGGAAAGACCGTCATCATCATGGAACTTATCAACAACATTGCCAAACAGCACGGAGGCTTGTCCGTCTTTACGGGAGTAGGAGAGAGGACCCGTGAGGGCAACGACCTGTATAACGAGATGAAGGAATCCGGAGTTATCGACAAGACCGCCCTGGTCTTCGGTCAAATGAACGAACCACCGGGAGCGAGGATGAGGGTAGGTCTTACGGGACTTACCATGGCGGAATACTTCCGGGACAGAGAAGGGCAGGACGTACTCCTCTTTATCGACAACATCTTCCGTTTCACCCAGGCGGGTTCGGAGGTATCGGCCCTGCTCGGACGGATGCCTTCCGCCGTAGGATACCAGCCCACCTTGGCAACCGAGATGGGAGCCTTACAGGAAAGGATTACCTCGACGAGGAAGGGCTCCATCACTTCGGTTCAGGCGGTCTATGTACCTGCGGACGACTTGACCGACCCGGCTCCGGCAACCACCTTTGCCCACTTGGATGCGACCACGGTACTTTCCAGACAGATTGCGTCACTGGGAATCTATCCGGCGGTGGATCCGCTGGACTCCACCTCGAGGATATTGTCGCCCGAGGTCTTGGGCAAGGAGCACTACGAAGTCGCAAGGGGAGTGCAATCCATCCTCCAAAGACTCAAAGACTTGCAGGACATCATTGCCATCTTGGGAATGGATGAGCTCTCGGAAGAAGACAAACTCACGGTATCTCGCGCGAGAAAGGTGCAGAGATTTCTCTCCCAACCGTTCAGTGTCGCAGAACAGTTCACGGGGATGGCGGGAAAATATGTACCGCTCAAAGAAACCGTTCGGGGTTTTAAAGAGATTATTGAAGGAAAACACGACGATATTCCCGAATCCGCCTTCCTCTTTGTGGGAAGTATAGATGAAGCGATCGAAAAAGCGAAAAAGGGGGAATAGCCTATGGCAACATTTCGCCTCCACATCGTAACTCCCGAAGGGACCTTTCACGATGACGAAATTGATCTTCTCGTTGTGAGGACCAGCGAAGGAAATGTCGGGATCAAGAAACACCATATCGATTATGTTGCAAAGGTCGATATAGGAAAGATCGAGATCATCAAAGGCAAGCAGAAGACCTATGCGGCTATTACCGACGGAATCCTGCTCGTCGATCAGGAAAAGACCACTATTTTGACAAGGGCGGCGGAGCGTCCCGAAGATATCGATATGCGTCGTGCCGAAGAAGCTAAACAAAGGGCCGAGAAGGTGATGCAGAGCTGTAAGAGAGACGACATCGAATACAAGATCGCGGAGCTCAAGCTCAAAAAAGCCCTGAACCGCATCGATTTGAAGAAAAACCCCTAAGAGAAGTGTCGGGATTTGATTGATACTATTTTCCGTTTGAAATGCCGGGTACACAAAATATCCAATTGCCGAAAAGCGATTTAAAAGAAAAAGATAATTTTCATAAAAAATTTATGAAAGTTATCTTTTTTTTGTTTACATACCCATATAGTGTCCAACCGGATCCGTATAATAAAAACAGAAAGACGGCAAGAGAGATGCAAAGAGAAGAGATATTTACAAAACATGGGAGGTGAGGCGTGAGACAAGACGGTTTTGCGGATAACTTATCGATACTATTCTCCGTTTGAAATGCCGGGTGAACAGAATATCCAATTGTTGAAAACGATTGGATGCTCCTATGCTTTCGAATCATTCAACCTGTCAATTCTAATAGATAATAGTATGAAAATCGGAAAAAACGTAAGAGAAAAGGAGACAGAGATGAAAAAATTAGCAACGATTCTTATGAGTGTATTATTTTTTGTACAGATGGCGGGAAACAGTTTTGCAGTGCAGTATATGGACATCGCCAACGGCGGGATCCTCCTTCCGATCGACCCCGATGAAGTCGAATACGTCTATATCGACGGTTACTATACCCACTTGGACAAAAAGGGCAAGGCAATGGATATGAAGAAGGACAATCCTTCCACACACAAGAGGGTACCCCTCTCTTACCCTGCAAACATCAGCATAAGGGTGCCCAAGGACTCGAAGGTCAAGGCGGGCTATCTCGGAAGTCAAAATCCCGAGTATCGGGTGGAGTTCGAAAACGGAAATTACAGGGCGGAACTTGAGCTTCTGCCGAGGGAGAGCATGATCGGATTTAACGGCGGAAGAGAGGATGCAAAGGTAAAGAAGGAGACCTTGAGTTTCTTTAAGAAGAATCTGAACCCTTCTGCAAAATTCATATCCAAGGGCTATGTAAAGACGACGATGGACTACGAGAGGGCAACGACGGCAAAGGCGGACTACCTTGTCGGCATCCTGGGCAACGGAGGTGCAATTTCCATCAAGGTCGTGGCGAAGTCGAACAAGGTAAACAAGGAGTGGATGAACGACATCATCAGCGGACTTGAATTGTTTGACTCCGATCAACAGATCAGTTTTTTCCAAACCGGGAATACCGACTACACCAACTCTATAGAACCCATCTCCGAGCAGGACTATGCACAGAGAGAACTCTATTATCTGAAGGATTACTACAAAACGCATGGAAGAACTTACGGCACACCGATGCAGGCAAGTGCTCCGACCTATAATCAGGTACAGACAACCGATATGACGGATATAGACTATCAGGTGATCGAAGATGTGTACAGAGCTCCAAGTGTATGGGGACATGCTGTGGCGGATGCCTTGGAAGAAGGATACAAAAGTGTGGGTATGGATTGGCTTTATGCGGACGATCTTGAGTACTTGAGATGGCAGGCGGATCATTACTGGGATCCTTATACCTACTAATACTCGTACTCCCTTGAGTTGTGGATATCAACGATCTGTGCTCCATAGAAGATACAACAATTTTTCGTGGTCGAAAAGCGGATATATCCACACCTCTATTGGAGAATAGTACAGTACCGATCTCCGGTAAAAATATCGAAAATAACGACAGGAACGGGAAGGTATTGCATAAGACAAGAGATGAGGAAGTTCGGTTTGAGCAGAAGGCCGAACTTCCAAATACGATCTCCTCAAAATCATGCAATTGTATCAGGATAATCGCTAGAGGGCGTATTTCCTTTTTTACAAAGTTGAGGGAAGTTTTTGGAAGACTTATTATAGGAAAAGTCAAGTTTTTAGAGGGTGGGGCAAGTTTTTTTACAAAACTGTTTCAGCGACAATAAAAATATTGAAATATTAAGCTTTTTGACGTTATTTCCTATTGACATCAATGTAGGAAAAGAGTAAAATTCTTTTTAGAATGTAAAAAAAATGTAAAAAACAAAAAGCCTGTTGTAATACTATTCTCCATTTGAAACACCGGATATGTAGAATATATCATTATCGAAAAACCATTTGGATGATTATATGTTTCAAAGCATTCAAGCTGTCAATTTTAACAGATACTCGTACAGCACTGTAATCCGATTGAGATTCCCGCAATATCAACTGTGTAAAAGTTGAAGTCGGTTTATACGATGATCCGTTTGAATAATTGATATCAATGCCTTTTATTCTGCCGGCGATAAAATGGATTTCTATACTTGCAGGCGTGGATATAAGCACACTTCTAAGGGAGAATGGTATTAAGCGAGGGTGGAATTTGAACCGAGTAAGTAGACAATACAACGGATAGGATAACATCCGAAACAAATAAACCGGGGAGAAAACGCCCTTTTCTGTCATTCCCTACAAAAGACATCAGATTTTAGGAAAGAAAAGGCGGTTTTTATTTTGAAAGTCGAATTATACAAGGAAAACAAAGGGTTTCGCCTGCTTCATATCTATGAACTCTTAAAGCGCGGCGAGATCGTGACCAAAAAACGTTTGTCTCAGGAATACGGGGTCAGCGAAAAGACCATCCAGAGAGACATTGAAGACCTAAGAGTCTATTTGATCGAACATGATGTCAACCGGGAAGATGTCATCATCTACGATCGTAGGGAGAGGGGATACAGTCTTGTTCAATCGAATCGGACCTCTCTCATCGACAAAGAGGCTCTGGCGGTTTGTAAGATCCTGCTCGAAAGTCGGGCGTTTTGCAAGGATGAACTGCAAAAACTGCTGAAGAAACTCATCTTACAGGTGTCGCCACACGAGCGAAAAAAAATAGAAGATATGATAAAAAACGAGGAGTACTACTATGTTCCGCTAAGACATAACAAAAGACTACTCAATATATTGTGGGACCTCTCCGACTACATACTAAGTTCCACGACGATCGAGATCAGTTATGTTCGAAAAGACGGAGAACTTAAGAAACATCTGGTCGACCCCTGTTCGATTATGTTCTCGGAGTACTACTTCTATCTGATCGCCTTTATGACGCAGAAGCCGAAGGAGTATCCCACCATCTTTCGTATCGATCGCATCCAAAGGGTCGTGGCAACAAAAACAAGATTCGAGATCCCCTACACGAGCAGATTTTTGGAGGGCGAGTTCAGGAAGAGGGTCCAGTTTATGTATGCGGGGCAGCTTAAGAAGGTGAGTTTTCTCTATACCGGTCCGTCCTTGGAATCTGTTCTTGACAGACTTCCGACGGCGGAGGTCCTATCCGAAGGAAAGGAGGGTTACAAGATCAAAGTCGAAGTTTACGGCAACGGAATTGAGATGTGGCTCAGGAGCCAGGGAGATTATGTGAGAGTATTGGAGGGGCTATGAAAAATGCTAAGTGGATAAAAAGGCTTAACATGATAACACAGATCTTCGTGATTGTTGTAGTAGGAGTAAGTTTTATATCAAAGATGGACTATACGCAGCAACAGGTCCTCAACAGAGTCCTTAACGATATGGAACTAAAACTTAACCCGGCAAGGGTAAGAGAAGCCTATGAAATCAGATCGATCGTCTTGGACGGCTCGAAGTATACCTTGGGAGAACTGGTCCACAGCACTATGGAAGCGGCGACTTACGAGTTTTACGATTCGGAAGAAGACGGCAATACCTATGCCACAATTAAAGGCAATATCACCTTTCACGATGTTCCCGTAAGGGCGAATCTTAAATATAAGGAAGTCGAGGAGGGTCGATATGAATTGTATGCCCTGACCTTAAACGATGTTCCCCAAATGGGCCTGTTTTATGAAGGACTGATTGCAAAGATGGAAGAAAACTGCGATGTCAAATTCGGCTACCGAAGCCCGGAGGAAGATGTACAGGAGGATACTGCGATGGTATCCGCAATCGGGGAGGAAACTCAAAGTGTCGAATCGATCGAACGAAAGGTCTACGCCAATGCTCCGGTAAACGTTTTAGGTGAGAGAAACACTCCTGATCAGAGAGAAGTACGAGAAGAAGAAACCGAGATGCAAGACTACCTCCTTCCGTATTCGGACACCGACTATCTGACGGATGAAGACTTGCAGATGATATATGAAACGGGCGACAGGGACTTGGTACGTCTGATCATAAACGAAATGTACGCCAGACACGGCTTCGTGTTCAAAAAGGCGAAAAACAGAGACTACTTTATGTCGCAGAGCTGGTATCATCCCGTGGAAGGCCTGACCGATGAATACATCAAAACGCAGCTCTTCAACGAGTACGAAAAAGCCAACCTCAAAGCCCTGCTGGAAGTCGAGGAGATGTTGAAGTAGGGATGGGGAGGGATCGGCAAAATCATCGAAACGGAAAGTGGATGAGTTTATTATAGAAGACAGTCTGCTGAGCAGATGTTGATATCATCGTATTTTCGGCGAACAGAAGATTAAATAATTGGAGGAACTATGAACAAATATAAATTGATATCAAACTCTTTAGCGTTATTGGTGTTGGGATTTCTTTTTGTATCAAATGTGGATCTTTCTCAACAGCAGAACTTGAACAATGCGTTGGGAAGTGTAGAGGGGAATGTTGATCCTGTCAAGGCAAGAGAAGTAAAGACAATCAGGAAGATGAAACCGGACAATTCTGAATATACCTTGGGAGAGTTGGTAGAGAACTTTATGGATTCACCCACCTACGAACTTTATAATCCGGCACAGGACGGGAATACGTATCTCACTATCAAGGGGAATGTCCAATATGGAGAACAAACGGTAACTGCAACTCTAAAGTACAGAAAAATTAACAAGAAAGAGTACAAATATCACGTATTGAGTCTCAATGATGTTCCTCAGGAACCTGCAGTAGCTGAAGACTTATTTGAAAAAATGGAAGACAGCTGCGATGTGAAGTTTGGGAAAAAGAAGAGTGAGCAACAGGTAGCAAAAGCAAATGTACAGCAGACAGATCAAACAAATACACAACGGGTAGCAAAAGCAAATGCACAGCAGGTGGCGCAAACAAATACACAGCAGGCGGCGCAAACAAATACACAGCAGGCACCAAAAGCAAATACACAGCAGGCATCGCCTCAGGAAAGCAGTTCTTATGAACAACAGGGAGACCCTCCTTCGGAAGACTACCTCCTTCCGTATTCGGACACCGACTATCTGACGGATGAAGACTTGCAGATGATATATGAAACGGGAGACAGGGACTTGGTACGTCTGATCATAAACGAGATGTATGCCAGACACGGCTTCGTGTTCAAAAAGGCGAAAAACAGAGACTACTTTATGTCGCAGAGCTGGTATCATCCCGTGGAAGGCTTGACCGATGAATACATCAAAACGCAGCTCTTCAACGAGTACGAAAAAGCTAATCTCAAAGCCCTGCTGGAAGTCGAGGAGATGTTGAAGTAGGGATGGGGAGGGGAAGTCGGAAAGATCATTTAAATATAGGATGGTTCGTTCGATCTTATTTTTGAATAAGACTTTATCCAACAATAAGCAAAAGCTATAAAAGATTATAGATATAAAACATAAGTAATCGGTAGTTATGATAATGGATGTATTCTAAGTTATTGGAATATAGAAACATTGGTTCACATGAAGAGAAGTTTAAACATGTTACAAAGGGGAGGAAAAGAATGGTACAAGGAATTTATGAGAAAAAGAAGGATTTTGCATCAAAGTTGAAGGATATTGCTACCGAGTTTTCGCAATACGTATCGGACGAGTTTTGTGACCATGAAAGCGGAATCCATCAAGAGTTGGAGGAGAAGGTGATTCAACTGTTGGATGTGGAAAAGCCCAAAATCATGGTATATGGAATTTACAACAGTGGGAAAAGCACTTTGATCAACGCAATGTGTAGGGAAGAAGTTGCTGAAATGGCGGACAGGCCGATGACGGCGGAAATTTCGGAATACGATAAGGGGGAATATATCCTGGTGGATTCTCCAGGAGTAGATGCACCTATCGAACATGAACAAGTAACACAGGAATTTCTGGATAAATGCCATGTAATCCTTTTTGTTATGAGTACAAAGGGGTTGTTTGAGGACAGGAGCAATTATAAAAGGTTAGCAAGCCTTATTTTAAAGGGCGTTCCGTTTATTATTGTCTTAAACGACAGAGGGACCGAAATTAAGAAGGAGTGGGATCAGGAAAGGAAAAGTCAGGTTAAGGCTCTACACCAAGAAGAATTAAATACAATCCAACATAAGGTCATAAAAAACTTAATTAGAGAAAGTAATGACAGTAAGATCGCAGATAAGTATGAGGTTGTTGTTTTAAATGCGAAAAAAGCCCTGACAGGCGTTCTTAGAGAACGTGCGGAGTTGTTCAAATCCAGTGGAGTGGAAAGGTTGGAACAGAGGATAGAGCAGTTTATTCGTAACGATAAGTCTGTGAAAGCTTTATTCAGCCGGCCTATTTCAAATATAAAGGATCTCATGGACAATTTGGAAAAGGTGATCACACAGCAGATGATCGGAGATAAGAGTGAGGAATTTGAAAGAAAAATGGACTCCTTGCTTGCAATGAAGAACAACTTGACAAATGACTTGAGGATTATGGCAAAACAATCCGTGAATAATGTACTTGAAGAGTTGACCAACTCATACTTCCATGAAAATTATGAAGCCCTTGAGTCAGTTGCCAACCAAGCTATTTTTGACATAAATGAAAAATATAGCATGAGAATGACCTCGTTTATGCTATATATACAGAAAAACTTTGAAGATAGCGTTTATTCTACCAACCACTCTTTGGAGGTTGAGAACTTGGATGCATATAAACTCCATAGTTTTTCCATGGATGACTCCGGTGAATATGTAGAGGGTGAAGAAGAGCAACTACCTAAAAAACCCGGTTTTTGGGATTTTCTTAAGAGTCGAAAGAAAAAAGAGCAGGAAAAAAAGGCACTTTTACAGAAGCAGGTTGAGGCACGTAACAGGAATGAAGAGTATAAACTGCACGAAACTATAAGAAAAAAACAGGAAGCAAGACAGTTTGCGAGTTCTGATTTGGACGATCTGTTAAGAAGAATAAATGCAGCGATCTCAAGGCAGGTCCAAGAAGTTTATGATGAGCAGTTCGGTAGGATACAATCAATGAAAGCTCATAATATACAAATTCATGAAGACTGTATGAGAAAAATGCAAGGCTTGTCGAACTTGAGAAAAAAACTTGAAGGTGTGGAAAATATGTTGGCATAGTGGCTAGGTCTTTGATCCGTACGTTTTTAAGATTATAAGAGTTCGGATTATAACGGGTATCATGGCCGTCTATAGAAGGCAGTTTTTTAAAACAAGAATATTTTATAGATATGAAAGGTGGTTTGGATGGATTTTTCAAAGGGTGAAATTAAAAATATAAAGAAATATTGTGGAGATTCCTATGTAAAACGATATCAAGGGATTCAAAAAAGGCTATCCGACAATGTGGTAAAACTGGTTAATACAGGAATGGTAAGTTCGGGGAAAAGCAGTTTATTCAATGTCCTTGTAAATTCTGAGGAGGAATTTTTCGCTACAGGAGCTGCGAGAACAACGGTTTCCGCAAACAGTTTTATTTATAAAAACATTGAATTTATAGATACTCCGGGAATCGATGTGAAAACGGAAGATGATAAATTGGCTTTTGACACTATTATGGAAGCGGATATCATTATGATGCTCCATAATATCAGAACAGGCCCTCTCAATCGAAGTGAAGTAGATTGGCTGAAGATGATAGCGGATAACATCGGAGATCCAGAAAAAATAAAGAAGAGGATACTTTTTGTTTGCACATGGAGAGACACCAGAGAAAACGATGAAGATTACAGTAGTATCATCGAGGAGGTCAAAAAATCGGTATTTGATATTTTGGGGACGGAGGTTGCGTTTTTCGATGTTTCTGTCAAGAAGTACTTGATCGGCGTTGAAAAGCAAAAAGACATCTTGATCAAAAAGAGTAATCTTTTAGAACTCTCGCAGTATTTGGAATCTTATGCACAGGAATATCTGAACTTAAAAAACAGAATCGCTTTGGAAGATTTGGAATCTCTGGCTGAAGATATGAAAAAAAGTCTATCTAAGGGAAGATTGAGTTTTGAAAAAGAGATAGAGCAGAACCGCAAAAGAATCGTGAAGAACTATAAGCTGCGATATGATGTTTGGAAGACGGTATTCGATTATTTCTCCACTCAAAGAAAGCAGTTGAAAAAATTGGGAGACGAATTGGACGAGGTAGGAAGATGGTAGATTTTTGATGGGAAGATGTTTTTGAAGGGAAATAATTAATCTGGTTAGACGGAGGAATGAGATATGGCAGTAATTTTTGCAGTAATAGGTGGAGGAGCAGTAGTAGGAATAGCGACGGCGGACTATGATGATTATAGTGATCATCATGATTACGATAATTACGGTAATTACGGTAATTACTCAGATGCGGCTGAAAGAAGAAGACGTAGGATAGAAAGCAAGAAAAAAGAGATATCTGAAAAAGAAGACGAGGTAAATGAGTATAAGATAGAAAAAGTCAATGACTATTTAAAAACCAAAAAGATAAAGGATGAAAGCGGAGTAAAGGTGGATGTTACAAAAGTTAAGCAGGATGGAGACGGAAAAATCAGGGAAGAAGAGAGCAGAGACATACGGAAGACAAATGATCATTTGGAAAAAAATGTGGAAGAGATAGATAAATTGATCAAGAAGATCGATAAGATCCTTGAAGAAACAAAAAGAGATAAAGAGAATACCGAAAAATAGAGGATTAGATATTATTGGAGGAATGAAAGATGAACATGATGGAGCAAATTAACGAATTTGTCGATGTGATGCTGGAAGAAAAAAGTAAATTTGAAGATATGAAAAATCAAATCAACAAGAGGGAGAATGAAGTGAGTGAGGTATTGGATCATCTTTCCGAATCAACTAAGAACATAGTATCCAAGCTGAAAGGTCAAATAAGTAATCGGAATGATGAGATGGTGGCAGACATCTTTGATAAAGCATCACAGACAATATCTTCGAACATAAAGGAATCCAATGAAAAGGTTAAAGAAGGAATAAAAGGAATGGCCTTTATTCAGGACTTTGAAAGTCGATTTACAATCTCCGTTTTTGGAAAGGTAAAGGCGGGAAAAAGTTACCTTGGAAATTTTATTATGGGAAACACATTAAGAACGAAGGGGATTCCGAGTTCATATGATAAGGTTGAAGATATGAAGGTCCATGTCTATGATAGAGGCAAGATATACGAACAGAATAAGATGACAACAATGGATGAAGAACGGGAGTGTAACGGCCAAGAGTTTTATGTAAATAAGAGTGAGGCGACCAGCACCATTCAATGGATCGATTTGGGTGCGATGTGTTGGTTTGATACACCCGGCATCGGGAGCGTTACAGAGCAAAATGAATTATTGGCAAAAGAATATGTTAAAAACTCTGATCTTATTATTTTTGCAAGCAATTCCGATGCGGCGGGGACAAGGCAGGAATTTTCGGAAATAAAGCAACTGCACGAAATGGGAAAACCCATGCTCTTGTTGCTCACACAATCGGATGCTTACGATTATGAAGAGGACGATGAAGGAGACGAGATCAGTATCTTAATCCCTAAGAGCGAGAAAGACAGGAAGGACCAGGAAGAGTACATGTTGACTTCTCTGAGAGAACAAGGTATGGAAGATGTGTTGCAGTATGCCGATGTTCTTACAGTTTCTGCCTTGTTGGCGACGGAAGCCATAGAGCATAATGATCAAGAGATGTTTGAGGCGAGTAATATGGGGAAACTTCTGAGCAAGTTGGTTGAAATTACAAAAAATGATGCTTCGGAAATGAAGAAAAAAACTCCCCGAGACAGAGTAAATGCAATGATCAACAGCGTAATAGAAAGTTTGGAGCAAATGCACTCGGAGATAGGAGAATTTTGTTCAAAAATCGATACGTATAAGGATGAGTTGATCGGGAAAAAACAGTATATGATCGAACAAATCAAAGCGAAGGCCAATATGAAGGTTTTGGAGATTATCGCAAAGGCTAAGGCAGAGGTTGAAAAGGGTGAAGTAGGAGAGATCAAAGAGGAGGAACTGGCTTCTTCCATAAATATGGCTATTTCAGAAGCTATTCAAAGGGTCTGCATGGAGCAAACATTGTTGCAGTCACAGCAGGTAAGTCAATTGGATCTTCACCTTACGGGGATAGGTGATCTGAAAATGAGACAGGAGAAGATAGCATATGAGCACTCTTATGTGAAAGAAGTGGAAAGAGATGCTGAAGGTTTTTTCGAGAATGTAGGAAAAATTATCTTTAAAAAGAAGTACTATACCTCTAAGATCGTAAGCGAGACGAGGTATTCCACATTTGATATAGGAGTCAATGACAACGAGATCGCGAATAATATTATTCTACAGTTAAACGATGTATTTGATTCAACGGTAAGTGATTATATAGAAGGGCTTACCAAAGGTTATTACGAACCTGTAGAGGCTCTTCATCAAAAAACAAGTCATGAAATTAAGAGTGCATTAAATAGGTTAGAGGGAATGAGAATGTAGATGTTGACAGTTATTTTAAAAGGTACAAACGGCTGCAACCTTAACTGCAGCTATTGTTCCGTAGGAGAAAAAAGAAATATTCAAAAGGTAGATGAGCATAAACTTACAGAGATCTTAAGCTATGTGTGCGAGCTTTGCAGAGCTGGTAATGAGGACATAGTGAGCATTATTTTGCACGGGGGAGAGCCTACGTTGATAGACCCTTCTATCTATGAAGGCGCAATTGAACGGGCCAAGAAAAACTATCCTGACATTTCATTAAAGATCTTCATGCAAACAAACGGATATAAATTCGATGAACGATACATCGAGTTTATATCCAAGTATGATATTAGTGTAGGAGTATCCATAGATTTTCCGGGAGAATCTCATGATCTCCAAAGACGTACAGTGGCAAATACCGTTACCTTTGATCGGGTGTCAAAAAATATTTTGACCCTTTTGGAACATGGGATATCAGTTTCCTGTCTAACCGTACTGACTCAGAACACTTTGAGTTTGGGATACGAGTATTTAGACTTTCTTGAGAAAAATAATTTGCATTTGAAAATAAATCCTCTATTAAATTATGGGAATGCTTATGGAAAAGAAGAACTGGCTTTAAAAGAAGGGCAGTATGCGGACTATCTTATAGATCTGTTTAAGTATATTGTGAAAAACGATCTGGAAGTAAGCATAGCTCCCCTTGACAAAATTCTACAAGGGATAGTGTGGGATCAAAAAATACGCGAATGTTCCTTTGATCCGTCCTGTAACTATAGGTTTTTGTGTATTGATCATAAGGGAGATATATACCCTTGCGGGAAGTATTCGGATATGGACGAGTTCAAATTGGGAAATATAAGTCAAAAAAGGTATGATCTGAATAAGAGTTCCAAACTTCAAATGCTTTTAAGTCGAAGGAATGAACATGCACCTGAGGATTGTCGGGGATGCAGATATAGAAACTTATGTAATTGCGGTTGCAATGCGGATGCAAGTATAGGTGGAGGACTTTCGAAAGTACCGCCGTACTGCAAAGATTACAAAAAGATATTTGACTTCTTTCACGGAGAGGGTCTTGTGTTGTTGAAAGAGAAACTGATCCAAGAAAAGGGGAGGAACTGAGATGCTCTATGAGCTGTTATTGGTCAATATATCCAGAGATTTGAGCGGTCATTCTTCAAGTTTTCAAGATAGCATAGGACATTATCTTATTGCAGCATATTTAAGGAAGCATGATTTTAAGGCCTATGTGTTTTCGGGAAGAGTAGAAGCCTGTAAGGAAGTCATAAGGAATGAAGTCGAAAATCATAAGGTGCCGATTATAGGATTTTATGTTGCAGCAGATAATATCAGGATCGTTTCTCATGCAATAGCATGGGTGAAAAAAATGTTCCCTCGTGTTATTACGGTTGTTGGTGGCCCTCAGGTAATGGCTTTGGATTATGAGTTTTTTGAAGCGACAGGTAATGATTTTGCCATTATGGGTGAGGGCGAGATTCCGGTAAAGAGGTTACTGGAGTGTTTGATAGACAATTCTTTTGATATTGAGAAGATCCCTTCTCTGATAAGAAGGGATGACAAAGAGAGAAGCCTTATTGTTAATCAAACCTTAGATGCTGTCATCGAGGATTTGGATACGATACCTTATCCAAGTATGGAAGACAGTGTATCCAAAAAATTTCGGGATGGAACCACAGTGGGTATTATTACGGGAAGAGGCTGTCCGTACAAATGTACTTTTTGCTATGAAGGAGCAAATGCCAAGAATGTTCGATTTAGGAGTATTCCTAATGTTATGGAAGAGATCGATTATATATACAAACATAACAAGAGGTTGAGGTACATTAACATTTACGATGATACATTTACTATAAAAAAAGAAAGAGTTTTGGAGTTTTGTAATGAAATTTCGAAAAGAGGGATCAAGTGGTTTTGTGAAGGACATGTCAGCTTTGTCTTGAAAAACCCTGATGTTTTGCAAGAAATGGTCAACTCCGGCTTGACCTGTATTCAGTTTGGAATTGAGAGCGGATCGAATGATGTGTTAAAAGCCTATAATAAAAATACTACTTTCGACATGATAGCAGACACTATAAAGATTTGTAAGAAAACGGGGATCCATGGTATTACAGGTAACTTTATTATAGGAGGAGCACTTGAAACCAGGCACAGTATAGAGGAAAGTAAGAGATTGGTGAAGGAACTTATTTATTCGGCGAAGGGAATTATTGAGCTGTATGTTGTGTATTTCGCTCCTTATCCAAACACTGAAATTGTAAATAACCCCGGCAAATTCAATATGAAGATAAACAAACATTTTCAAGAATATAACCTCAATACAATGAGAAGTCCGGTTGTAGAGACAGAGGAACTTTCAACAAAGGAAATCTATGAATTAAAAAGAGAGTTTGAGTCTTATGTAGAGTCTTTATATAGTGAAGCAACACTTCTCTCAACAAAAGAAGATGTTTTGCAGGGGTTGTTTCAAGATGGGAAGAGGATTCACCTGAATCCCACTTGGGAAAGACACTACCTTTCTCATTCGCATATAGTGAACTTTATAGAACACTTAAGTGATCGTGAGCAAACATTTCATCCCGAGTACTATATAATAAGAACATTTGAGGACATAATTCTTGAAGGGGAAGATCTTTTTACGGAGGTAGGCAGTTTTAGAGGAATTGAGAAGGATATTCTTGTCAATGCTTCCGGGGTTTATAATTCCAAGGAAATGGCAAGGATGTTTGGTGTATCTATAGAGAAGATAGAAGAGGTATATTATAAGCTAAATGACAGGTGTCTTGTGTATGTGAGTGAATTTTAGAAGAGGGTGAAGTTTGTTGTTAAATTCGGAATATGTTGATAGGGCTATGAAGGATCTACAGAAAGTAGATTCTCAATATAAGGAAGTGTTGAGAAGAACGATATACAATATTGAAAGATTACAAAATTCAAGAAAAAATTCAATCAATACGATCCAGAGAGTTGAGAAATATATTGAAGGACTTGCAAACAGACGTAGGGATATTGACACGAAGTTAGGCAAGATACGACTGAATTATAAAAGATTTATTGATGTAATGCAACGGCTTGAGAGAGTAGAAACGGAAAACAGGCAGAGCAGTCAAACAGCTAAAATAGGAATGGCGGGGACCTTGGGAGGATTGGCAGTATCCCAGTTAGGAGGACATGCAGCAGTATCCATAGCAATGCTTTTTGGGACTTCTTCTACAGGAATTGCAATTTCTTCTCTTACAGGTGCAGCTGCTACAAATGCAGCCTTAGCATGGCTGGGTGGTGGAGCACTTGCTGCCGGAGGAGCGGGAGTTGCAGGAGGAAGCACTATGGTTGCTGCAATGGGACCCATAGGTTGGGTCATCGGTGGGGTTTCATTGGCAGCAACCTTAATTGCAATCAATTTATCGAATGAAGAACTGGGAAGAAAATTGGAATCCTCTATAAGAAAGATAAAAAAAGAGATAACCAGAATAGAAGGAATCAACGTTAAGGTTTCCACATGGAATAAAGAGACCATAGAGCTTTCCAATTCTATAATGAGAACGCTCACTTATCTCAATAAAAATCCAAACAAAAATATTAATAATTTTACGGATGACGAGATAAAGGAACTTATGATACTTCTGAATTCTTCGGAAGTATTGTCCAAGAAGATAGGATCTACGATTTCGAGGTGATAGATTATGAATAAGAACGATTTAGAGTTAAACAGACTTGTTAGAGGGCAGAAGTGGGTAGATTCAAAATGTGACAAGTATGATTATATGATAGCGGCATTTTGTGGTTTTTCAGCCGGAATTATTGATTCTTTTTTTGTTAAAACGCCTGGTATAGGCCCTTTGGGAAATATGACGGATAGAGGAGCGGATATAGCTGTTTCAAAAGTTGCTCAAATGCTTTGGCAAGTAGATGGGAGGAGTTTTGATCAAGGAAAGTCGAGAAGGGCACCGGACAACTTGGTAAGATCGATTTCTTATTTGGAACAGTCATTTCCTGTAAACTTTGATGCAAGATATGCAGCGGACTTGAAAGATTCAAGCGGACAAATAGTAGGAATGAACCCCAGAAACCACCATCTTATGTCTTTGGCACATTCTCCGGACATTATAGGACTCTTATTTTCTATTTTGGATCAATTCACGGGTCAAGCGAGTTTTATATCTCAAGGAAAACTCATTCGTTTGTATCCTATAAAAGATGCTAGAAATAACAAAATTATGTATATGCAGGGTACAAACTTTGAATCGAGGATCTTCTGTGGAATCTGTAATTGGTTAGGTCATATTATGTCTGATCTTGTAGGCTCAAGTTCCACAAGGCAACCGGGGAAAGTTGGGCGAGGTGCAGGTCTTCCAATTCCTTTCTATGAACTATTTCTTACAATGCAATTTGGAGACTTTGACGGAGAAACCTTTGCTGACATTGCAGTAAGGATATTTCAGGAGGGATATGACTTAAGACACGGTGCAGCAATGTCTGTACCAATCATAATAATGGATTTAGCCATTAAATTGATTTGGGCTATAAAACAGAGATTTTATCATAAAAAACCTTGGAAAGAATGTATCCCCAGCCAAAGGCACGCAGATTTACGGATGATGATAATAGTCGGAAATGCAACTTTGTGTTTGGTCGATGGAGCGGATGCGGCAATTCGATCTCTCATTCAAGGCGGGAATGCGTTAACTTTTGCACTCCATTTGAATTTAATTGCCTGGGCTCGTCTAATCATACTTGTCTTTAGAGAAATAAGAATTCGCTATGGAGGAGAAGCGGATTTGGCAGTAGAGATGTTTTTGGCCAAAATAGGATTTAATGACGGATATGAATTAAGAAGATACTATCAGACTATGAATTCCTTGGACCAACAACTGGATACCTTACTTAAAGATTATATCAAGAAAGTTGAAAGAGAGTATGAACAGTTTATGAAGTACATGGACGGCTGTTTTGACAGAAATGCAAACTCTGTCGATGTGAGGATGAAAAATAGTATATCCTTTGCAGAAACCTATAAAGTAAAGAATAGCAGGATATTTTACACCCCCCAAGAGTTGAGGTATTGGCTTGGAAAAGGATGGGAAAATAAAAAATAACAGGACTATCGCATACAAAAGTAGAATGGATAGGACAATAGTTCTATCGAAGAAGAGCAGTATGCCCGGTTCTCGTCGAACGTATGACAGGTGCTTATATATCTGCCGTCCTTCCACTTTACGGGAGGATCGGTATCGATAAGATAAGCACCTGTTTATTTTCACTGAGGAACAGCGTACAAAGGCAAGTTTCCGATTTTTTCTTCGACTTTATAAAATACAGAGGTTTGTTATATCAATCTTTTCAAGAATTTTATCTTTTGTATAAAATTGATGTTATGCTGATACTATTCTCCCATTTAAAATGTCAGGTGGAGAGAATATATATTTGCCGGAAATATTTTGAGCAAACGTAGAATTCAAACTTCACAACCGGACAATCCTAATAGATTAAATAGTATGAGAAAACATCCTATAATTCGAAAAAGTTGTAGAACATCAGTTTTTCCGGAACAAAGCTCTTCCCTAATACTATTCTTCCTTTAGGTTATGGATATAAATGCTGTGTAACTCATAGAAGATAAAACGGATTTTCGTGTTCCAAAAACAGATATATCCACACTTCTATCGGAGAATCGTATAATACTATTATTCTTTTGAGCTGTGGATGTAAATAATCTGTGACCCATAGAAGATAAAACGGATTTTCGTGTTCCAAAAACAGATATATCCATACTTCTATCGAAGAATCGTATAAATTGTGTGTTTAAAGGGTTTCTACACTTCGTTACACAAAGAAAGTTATTTTGCCAATTGTGCGGTATTTCCCTGTTTCTTGAATTATGGGCTATTGCACTAATGTTCGAACAGGACCGAGTTTTCGAGGAATACGTGCAGGTGGATGTCATCGACGAGTTCGTGCATTTTGCTGAAGGCGAGTCGGTAGGTGGGGCAGGCATCCTCGGGAGGAGTGAAGTCGTCGGTCAACGCTTGTAGCTTGCGAAGGAGTTCTCCCACCCGGTCATGGTCATCTCTGAGCTTGCTCCAGTCCGTGGTCGGATTTCGGAGAGCTTCGGGGAAGACGATTTTTTCTTCATCGGCAAAGTGAGGCATCAGATCCTGCTTTAAAGCGAGGAAGGTTTGATAGATGGAGGTCAAAACTTCACCGTGGTGTTCGTAATGCACATAGAGGATCTTTTCGAGCAGCTTCTCGACTTCTTCCACCAGCTGTTCTTCCGTTCTATGGTGGGTTGTAACGATATAGTGGATCAAGGCCTTTTTGTCGAGGTTTAGGGCCTGTCTCCAGTCGTTTATCTCTCCTAGGGGTTCGTAACTGTTGAGTTCTTCTACAAAGTTGTCGACATCGAGACCCTGTTTTTTGACCGAGTCTTCGAGGATCTGCCATCCTCCGCAACAGAAGTCGATGTTGTGTTTGCTCAGAAGTTCAACGATATGAGGTCTTTGTTTTACGGCTTCTTCCACTCTCATTGTTTTTGTAATCATAGTAATCCTTACCTTTCTTCTATATACTGCGTGATTTTTTGAATCAATTCATCCATATTCATGCCTGAACGCTCCGACATGATCTTTATGGTAGCTGTCGGGATGAGGACCCGTGCAAGAGGCGAATGAAGCATCTTGAATGCGGGGTTTATCTTGGGAAGCTCTTCCTTCAATCCGGGAAAGGCCTTCAGAAGATCCGACAACTTAGTGTTTTCGTTGAGTTCTTTTGTGGAGAAACCTTCGGGCTTAGCATGGACCGGTTCGGTAACTTCGGTTTCAACGATTTCTTCCTTTGAAGTCTCGTTTTCGGACGACCATTGGAGAAGGGTCTGAGAGCCTTCCAACTTTCGGATGTGTGTGCAATCCTGCATCATTTCGAGCACTCCTCGGAATCTTCCTTCTTCATCCCTTATTGCGATATACTTGATGTAGAGGAAGATTTCGGGTTTGTTGATCCAAAACTCCGCCTCCGACTGCTCTCCGCTACGGAACTTTTCTATGATCTCTTCCACGATATGCACGCTGTTTCGAGGATGGCAGTTTTTGACATCGCGACCGATGACGTTTTTGCTTCTCGGGAATATCCTGTGTTTGGTGTCGGTATAGAACTTGACGATCTCATTCTCGTCCACGAAGGAGAGATCGACGGGCATATGCTGATAGATCAGGTTGATCTGCTCCAAGCTGAGGACGCCTGTTTTTACATCGAGCTCCTGCGTCTTATCTCCAAGCTGATACTTGGAAAGAAGGCGGCTCAGATCATTCATAAATTCACTGTTTCCGGAGGTTAAGCCTTTTTTCGGGGAAGCTTCGTCTTTTTTGACCTCGATCCAGGCAAAACCGATCTCAAGATCTCCCTCCTTCATCTCCTCAAACTCTTCCTGAGAGATCATAGACAGCGATGTGGGGAAGAGGATCTGCTCTTCTTTTTCTACAAGATCTCTAATATCGTCGATCAGTGTCTTCTGCTCCGCCAAGAATCCTGCCTCATCCTTATCGATCAGGGATCTCAGATCTCGGATCTCATCGCGAATAAAATCGTCCAGGGTCCACATGGTCGTAGTCGGTCTGGTAAATCCTTTTTTCTCAAGAACGGAGTAGAGTTGATTTTGTTTTCTTGAAAAATGAAGGCGGATCTTCGAAAGCTTATCATAGATTTCGTACCATTGGTTGGGGATAAAGGGCTTTGTCATAAGCTCTTCTATGGAGAGCAGGATCTTTCGAAGTTCGTCGTTCTCCATGTAATAATGGAGGATGGGATGGCCTTCTTCGAGTTCCGGGCGGGAATAATCCACCAGATCTTCGAAGAGGGCGGTCATCGCCTGGATGTCTTCTTTTTGGCACTGGTCTTTTTCAAACTTCAGCAGTTCCTGTTCCGTAGCGGCAACTTCCATGGCACTTACCTTGCCGAGCTTCTCGCGGATCTCTTTTCGACCTTCTTCCAGAGAGATCTCATTATGGGCATATTTCAACTTGATATCAAGAATGAGTTCCAAACGCTTTTTATCTACATTGTCGTCAAAATAATTGTTCATAAGATTCCTCCTTATATATTTCAAAATTTGTTTGGTCAATACCGCACAAATAGGAAACCTTGATTTTCCTATGAATTTGCAAGAAACAAAGTCTCTTCAAATCAATACTTTCGAAAAAATCAGTATTCATATCCGGTGGATTTTATGATGATTTTTTGAATTGTGCGGACTCTCCTTTGTGCCTGATCTTTGTATAAAATCATACATATAAACAATCGAGAGCATATCGATATGCTTTCAAGCTCTTGCCTTTTGATCTCGCATAAACATAGTGCTGATCGTTTGGGGTGCCGGCGGTATCAGCAAGCATCGATAAGGTCTTTCGCCAATTGTCTGAGCTGTTCTTTGTCTTCTTCTTTTAAGGTCCAGTTGACCTTGGCAAAGGTTTCTATGGTGTCGAATCCTGCCTGGATTAAGGCTTCTCTGATCAGCTTGGGTGCTTCTCCCGACCAACCGTAGGTTCCGAAGGCGGCAGCTTTTTTGTTTTTGAACTTCAGCGATTTCAAAAAGTGGAGCCAGCCCGCCACGGAGGACAGGACATCCTGACCGACGGTGGGAGAGCCCACGATGATCGCCTTGGACTTGAAGACCTCGGTCATGATCTCGTTTTTGTCTTCCTTAGAGCAATTGAAGATCTTAATCTTCGTATCGGGAGACAATTCATGGAGGTATTCTCCGAGCAGGTGTGCGATCGACGTGCAGGCCTCCCACATGGTATCATACACGATGGTGATCTGATCTTCCTGATAGTTGTCACACCACTTGGCGTACTTTTCTACGATTTGGATGGGGTTATCCCTCCAAATAACACCGTGTGAAGGAGCGATGATGTCGATGGGAAGGTTGAATCCCGAAATCTCTTCCAGCTTCTTTTTCACAAGAGGAGAAAACGGAGTGAGGATGTTTGCGTAGTATTTCATGGCCTCCTTGTCCAAGAGGCAGGTATCCGCCTTGTCGTTGAACAGTTCCTGAACGGCAAAGTGTTGACCGAAAGCATCGTTGGAGAACAGGATGTTGTCACCCGTCATATAGGTCGCCATGGAGTCCGGCCAGTGAAGCATCTTCATTTCAACGAAGATGAGTTGTTTTCCGTTCCCGATATCGAGGGTGTCTCCGGTTTTGACAACATTGAAGTTCCAGTCTTCGTGAAATTGTCCCTTCAAACTGCTCAAGGCATTCTTGGTACAGTAGATGGGAGTGTCGGGGATCTCCTTCATCAAGGCGGGAAGCGATCCGGAGTGGTCGATCTCTCCGTGGTTTACGATAATATAGTCAATTTTGTTTAAGTCAATCTCCTGCTTGAGATTGTCGATAAAGTGTCGGTCGTGAGGTTTCCATACCGTGTCGATCAGGACGGTTTTTTCTTCCTCGATCAGATAGGCATTCTGGCTCGAGCCGTTGTAGATGGAGTAATCATCTCCGTGAAATTGCTCCAATTCCCAATCGATGAAACCTACCCACCAAACATTGGATTTCACATTTCGTTTCATAGTCTTCCTCCTTATAGTTCTAAAACATTGTTTGTACCTGATCTTTATGGAGATCTTCCACATGTAAAGGTCAAGGGGCGTGTCCTACGATCCTCCAATCGTATCTTGACAATCGCCGCTCGGAGTGTCCTCAGTCGTAGACAACTCATATATCGGGATATTCGAGGGATAGAAAAAGCTCCTATTCTGAAGAATATCCGACGATGCTTGTGAATTGTCTTCATTATATAGGAGCTTTGATAGGAAAACATTGATTTAAATCAAATTTCATAAAAAATATGTTCCAGTTCCTCCGAGTCGAGGATCTTTATCTTTTTGTGCCCGTCTCTACGGATCAGTCCTTTCTGTTCCAGTTGTTTCAGCTTACGACTTACGGTTTCTTTACGCAGGTTTATGATGGCGGAGATGTCGTCGAGGCCCAGTTGGATCTCGCTTTTTTCGATCAGACTGCTCTGTTGCAGAAGAAAACCGCAGATCCGTCTCAAGGCATCGGATTCCATCATCAGACGGATCTTGTTGTTTGCATTTTGCAGTTCTTTAGACAGGTTCAAGATCATTTTTTGGGCAAAGAGAGGATTTTCCATCGACTTTGCAAAAAGAACGTCGGTAGAGATTTTGCAGAACTTGGTTGCCTCCATCGTCTCTACATTGTAGTCGAAGACCGTGTTTTTGAGAAGGTACTCTTCACCGATGATATGAGACTCCGATTTTACGCTCAAAATGTATTCCTTACCTTCGGAATCGAAGGTGTTGAGCTTGACCTTGCCTTCACGGATTACGAGGATAAAGTCCGCTTTTTCGTTTTCGTGTACGACAATCTCCATGGCATCGCGTTCGAAGTGTTCTGCGGAAGCGACGATCTTCAGTTGTTCACTTTCGTCGAGTTCGCGAAACAGGGGGATTTTGGATGTGCAAAGACATTCCTGACAAGAATCTTTCATAAGTCTCCTCCGATCTATTGATAATACTGTAAAGGAAGCACCGTACAAAGGTAAACTCCCGATTTCCCTTTGAGTTTACAAAACACGAAGGTTTGTCAAACCAAATGCTTCCGGAATTTCATTCTTCATAGAACATGGATGTTATGCTGATTTTTCGAATTGTATCTTCCTCTTATAATAAAGTGAAGTATAACAACGTACTTTCTTATCGGAGTTCAGGTTTTATATGATACGATTCTTCCTTTGAATTATAGATATAAACAATTTGTGACCCATAGAAGATAAACCGATGTTTCGTGGATTGAAAAACAGATATATCCATACTTCTATTGGAGAATAGTATGAAACTCCAACATAAAATCAAACAACCTTTTTCTCTCTCCCTTGTTGTTTACAGAATATAGAGTCTTTGAAAAATAGATAGGTTCAAATGCTCTATGTTTCGTATCATTCCATTCCCCGCCGATATAACGGCATATTGACAGTTCGCCTTCTGCCGTCGCAGAGCTGTATTACAACTCCGTTTTCAGGTTTCGGGCACAGAGGTGCTCGAAGAACAGGAATTTTTCGGTGTCGAGGATGAGGATATCGTCGATTGCCTTGAGAAAATAAGCGACGTGGATCCTGCACCCTTCTTCTTCATACAGGCGGTATGCCTCCCTGTTTCGAGAAGGAGGACCGATGCTTATGGATGCAAGCTGCACCCCGCCACCGCCTCACGAGCCTGCTGTGATAGGAGTGATATGGATCTCGCTGATATTCTTTCGTTTGAGGTAGGACTTTGCCTTTTCTTCTATTATTATTTTCATGGTAGCATCCTTTCTTTATTTGGTGATCGCGTCAATGGGATTCCCTGACAGGGATAAGTGTTTTTTCATCGGTGTAGCGGTATGGGCGTCGTTGCTCTTATTTGACCTCCTCATCCCAATACGGATGGGCTCACAGAACGGTGTATATCCGACAAAACCGTTAAGGTGATAGCGTATAATTCAAAAAACCGGCATAAAATCAATTTTATACGAAGGATGATATTCTTGAAAATATTGATATGACAAACCTTTGTATTTTATAAAATCGAAGAAAGACTGGAAGTTTGTCTTTGTGCGGTGTTTCCTTAATGTTCCGGCATCTTCATCATAATATCGAAGGCGAGAGCTGTTATTCATCGGAGCCGTACATATTTCGGCACTTATATCGTTGCTCCGAGGGGTGTTTTGTCAGAGAGGTTCATCATTCTTATGGGGTCGTATACTATTTTTTATTGGAATTGACAGGTTGAATACTTTGAAGCATACGATCACCCAAGTTCTTTTTCGGAAATTGTATATTCTGTCTAACCGGAATTTCAAACGAAGAATAGTATTAGTTAATTTCATTCTAGCTATAAGTTTCTGTGTGTTTTGTGAGAGAAGACCGTCAGTTCTTACGCAGTCTTGCCACCAGATAGAAACGATGGACGCTTCCTTCGATAACTCCGGTATCATCGAGGATCTCCTGTGCCCGGTACAGCTGTGGCAGGTGCGTTTTTACCGCAAATCCGGGAAACTCCCATTCGATGATTTTTGCAAACCATACCAGGGCTCCTACATCGTAGAATCGTATGGGGCGATAGGCCTCCCCGCTCTCAAGGATATCGAAACCCGCTTCTATGAGTTCCTGTCTTTTTATTTTGAGATATTGCTTGGGATAGGGACGCTCCGCCTTGCCCAGCAGAAGCTCTACGAGCTCTATGTCGTTTTCCGCACCGACCTGTTGGGTGATGAAGAGTCCTCCCTTCTTCAAGGTTCGTTGCAGTTCCGAGATCTCGTAGTCCCCGTGCCGATTGGTAATAAGATCGAAGTAGTCTTCCCCGAAGGGAAGAGCTTCGAATCCGTCCGCCTCCTTGAAGTCGATGCCGAGGGGAAGGAGTTTCTCCCGGCAGTAATCGACATTCGGAGGATAACCCTCGGTGGCGGAGGTGAGGGCATAGGGATGGTTGAGAGACAGCAGAAACTCGCCTCCTCCCGTCTCCATATCCAATAATGTCATATCCTCTGTCAAATACTTTTTGATCACCGTCTTGAAATCCCAGGGAAGCTCATCTTCTTCCTTGTATCGGTTATGAATATGCGAAAAATCCCAGCCCTTGATATGTGCGGTTCGTTCTTCTTCAAGCCATTTTTCCAATAGCTCCTGTTTCGTACTTGCTTTCATGGTTTTCCTCCGATCATTGATATATCAACAGGTCACACCTGTGTGTTGCGAATTTTTTTTCGGGTCTATGTTAAGCAGATACCGCAGAATCAATCCGACAAAACATAAAAGGAAAGAAAAGTTAAAGTTTTTGAGAGCATACTGCAAAACACCGCATAATTCGAAAGATCCGTATAGCATCCGTTTTATATCGATGAAGAACTTCTTGGATCCGTTGATCCCGGTATTTCTCGTGTTTTATAAATCCAAGGGAAAAAGCGGTTTGCCTTTGTGAGGGATTTCTTCAATATAATTAAAGTAAAGTATAATACTACTGTTCGTTTGAACAGTTGACATCGAGTTTTTTTATTTCTTTTATATTCTTCAATAGAAGTGTGGTTATATTATTTTATGATCACAAAAACCCGTTTTATCTCCTGTTGAATACAGGTTACTGATATCTATAACTCAAATGAGTATAACAATATAGGTCCTGATCGAGCCCTGTCTGAAACTCCAAAGTAAGATCCAAAAACCTGCCCTTTTTATGACATTGAAACAAGGGTAAAACTCGGATGTAAGGAAAAACAAAGGAGAGGATGTTCAAAGAACAAAACGATGTAAATCAGCCTAAATCATATATACAAGAACTTTTATCCTCGTTGCTCCAAAAATATAAAACTCCCAATCATTTTAGAGTTTTTATCAATGAGATTCGATTATTATTTTGAAAAAGTTTCGCTATAATACACTCATACGGATGAGAAAGACGGATATCGACTTTGCCAAACATCTTTTCACTTCAAAGGTTCGCATATCTTTAGTTGTGGATACCGAGGCCGGTCTAAACAAAACCTTACCGTGCTCCCTCTATAAAATGCCGTGTGTTAAACGTTGTGACGAGTGTTTTTTTGAAAACCTGTCTGTGAGCCTCTGTATTCGCAGCAACGAACGCCAAGAACGACGAAGCCGGTATCCGACTTATCAGACGTTAGAGAATTTTTTGAGAAAAGGGGAATATAGAGATGTTCCAAGAACAGATACTTATAAGCAGTGTATTTTTTGCCGGGTTACTCTCGTTTTTTGCCCCCTGTACCTTTCCGTTGATACCGGTCTACATCGGACTGTTGACGGATGAGGAGGGAGAGTACAACAAGGTCCGTTTGGGCGGGTTACAACTGAATATCGGAGCAATCATCAAGACGATCACCTTTGTTGCAGGGCTGTCGACAAGTTTTATCCTACTGGGGTTTGGTGCCGGTTTTCTGGGGAGATGGATCAGCGGAAGGTGGGTCCTGTTTGCCTCGGGGCTGATGATCGTGCTCTTGGGGATCCATCAGATGGAACTTATAAAAATAGGAAAGTTCGACGGTTTTAAAGGGCTTCATATCAAAAACAACAAGACGAAGGCTCTGGGCAGTTATCTGATGGGAGTTTCGTTCAGTTTGGGATGGACTCCTTGCGTAGGCCCGATCTTGGGAGCGGTCCTCGTGACATCCGCAAGCAGCGGAACGGAGTTTTACGGAGCTTTTTTGATGGCGGTGTATTCGGTCGGTCTGATGATTCCCTTCCTCGTCATAGCCCTTGCCTCAAGTTTCATACTGCGAAGGTTGGGTTTTGTTGAAAAACATCTGACCGCTATCAAGAAAACGGGAGGAGCCTTGGTTGTACTGATGGGAATCCTGCTGATGAGCAATCAGTTGACAAGACTCACGGTATTTTTTGAAACCCTTTTTCACTGATAAGAGGGATGTCATATTCGGGTAATAGTATAAAATAGAGAAGATTATAACTGTAACATTGGAGAGAAAGGATAGGAAACGATGAAAAGATTACAAAAAACAGTAGCAATTATGGGTATGATGGCACTTGTATTGACAGGCTGTTCTCAGGGAGAATCCAAGGACAAGATGGAAAACAAGGATGCGACGGCCATGGAGCAAAGCGCAGAGATGATGTCGGAGGACAATATGAAGGAAGGCTCCATGGAAGGCGACGCAATGAAGGGCGATGCAATGGAAGGCGATGCAATGAAAGAAGGCTCTATGGAGGGCGATGCGATGAAGGGCGACACAATGAAAGGTGACACAATGAAGGGTGACACAATGAAGGGCGACGCAATGAAAGGTGACGCAATGAAAGATAAGGGTATGAAGGATGGGGCTATGCACGGAGCCTCAATGAAAGATAAAGAAATGAAGGATAAAAAAACGGAAGATAAGAAGATGGCAAAGAGCGAGAAGAGGAACGACGGAGAAGTTGCTCCCGATTTCAGTCTGAAGGATATGGAAGGCAATACCTACACCTTGAGCGAACAGGGCGGAAAGAAAGTCTATGTCAAATTCTGGGCATCGTGGTGCTCGATCTGTCTGTCGGGCTTGGAAGAGCTTAACACCCTTGCGGGAGAAGACAATGACTTTGAGATCGTTACCGTGGTCGCACCGGGCAAAAACGGAGAAAAGAGCAAGGAAGAGTTTATCAAATGGTTCAATACCTTGGGCTATTCCAATATCAAGGTCCTCTTTGACGAAACGGGCGACACCATAGATACCTATATGGTAAGAGCTTATCCGATCTCGGCGATGGTAGGTACGGACGGAGTGTTGGTATCTCTTGCACCGGGCCACCTGTCCTCGGAGCAGATCACCAAAGCCTTCGAACAGGTAAAATAGGAAAACGGCGAAATTCACAGTTCGCCGAGAAGGGAGAATGTAGATGAAAATGCTTAAAGTACTTTGTGTTGCATTGGCGTTTGTCGCCCTGGTCGGTTGTGCGGCAAAGGTCAAGTCCTCCACGGCTCAGACCGTAGAGAAGACATCGACGAAGGAGATGGACAGGGGATATCAAAATCCCAATAAAAAGGTGGATTATTCCAAGGCCGAACTCAAGAAGATCTACTTGGCGGGAGGCTGTTTCTGGGGCTTGGAAGCATACCTGGAGAGGGTCTACGGGGTCGCGGATGCCGTAAGCGGTTATGCCAACGGAACGACCGAGAACCCTTCCTATGAGGACTTGGTATATCGCAACAGCGGTCATGCCGAAACGGTGGAAGTGACCTACGATCCGAGCAAGGTATCTCTGGACAGACTGCTGATGTACTACCTCAAGGTCGTCGATCCCACCAGTTTGAACCAACAGGGCAACGACAGAGGGATCCAGTATCGAAGCGGAGTCTATTATACGGACGACAAGGAAAAGGCTGTGATTGAGAAGGTCTTGGCCGAGGAACAGAAGAAGTATGACAAGGACATCGTCGTTGAGGTCCTTCCTCTGGAGCACTTCTATATGGCGGAGGAATACCACCAGGATTATTTGGCGAAGAACCCCAACGGTTACTGCCACATCGATATCACGCAGGCGGACGAACCCCTGATTGACGCGGGTAAGTATCCCAAGCCGAGCGATGAAGTCCTGAGAAAGACCCTGACCGACATCCAGTACAAGGTAACGCAGGAGAATCAGACCGAATATGCTTTTTCCAACGAGTATTGGGACAGCAAGGAGAAGGGGCTCTATGTCGACGTGGTCAGCGGAGAACCCCTCTTCACCTCGACCGACAAGTTCGATTCGGGTTGCGGATGGCCGAGTTTCAGCAAGCCGATCTCAAAAAATGTCGTGACATACCTTGAGGATAACAGCTATAATATGAAGAGGACGGAAGTCAGGAGTCGAAGTGCGGATTCACACCTCGGACACGTCTTTGAAGACGGACCTAAGGAGCTGGGAGGACTTCGATACTGTATCAACAGTGCATCCATCCGTTTCGTGCCCTTGGAGAAGATGGAGGCGGAAGGCTACGGCTACCTGACCTACCTGATCAAATAATCTTATTGACCGTTTGAAATGTCCGGTACACAGATCTCATTGCCGAAACACAATTCGGATAGTGAGATCTGTGTACCGGACATGTATACTATTATTCTTTTGAGTTGCGGATATAAACGATATCTGAGCAATAGAAGACAGAACGATTTTTCGTAGTCAAAAAATAGATGCATCCATCCTTCTATTGGAGAATAGTTTAATTGGATGACAGTAGAAAAACCACTTGATTCAAACAGATAAGCAATATAAAGTAAGGGGAATTCCATGTACAAACTTTTGATCGTAGATGATGAGCCGTTGATAAGAAGAGGGATCAAGTCCCTTGTCGACTTGAGCGGACTGGGCATATCCGAGGTATTCGAGGCGGGGGACGGAGAGCAGGCCTTCGAGGTCGCCGAGGCGGAGGCTCCCGACATCATCCTTATGGACATCAATATGCCGGGGACGGACGGATTGACCGCGGCGGCGCAGATCAGGGAATTGCAGCCCGATGCCGTCATCGTCATCCTGACCGGTTACAGCTACTTTGAATACGCACAGACGGCGATCCGCGCGGGAGTCGATGACTACATCCTCAAACCGGTCTCGAAAGACGATATCGAGGTCGTTCTCAAAAAGGCGGTCCATCGACTGCAAGCCAAGGTCAGGGACGAGCACAGAAAGAGCTATGAGCAGACTTTCGAGGCCTTGGGCGAGGGTGTGGATCCTTCCGATACCGCCGAGATTGTCGCGGAATATATGAGGAAGAACCTCTTCGAGGAAGAGCTCTCCCTTGCAAAGATGGCGGACGACATCGGTTTCAACAGCAGTTATCTGAGCGGAGTGATCAAACAGATCTACGGGCTTCCCTTCCAGGACTATGTCAATCGCGAACGGATGGAGAAGGCGAAACTCCTCCTGCTTTCGACCTCCCTCAAAAACTATGAGATTGCGGAAGAAGTGGGGATTGTCGATGTCAACTACTTTATTACCAAGTTTAAGAAAACCTGGGGCATAACGCCCAAACAGTATCGACGGGAGAAGCTGAAATGAAGGATGAACGATTTTTTTCCAAAATAAATGTTCGTATCGCCACCGCCTTTTTGGCGATCTCGATCGCCATCGTCCTTGTGCTCTCTACCGTCTTGTACTACCAGGTCTCCGACATCATCAGCGAAAACCGCAAAAAGCAGACCGAGGACTCGATTGAACAGACGAGCAACTTCATCGTCTCCTATGTCGACAAGATCAAGATCCTGAGCGACCTGATCTCCATGTATCCCGACACGCTCAAGGCGGTAAAAAACATCGATTCGGCCTCCGTGGAGGCGCTTACCGCCATGGTCGGCATCTCGGCGAAGAGCGATGAGAGGATCCGCACCGTTGCGGTCATATCCAAGAACGGTTTCGCCATTACGAGCAACAACAATATGGCGGTGCCCCTCTCGCAGAATATGATGGAGGAGGAGTGGTACCGGGCGGCGGTCTCGTCCAAGCAGATGCCCGTCATCACCTCCGTATATCACGAGCCCTTCAACAAGGAGGAGGGCGACCGCGTCATATCGATCAGCCACGAGATTGTCGGAGAAGGCGGGGAGCATTTAGGTGTCGTTTTGATTGACGTATCCTACAAGTTCATCGAGGACTACCTCTCCTCGCTTCGCCTCGGGGACAAGGGCTATGCCTACATCGTCGATGCAAACGATATGATCCTCTACCACCCCGACGAGAGCGTCTTTATGGATGAAGAAAAAATCAAGACCCTTATCGAAGACAGCGCCGCCACGATGACCATGGACGACTTGATCATCACCAAGGAGAAGGTGCCCCACTCCAACTGGATATTGGTGGGCGTTTCCTCCATGGAAGACGTCGAAGTGCTCAAGGAAAAACTGATGAACATCCTTCTTTTCTCCGCCCTCGTCCTTCTGGGGATCAGTGCCGTTATCAGCCTGAGGATATCCAAGAAGTTGACCGAGCCCATCGTCGAACTGAAAAACGCGATGATATCCCTCGATGAGAGCTGGAGTCATCTTTCGATCAACGAAAAAAGCCCCAGTGAGATCAGGACCCTGACAAGGGAGTACAATGCCCTCATCGATCGGATCAAACAGTTGACGCAGGACATTGCAAGCAAGGAAAACGCCAAGAGACTCTTTGAACTCAAGGCCTTGCAAAGCCAGATCAATCCTCACTTTTTGTACAACACCCTCGATACGATCCTCTGGCTTGCGGAGTTCGGTGAAAACCGAAAGGCGGTCCAAGTCAGCAAGGCTCTGGGCGAAATGCTCAGGATGTCCCTGCATATCAATCAGACCGTCGTGCCCCTGAAAGACGAGCTCAACCATGCCGAGAACTACCTCAAGATCCAGCAGACCCGCTACGAGGACAAGCTGTCCTACCGGATGGAAGGGGAGGAAGACCTGCTCGAGGTCCCCGTCCCCAAGCTGATCCTCCAACCCGTTGTCGAAAACAGCATCTACCACGGCATCCGTCCCAAGAAGGAGAGCGGGACCGTCGAGATCTCCTACAAGAGGGAGGGCGACTTTTTGATCATCGAGGTCGAAGATGACGGCATCGGCTACAAAGAAGCGAAGGTAAGGGACGAAAATCGTGTCAAAACCAAGCTGGGAGGCATAGGGATGAAGAACGTCGATCAGAGGATCAAACTCCTGCTCGGAGAAGACAGCGGAATTGAGATCCAAGGAGGAAAAGGCGGAGGTACCCTAGTCACCTATCGCTTGAAGATAGGCGCAGACCTACGGGAAGAGGAAAGCTGAGAAAGCAGCACAAAAGACACAGGAGGAAGGCGGAGGAAGTATCGTGCAGAGGGACAAGAGGAAGGCGGATATAAAAACGAGGGAGGATCTTAAAATAACGGACCGTTTTTTGCTTGATGAATACACTTTTAATTGTCTTGAGGAACGAATCATTATAACAGCACCTCCAAATAGTTACTCAACAGCTTGCTTACACGAAGTTTTTCCGCATAGTCCATCAGTCGATGTAAGTTTTTATCTTTACGTTTGATATATTGTTTCATTGCATCCTGAAAGATTTGGATCTCGATTTGTGAACGACTGCGAATCATGTCACAGACCGTACGCTCCGGATCATAGATGAATACTTTGTTCCCGAAGGGTGTTTCTGCTTTTGTAACTCCGAGTTCAAAAAGCTCCTTTTTGATAGAAAATACTTTCACTCCGTCTTCTCGTAAATGAGTGGCATTATATCCGCTCTTTACCGTTACGGTGTATTGTAGCGGCTCTTGATCCGTCATATCCAGTAAAAACAAGGCTGTATCATGAGAAAAGATCGTTTTGGGACAACGAAGCTGTAATAGGTACAGTTCATCTCTCCATACATCTAAAGAGCAATATACTCCGTGTGAAACACGCTCATACTTATATTTTTCTACAAATTTTGCTAAAGTTGTCTTGGAGATTTTCCTGCTGATGACCTCCGAGGTTTTGATCACTCCGTTATTTTCTTCCGAAATCTTGCGAATTTGTTCCAATTGGTTCATGCGGTCACTCCCTTTCACGCTTATATTATATATGATATAAGCGCAAAAGTAAATGCAGTGTATAGAAATGAATGAGTCTTATGAACAACAGCAAGAAACAAACAGGGTTGTGGATACTGTTATCTGATCCATACTGTTCACCAATAAAAGTGTGGTTATGTATACTTTGCAACTACGAAAATTTGTCTTATCTTCTGCGGAGTACAGAACGCTGATATTCATAACTCAAATGAATAATAGCATAAAATCTTGGGTTGGGGCTTGGAAGCATATCGTTATCCAAGTTGGTTTCTTTCATCATTGGGTTCTATGATCGCTGAACTGTTTGTGGATGTGATATCGATTTTGTCGGAAATGCTCCGATCGGTCACCGGTGCAAAAGTGCGAATATTTCGAGAAGGTCTTGAATAGCGGGTCAAGTTGTGGTATCATAAATATGTTAAGGACGGGTGAAAAATCATCAAAAAACCTCCTTGAAAACCTATTTTAGGGTCAAAAAAGGGGGTAGGTTTTCAAAAAAATATCCAAGTCCGCTAAACCTCTGTTTGCAATGGCTGGAGGGCAAAAAAACCATCGTTTTTTTGGAGGCACAGGTTTCACCGATTCAAAAAAATCACTTTTTTGAGGTAGGTTTACAAAAACGGCCTCTACATACAAGTGATTTCAATAGGTTCAAAACCTAAGGGTTATATAACCTGACAAGCCCGAAAGGGCACGAAAACTTATGAGATCACCATTTGAAGTATATTTTGTTATTAAGTTATATAACCTGACAAGCCCGAAAGGGCACGAAAACCCGGTTACTTTCAAATATTCACGGAAGGCTTCCGTCTGTTATATAACCTGACAAGCCCGAAAGGGCACGAAAACAGGAAAATTTTCATTAGTTTTTTGTAGAGGACTACAGTTATATAACCTGACAAGCCCGAAAGGGCACGAAAACCCAGTTTCGACGCGATTGGCAATCGCACGAATCACTAGTTATATAACCCGTTAAGCCCGAAAGGGCACGGAAACCGGTGCTAAAAGTCCTTTCTTAGGATGAAAGATAAGTTATATAACCCGTTAAGCCCACTCCGGCACTCAAAAAAATGAGCGCCGGACACAGTGCACGGTATTGAACACCCGTAAGGGTTCGTCATTACAGATAAAATATTGAAACGTCAAGGAGAAGGGCACAACATCGAAGATCCGGTATATAATGCGAAGCATTAAGTACCGGACACCCCGAAGGGGAAATAAACAAAGACCTGATATACAATGCATAGCGTTGTGTATCGGGTCTTTTCTTTTGCCTCGATATGGTGTAGACTATAATTGAAAAGAATTATCATTTTGATTGTCCTTTGTGTATGGGGGATGGTTTTATACTTCAAGGCATTCAAGCTGTCAGTTTTAATAGATAATAGGGAAATACAGCACAAAGGCAAACTTCCGATTTTTCTTCGACTTTATACAACACAAAAGTTTGTTATATCAGTATTTTCAAGGGTTTAATCCTTCGTACAAAATCAATTTTATGCTGATTTTTTAAATTATGCGGTATCGCCATAGTAAAAAGAGGTGAAGAAGATGGATGTGGATCTGACGAAGAAGGGGTTTGTTTTTTCGCGGGAGGGCGAGAAGAAGCTCCATTACAAGATGGATGAGAGCATAGGGGAGGGAAGTATCTTTATCTATCCTATGTTCAGGGGGATCGATGTGTTTTTTGTCGATATCGCCCATGCGAATTCGGGTCTGATGAGCAACGAGGATATGCCGAGGTACTACGAGTTGTCCTTTTGCAGCTGTGGTTGTTACAGGGCGGACTTGGACAGGGCGAAGGAGATCTGTATGTATCCGGGCAGTCTTTCAATCATGAAGAATTATCTCGGCACGCACAAGACCAAGATCCCCGATGAGAGTTTCAAGGGTTTTTGTCTTCTTCTTTGTCCGGATTCCTTCTGCGACGGGGAGCTTGATTATCTCCGAGAGGTCTTCGATATCGACATCCGCGGTCTGTGTGCAAAGTTGGATTCCTACCCTACGGCGGGCGTCTATCCCTGCGACGAGGAACTGCACCGTGTTTGTAACGAGATGCACTCCCTGCTGGAGATGGAGAAGATGGAGCATTTCAAGATTAAGTTGTTGGAGTTTTTCTGTCTTTTTCATATCGGATTGGACAGGGAGTTGCAACTGAAGTACAAGCGTTTCAGTCGAAGTCAGATGGAGAAGGCGCAGAGGCTCAAGGAGCTGATCGACGCGGACATCACCCGCCACCACACCATCGAAGCCCTGTCCAAGGAGGGCAATCTGTGCGGTACGACTCTCAAACGCTGTTTTAAGACGATGTATCAATATCCTCCCTACGAATATCTTGTACGAAGGCGAATGAGCGTAGCGGCGATGAAACTTCGGGATACGTCCAAGTCGATACTTCAGATCAGCGAGGAAGTCGGTTACAGCAATGCGAGCAATTTTACGCGGATGTTCAAGAAGATCTATGCGATGAATCCCAAGGAATACAGGGAGTCCAAAAAGGTACCCGCGGAGTTGAAGGGATAGGTGGGTCAACATAGCAAAACAATGTCCAAACGGATGGTTTTTGTCCAAGGGAAGTAGAAGATAAGACCTAGTATATGATAATATTTATCAACGGACAAACGAGCCCTCGTTTGTTCGTCCATTATGTCATAGAAGGAGGTCGTACCGATGAAGCAAAAGAAGGAAGCAAGGGAATCAAACATCGGTTTTATTCTAAAGCGTTCGGGAAGGCACAAGTTCAAGATCCTGTTTTCGGGGGTCTTCAGCGTTGTTACCGCACTGTGCAAGCTCTTCCCCTATGTGTTGATGTATCATATTTTGGTGGAGCTGTCTTCGCCTCAGCCGGACAGGCAGGTCATCCTGCGTTTTGTGATCTACACGGTGATCGCAAGCGCATCGGCGGTCATTCTCCAGATCGTAGCTCTCAGTATGTCGCATATCGCGGCGTTTTCCATCCTCTTTGAGATCCGCAAGCGGACCATCGGGCGTTTGGGAAGGATTCATCTGGGTTTCTTCCGCAAACATTCCATAGGTCAGATCAAGAAGGCGGTGGACGAAGACGTCGAGAAACTTGAGCTGTTTATCGCCCATCAGATCCCCGATCTCATGGAGTCGCTGGTCGTGCCGATCGCAGTGATCATCTATCTGATGACGATAAATTGGAAGCTGGCACTCTGCCTGTTTATTCCGTTTTTTATCGCCATGCTCGCCCAGGCCTATATGTTCAAGGGCTACAATGAGAGGATGGAGCTCTACAACAGTTACCTTAAGAGAATGCACTCTACCATTGTGCAGTACATACAGGGAATGAGTGTGTTCAAGGCGTTCAACCTGACGGCGCAAAACTTCAAGATATACAAGGAGACCGTCGATGACTATCTCAAGATGTGGATAGAGATCTGCGACGAGACGATCGGCAAGTATTCGTTCGGGCTTTCGATCATCGATTCGGGCGGGATTTTGTTTTGTATTCCGATCGGAGGTCTAATGTATCTCGGCGGAAGTCTTGATTTTTCAGGCTTTGTTATGTTTCTCTTGCTTTCGAGCGTGTTTTTGACCTCTTTTATCAAAATCATGATGCTCGGAGGCAATCTATCCATGCTTTTGGTAGGAGCGGAAAATGTCAGGATGATTCTGACTATGCAGGAGCAGGAGTCTTCCGGAGGGGATGTCGTCGTCGACAGGGGAGAGATTGTCTTTGAAGATGTGAACTTCGCCTACGAGGACAAGGATGTGCTTGTAGACTTCAATCTCAAGATCCCCGCGGGAACGACGACGGCACTGGTGGGGCCTTCGGGCAGCGGAAAGACTACGGTCGCGATGCTGGTCGGAAGGTTCTGGGATATCGAGAAGGGAAGTTTGAAGATCGACGGAAGGGATGTGAAGGAGATCTCCGTCGATGAGATTATGGACAACACCGCCTTCGTCTTCCAAGATACTTTTATGCTCAACGACACCGTCTACAAAAACGTCGTTATGGGCTTGGATAAGAGCAGGGAAGAAGTGACGGAGGCTTGCAAAAAGGCGAGAATCCACGAGTTTATCATGAGTTTGGAGGACGGATACGAGACGGTTCTGGGAGAGGATTCCGGTATCAAGCTGTCGGGAGGAGAACGCCAGAGGATATCGATTGCCAGAGCCATCCTCAAGGATGCAAGGATCGTCGTCCTCGACGAGGTAACCTCTTATTCGGATATCGAGAACGAAACCTTAATTCAAGAGTCGATCCGCAATCTGCTCAAGGACAAGACGGCGATCATCATCGCCCACAGGCTGTATACGATCAAGAACTCCGACAACATCGTGGTCTTGGATGAAGGCAGGATGGTGGAGCAGGGCAGACACGAAGAACTGCTCAAAAAAGAGGGACTGTATAAGAAACTCTGGAGTATCGGGATGGGAGGTGAAGTTCATGTTTAAGGATATCAAACGATTGATCGGAGAAGAGGATTATAAGGTGTTTATGAAGGCGAACAGGATCCTGGTCTTCGACGCGGTGTGCCATGCCTTTATCTACAGTATGTTGTTTTTGATCCTGCTGGATCTCGTCAACAAGGATGTGACCCGTGCCAAGCTCTTGAAGTACACACTCTCCATGGTCGTGATGATCTTCATCCGCTATCGTTTCCTCAACAAGGGTTTTTATCTCGCACAGGCGGGCGGAGCGACCGTAATCGCCCATCTGAGAATCAAGATGGGAGATTATATCAAAAAGCTCAACATGGGTTATTTCAGCAAGAACAACGTCGGAGAACTGACCAACATCCTCTCCAACGATCTGAACGACTTCGAGATGTTGATTACCCACCAGACGGCGGATCTGATTAAGTATTTCATTCTTACCCTGTATCTCGCCCTCTGCCTGATCCTCTTCGACCCGTTCCTGGGAGGGATCCAGGCTCTTACCCTCGTGATCATCTTCCCCGTGAGCTATCTGTGCTCCAAGAAGATCAAGGAGGTGGGCCTTCGCTCCAAACAGGTCCGTGCAAGGATGTTGGCGAGAATTATGGAATATACGAGAGGGATTGAGGTCTTCAAGTCCTATCGGATGTCCGGAGAGAGGTTTGAGAAGTTGAGCGAAACCTTGGAGCAGGTCAAGAAGGAGTCGATCAATGTCGAACTTGCGGGAGTGCCCTATATCGTGCCGATGAACATCTTGAGTCTGGTGATGTTTCCCATCGTCCTCTATATGGGGGTCAACCGTTATTTTGAGGGTGAAATCACCCTGCAGCGTCTGACGATGTTTATTATTATTTCGCTGGCGTTTACAAATGTCGAGATGGCGTTTTCGGGCTGCTTTGTCATTTCGAGGTACTTTACACTTTCGATCGACAAGCTGCTTTCGGTCCTCGACACGCCGGAGATTCCCTACCGCGACGAAGACCATGCTTTCGAGAACTTCGACATCGAATTTAAGAAGGTGGATTTTTCGTATGTGGAGGGCAAGAAGGTTCTCTCGGATGTGAGCTTTAGGGCGAGGGAGAATGAGATCACCGCCCTCGTCGGAAAGAGCGGTTCGGGAAAGAGTACCGTGATGAACTTGATCGCCCGTTTCTTCGATGTGGACGGGGGAGAGATTCTTATAGGAGGCTATGACATCCGAAACGTCTACGCCGACAGCCTGCTCAAGAATATGAGCATTGTGTTCCAGGATGTGTATCTGATCGAGGATACCATCTATGAGAATATCCGCATCGGAAAACAGGATGCCACGCGTGAGGAGGTGCTCGAGGCGGCAAAACTCGCACACTGCCACGAGTTTGTCGAAAAGCTCGAAAAAGGCTATGACACTCCGGTCCACGAGGGAGGTACGACCCTGTCGGGAGGAGAGCGACAGAGGATCTCGATCGCAAGAGCCTTTTTGAAAAATGCCCCCATCATTTTGTTGGATGAGGCTACGGCATCTCTGGACGTGGACAACGAATATATGGTGCAGGAGTCGATTAGAACTCTGACAAAGGGAAAGACGGTGCTTGTGATCGCCCATCGCCTCAATACCATCATGGATGCCCATCAGATCCTCGTCTTCGATGAGGGACGAATCATAGAAGGAGGTTCTCACCGTGATTTAATGGACGCGGGAGGAACTTATGCCTCCATGTTTACGACGATGAGCAAGGCGAAGGAGTGGAGTATCTAGTATATTGACATATTGATATTTGTTTTTATTTCTTATCTCGGTTATGAACAAAAAGAGTTCATACAAAAATCGGAATTGCAATGAATATCAGCGTGCTATTACACCGGGTCTTGGAGTTGTATACTATAAAGATCCCGCATAATTCAAAAAAACAGCGTAAAATTACTGTATAGAACTCCTTACTTTCTTGAAAGCATAGATTTGAAAAAAACTTCATTTCTTGCAAATTCACAGGAAAATCAAGATTTCATCTTTGTGCGGTATTGCCCTATCATTCCTTTACGTTGCGATACAGACGAGCTGCGACCATGGAAAGACAAAATAGAAAATAAAACGATTTTTCGCGGTCGAAAAACAGATATCTCCACACTTCTGTCGGAGAATACCGTTATAGGACAATGATTGAAATAAAGAAGGAAACAAGCATTTATAGGTACCCCGATCACAATACCTTGGTTTAGAGAATGATCGAAACAAAGAGGGAAGCAAGCCGATTTTGGATAATCGGGTTTGCCTCCTTCTTTTTTTGCCGGAGTTTTACCGCAATTTTACTTGGAGTTTGCTTGGACTTTCAGAAGATGTTTCCCAACTTTGTTTTGTATAATGAATTTGTAAGGTAAGCAAAGCAAGAAAGAAACACGAAAGGAAAAGGTGAACGATGATGTTGAATTTCAAACATGCAAAAAAAGTATTGGCAGGGGGGGTGATTATTTCGACGATAGCAAGTGCGAGTATGTTCATACCGTCTTATGCACACGATGTTGTTTATCCTTCGATGAGTTCATCGATAACATTCGAAGAGGATCTTAGCGATACAACCTCCTTTGATTTGGAGAAGTATATTTCGAGTCTGAGTTTTTTGACCCAAAGCGAAAAAGAGCAGCTGCTCAAAACATATGAGCAAACCAAACCTTTGTATGAGGACATTGACAAGATCTATGATGAGATCGATTCGATAAGTGACAGGCATTTAGACAGCTCGGAAGATCTGTATAAAGAGATTGACGAGATCTATTCGAAGCGATCCGAACTATGGGACAAATTGTTCGACCATGCAAACGATGAACAGAATATGATCGAAGATGATAAGGAGTTTATCAGAGCATCCGGGGTATTAACCGAGGAAGAAAAAAAATCTTTGATCGAAGATCAGGAAGAGATGGACAAGATCTACATGAGAATGGATGAAAGATATGAAGATTTGCAAAGAGAGACGGAACCTCTATATGCACAAGTAGAGGGAATCTACAAACAGATTTCCGACCTGGATGCGAACGATGAAACATTGTGGGAAAAAATACAAGAAATGGACAATACACCTATTCTTTACTAAACGGGTATAACAAAAGAATGAAGCATAGCGAGTAAGCAGGAGCTGATGTTGAGAGAAACGTTTGTACCGGAAGAAATGACGGTCGGAAAACATCTTTTATCTTGACGGTTTGATTTTGACTTGCATCGTGTGCAAAAGCGAATAACGATTGAGTTTGGAAAATAAAATAAAACAGTTTTAAAAATGAAAGAGAGGTCTATCATGAAACGTAATAATAAGAAAAATTTGGTTTGTTTAGCTATGGCACTTGGATTGTTTGTTTCCGGAGGTATTTTGCCTCAAACGGTACATGCACAGACACAAAAAAGCAAGAATGTTGAGGTGACTTATGCCCAAAAGGCAAAGAAACAAAATGGAACTAAGAATATTTTGGTAACGGAGAATAAAAAAACAAAGGGAGTAAAGTATCCTCTGCCGATCTATGACAAGGCGACCACATATCCTTTGCCGATCTACGACAAGGTGACCACATATCCTCTGCCGATCTATGAAGAGGCGATCACATATCCGGATTATATAGCCAAGGTCGATGTGATGCCGCAGATCGTTGATGAAGATGAGGCTTTTGATTACTTGTCCAATGTTTTAAGTAAAATCTCCAAATTTAAGATGGGAAAATACTTTATAGAAGTGGAAGATATCCAGGACTTCCCTACTGCGACAACCAATCAGGAAGAATGGTATTTCGCTTACGGCAAAGAGGTAAAAGGAGAATTTGTTCCAAGCAAATATTTTGCGGTAAGTGAAAAAGGAGAAATATTTGAATACAGTTTTGAAAAAGATCGTTGGTTTATACTGGCGGTACCGTACAAGAAATAAGTCCTAAACAAGCAGGCAGCACCTGTATGGAATATGCATCCTCTCTTTGAGAAGGGTGCATATTCCATTTTTTATGAAAAAAAAGAAGAATCGTATGTCGTTCTTCGATAGCATTGCTGTGATATTTATATTCCTCGACCACAAATATTCGTAGCATCTTCCATGTTATTCCGAAGGGAAGGATCGGTATAAAGAAGTTGCTCAAAAAAAGAAAATAAAAACTATTGACAAACGAAAACTGCCGTGACAGTATCTATGTAGATATTATCTATGTAGATTGAATGAGGGTGAGTGTAAGTATGGGTGATATTGAACTGAAAATTCTTATTGGAATGCATAGGAATGTCAATAGCATAGATAAGGCAACATCAAAACTTGCCTTGGAACATGGCTTAACGTTCAGTCAATTTGCTGTTTTGGAGGCCTTATACAGCAAGGGAGACATGACGGTGGGGATGGTACGAAAACATATTCTGAGCAGTATGGGAACCATACCTTTGATTATCAATAATCTTGTTAAGATGAATTATGTTGAGCGTCTTTCGGATGACAATGATCGGAGGGTCTGTATAATAAGCCTCACACACGAAGGCAGACAACTGATCGAGGGACTTGCTCCGAAAAATGAAACCATGATCAAAGAGTATATGAGTGTATTAACGGATGAAGAAAGAGATCACTTACTTTATCTTATGAAGAAACTGGGAGGGAAAATAAATGAGGAGAAAAGTACAAAATAAGGTTACAGGATTTCCGGCTACGGACGGAGCAGGTGTAAAACTGGTTCGAGTATTGGGACACGGTACAGTAAAAGAGTTCGATCCGATTTTGATGTTGGATTCTTTTGACAGTCAAAATCCGGAGGATTATACGGCGGGGTTTCCGATGCATCCGCACCGAGGGATAGAAACCGTAAGCTACGTTTATAAAGGAAAGATGAAACACAAGGACAGTCTCGGTTTTGAAGATACCGTAGACGATGGAGAAGTTCAGTGGATGACAGCCGGATCGGGAATTTTGCATGAGGAGCAACTTCCTCCGAGCGAGCGTCTGCTCGGGGTACAACTGTGGTTGAACCTGCCTGCCGATAAGAAGATGGTGGAACCCGAGTATCACAGTATAAAAAACAATCAAATTCAGGAAATCCCGTTTGAAGGAGGAAAACTCCGATTGTTGGCGGGAGATTACGAAGAATACAAAGGTTTTCAAGGCAAGTATTCACCGCTTAACTACTACGACATCGAGTTGGAACCGAACTCAAAGATTGAGATCAAAACCGGTTCGGAGGATTCCATCATGCTCTTTACTCTCTTATCGGGCGTATCTGTCGAAGGAGAAAGAATCGAAGAGAAAACAGCGGCGAAATTGACCGAGGGAAGTTCCGTGACGATTGAATCGGGAGCGGAAAAGGCAAAGGTATTATTTATCGGATCAAAAACCTTGAATGAGGGTATCTCATGGGGCGGACCGATTGTAATGAATACAGAAGCTGAATTAAAACAGGCGTTTATTGAGCTTCGAAACGGAACATTTATAAAAAAATAATTGAATTTTAGGAGGAGATGTAAGAATGAGTATTGTAAAATCGTTGGAAAAAAGAAGAACCTATTATAACATCAACAAAAAACTGCCCGTTTCAACCGATGAGGTGGTAGCTAAAATCAAACAGGTTACGGAGTTGGTTCCTGATGCGTTCAACATGAAAAGCGCAAGAGCGGTTGTAGCACTGGGAGAAAAACACGATCTGCTTTGGGACGAAATTTATAATGTATTTGAAGGAAAAGTTCCCAGAGAAAAAATAGATTCTTTTAAAGCCGGAGCGGGAACGGTACTGTTTTTCTATGACGAAAATACCGTAAAAGCACTTCAGGAGCAGTTTCCGCCATATGCGGATAATTTCCCCGTATGGGCAAATCAAGCGAACGGAATGCTTCAACTCAGTATTTGGTCCGCATTGAGAGAACTTGAAATAGGAGCATCGCTTCAACATTACAATCCTGTAATCGATCAAAAAGTAAAGGAATTGTTCAATGTTCCTCAAGAGTATAAATTGTTGGCACAGATGCCTTTTGGAGGAATCACGAGCGAACCGGATCCGAAAGACAAGGAAGATATAGAAAAAAGAGTTGTTGTTGTAAAATAAAGACAGTTGTCACAGATGACAGGAGAACGAGTTTTTTGATACGAGTATTCCCTTCGATTGGGGTTTGTGCGACTTGAGTTCTACAATTATTCGAAGCATACGATGTTTGTGGGGTTTAAAGCGATGACGCTTCAATCAAAGGGAGTTTAATACAGACAGGTAGAAGACAGTCGGAATATGATCCGGCTGTCTTTTTTTGTTTGTATTGACAAACGGTTCGGGGCGGTATGTTCAAAGATTTTGACAAAACGGATCGAGATGTAAAAAAAGAGTATGAATATTAAATGTTTATTAAAAAAACGGGATATAATCTTTGAGATATGATAAAATGAAACGACAGAACCTTAGAGGAAGGAGGGTGCTTGGATGAGTTCTATGGAAGGAATGTTCGGATTTTTTTCCGATCCGGTGTTCTTGGCATGGTTGGCCCTGGGGATCTTGCTTATCTGTATAGAGTTGTTTGTTCCCGGAGGAGTTGTGGGCAGTATAGGTTTCTGTATTGTATTGGCGACGATTTTATTCGGAACGCATACGGTAGCGGATTTTTTTCTTGTTTCGGCATTGGTAACCGTGACAACGGTAATATTGCTCTTCCTTGTGGTAAAATTGATTCCCGAAGAAGCGAAAAAGAACGGCTTGTTTTTGAATATGAGACTCACAAAACAGCAGGGATTTTCGTCAGGGGAGGATTTGAGTTTTTATCTTGATAAGGAGGGAATGACCAAAAGTATTCTCAGGCCGTCAGGCAAGATATGTATTGAACAAACTCTTTTGGATGCCCGATCCGAAAACACCTTTATCGAAAGCGACAAGAAGGTTAGAGTCATCGGGGTAGAAGGAAACAAGTTAATCGTAAGGGAGATGGAATAAGATGCCGGTAAAATCAATTTTGTTTGTTATCATCATCATTTTGGTACTGTTCTTTTTGAACTTCATACCTGTTGGACTGTGGATCACAGCGCTGTTTTCGGGAGTGAGGATCTCCTTGGCGACCCTGTTCGGAATGAAGATACGTCGCGTAAAGCCTATTCGTATCGTTAACCCCATGATTCAGGCAACCAAGGCGGGTTTGGATCTTTCCACGGACAAACTGGAGGCCCATCTTCTTGCGGGAGGAAATGTAACCACGGTAGTCAATGCCCTCATTGCCGCTCAAAGGGCGAATATCAACCTTGAGTTCGAGCAGGCTGCCGCAATTGATTTGGCAGGTAGGGACGTGTTGGAAGCCGTACAGGTGTCTGTAAATCCGAAAGTCATCGAAACACCTATTATATCAGCAGTGGCGAAAGACGGTATCGAAGTCAAGGTCAAGGCGAGGGTAACCGTTCGTGCCAATATTGAACGCTTGGTCGGAGGAGCCGGAGAAGAGACCATCATCGCCAGAGTAGGTGAGGGTGTCGTTACAACGGTAGGTAGCTCGGAATCCCATAAAGAAGTGTTGGAGAACCCCGACAGGATATCCAAGACGGTATTGGAAAAGGGTCTGGACTCCGGAACGGCATTTGAGATTCTGTCGATCGATATCGCCGATATCGACATCGGAAGGAATATAGGAGCTGAACTTCAAGCGGATCAGGCGGAGGCCGACAAGAAGATTGCACAGGCAAAGGCGGAAGAACGTCGTGCAATGGCAATCGCCAAAGAACAGGAAATGAAGGCGGAGGTCGTTCAGATGAAGTCTAAGGTCGTCGAAGCGGAAGCCAGAGTACCTCTTGCGATCGCAAAGGCGTTTGAGGATGGCAAACTCGGTGTTATGGACTACTATAATATGAAAAATGTGATTGCCGACACACAGATGAGAGAATTCATCGGAGGAGTTGAAGTGGACGGCAAAGAAAAATAAGGTTTTATAGAAGATGATGTTTAAACGGTCACTGTACAAGCGAAGCTGTATCCTATAACGGAATCAGGGATTTATCAGATAGCGGTATCGATCCGGTATTTTTATCGGACGATACAAAACAGTCGATGGAGAAGGATGTGGCACGATGAGAGGCTTTTCTTTTATACCGATCATTCTTTTGCTTTTTTCCATTATCAGCAGCGTCAGTAAGAAACAGAAAAAAAAGTCGGAAAAGAGCAGTGAAGCGGTAGAACATCAACAGATTGAAGAGTTGAAAAAGAAATTCGGCAAGGCAAACAAGCCTTTGGCGCAAGGCGAAAAATCGGAGGAGAACCCCGTGTTCGGCTCTAAGGAATATAAGGAAGGATATGATTTTCGAAAGGAAGGGCCAAAGCCTTCAAAAACCGCTTCCAAGAAATCCGGAGCGAAGAAGGCTGCGCCTCGCAATAAAGATGGAGCTAAGACAGCGAGCTCTCCCAAAAAAGCCGAAGCGAAAACGCGTATGAAGGTCGATACGAAAAAAGCCGAGACCTTTGCAAAAGAAACGTTTGCAGACAGGGAATTGTTGAAACGAGCCTTTATTATGAAGGAATTGTTGGATAAACCCGTCAGCTTAAGAAGAGGATAGGAGAGGAAGAAAAAAGAATGAAGATAACCTATTTGTTTCACAGCGGATATTGGATTGAGACGCAAAACTATCATTTGATATTTGACTATGTGACAGATAACTGTAAGAAAGAGACCTGTTTAAAGTGCGGAAAGTTGACAAAGGAAGTTCTGGACAACGGAAAGAAGATACTCGCCTTTGTAAGCCACGGACATTTGGATCACTTTGACAACTCTATAATTAAGCTCGGCCGGACCTTGGACCGGGGGATCAAGTATATTATTTCCGATGATGTCCGGGTTTCGTCCGAAGAAGAGATCATCTATTGCAAAGAAGGAGATACCCTCAAGGTGGACGATGTCGAGATCAGGGTATTTTCGTCGACGGATGCCGGAGTCAGTTTCTATCTTGAGGTTGACGGATACAAGATCTTTCATGCGGGGGACTTCAACTGGTGGCATTGGGAAGGAGAAACGGATGAAGAAAAAGAATTCGCACGAAACGGCTTCTTCTCCGAACTCGAAAAAATGAAGGGCAGAGAAGTCGATGTTGCGATGTTTCCTGTTGATCCGAGGTTGGAAAATGCCTACTTCTACGGTGGAGAAGAATACATCAAAGCAATCAAGCCGAAGATGTTTTTTGCGATGCACTTTCAAGGCCTTTATTCCACAACTTCACGCTTTGCAAAACATATGGGAGACTGCGGCACTGAAATTGTAACCATAAGCCAAAGAGGAGAACAGTTCACATTTTAATTTTGTTTTTGAAAACCGCCTTTTCCGTTTTGTAAGGGGCGGTTTTTTTGACAGCTTTAGTACCGGTATGAGCCATGGATATCAGTGGCTCACCCCATAGAAGATAAAGTAAATTTTTCGGCCGAAAAAAATAGAGATAGACAACACGCCTTTATTGGAGAATGGGATGGGGCATAAAAGAGAGGGTAGGAATCAAAGTATTGCAATTTGAGGAAGAGAGGGAGAAGTATGGGGAATATCAGAGAAGAAATCATAGGGTTTATGAGAGAAAACGGGTACCTTCCGATGACCGAAAAGCAACTGCTTAAGCGTTTCGGAAACAACGAAGAAGATAAGAAGATTTTAAGAGAAGTTATCTCCGACTTGGAGAAGGAAGGTTTGATCTACAAGACGCACAGAAACACCTTGGGGGTACCGGAGAAGATGGGTCTGGTAGTGGGGAACTTATCGGTCAACTCGAGAGGATATGGCTTTGTCGATGCTCCCGGAGAAGAAAAGGGACTCTATATTTCTTCCGGGAGCATGAAAGGTGCCCTCAACGGGGATAAGGTCGTAGCCAGACTCAAGCCGAGACGAAGCAGAAACGATAAGTCGGAAGGAGAAGTCATCAAGATCCTGGAGAGAAGGCAGAGCCGAATTGTCGGAGTCTACGAGGCATCCAAGCGATATGGCTTTGTGGTTGCCGAAGACAGGAGGATCACAAGCGATATCTTCGTCGCTCGCGAAGACAGTATGGGTGCGGTAACGGGAGATTTGGTCGAATGTGAGATTACGGAGTTTTCCAACGGAAAACGTAGCCACGAAGGAAGAGTTGTTGCTGTTTTGGGAAGAAAAGGGGACTTTCAGGTAGACTACATCTCCATTTTGAAACAACACCATATCAATGACGAGTTTCCCAAAAAGGTACTCAAGCAGGTCGAGAAGATTCCAAGCGAGGTTCGAGAAAATGAACTTGTCGACAGACTCGATCTTAGAGACGAGCTGATCTATACGATAGACGGAAGCGATTCGAGGGATTTTGACGATGCGATCTCCATCTCGAAGGATGACAGAGGAAACTACGATTTGGGAGTGCATATTGCCGATGTCGCCCACTATGTCGGAGAAAACACTCCGCTTGACAAGGAGGCAAGATCGAGGGGAACCTCCGTCTACCTTGTAGATAAGGTGGTACCGATGCTTCCCAAGGAACTCTCCAACGGAATCTGCTCTCTCAATCCCAATGTGGACAGGCTCTCCCTGTCCTGCCTCATGAAGATAGACAAAAGGGGAGAGGTCATTGAGCATCGCATTGTGGAAAGTGTGATTAACTCCAAACACAGACTTGTTTATGAAGAGGTGTCTCATTTACTTGAAACGATAGATCGTCAGGGAGAACTCAGCGAATTGGAGGCAAACCTCATCCTTGCGGAGGAATTGCAGAACATCCTGTTCAAGAAAAGAAACGCACGGGGAGCCATCGAGTTCGACTTTCCCGAGTCCAAGATCATCGTCGAGAATGAAGCCGTCATCGATGTGCAGGTCCGAGAGAGAAAAGTGGCCAACGAAATGATTGAGGAATTTATGCTTATTGCCAATGAGACCGTTGCAAAGGAGTACTTTGAGAAGAAACTTCCCTTTGTTTATCGGGTCCATGAGAGCCCCGATGAGGACAAGATGAAGGACTTCAATACCTTTGCCTCCAACTTCGGCATCCATGCAAGTGTCGATGTCAAGGGGGAAGTGCATCCCAAGGACCTGCAAACCGTATTGGCGGAGGTCAAGGGAAAGGAGAGCGAAGACGTTATCTCCAAGGTTCTGCTTCGCTCTATGAAGCAGGCGCGCTATTCACCGTCCAACGACGGACACTTCGGTCTGGCGGCACGGTTTTATACCCACTTTACCTCGCCGATCAGGCGATATCCCGATCTTCAGATCCATCGGATCATCAAGATGGACCTGCACAACTACCTGAGCACCAAGAAGATCGAACAACTCAGAAGTGTGGTTGAGGCAGCCTCGATCCTGTCCTCCGAGAGAGAGAGAAATGCAGAGGATGCGGAACGTTCCTTTGAAGAACTTCGGAAGGCACAGTACATGGAGAGGTTTATCGGTCATACCTTTGAAGGAAAAATCACTTCGATTACCAACTTCGGGATGTTCGTCACCCTACCCAATACGGTGGAAGGTCTGATACGACTTAATACTTTGGCAAATGACTACTATACCTATGACGAAGAGCATCTGCAACTAATCGGAGAACATACGGGCAAGGTCTATAAGATAGGCATGAGGGTAGAGGTCGTCCTGGACTATGTAAAGGTCGATGAAAGAGAAATCGGCTTCTCCCTGTCGGAGGAGTAAGAAGACGCCTCCTGCCCACCCGCTTTATACTATTATTCCTTAAGGGGTACTTCCTTGGAACACTCAAACGGAGGATAGCAGGATGAAAAAAGCAATGTTTGTAATGATTGTACTTGTGATAGGGCTTATATCGGCTTGCGGTAGAGTCCGGGTTCAACATCAGGAGATCGAACAGGACATCGTATTGGTTGAGCAGCATCTCAACTATGCTTGGGGATATCAAAATTACGGAAAGATTATCGACGGAGCGGGAAATAGCCATGAGTTTGATTTTTCGAACGAGGAGAGGGATTTCAGCGAGGAGGAATTTCTGCTCAAACTCATCGAGGCCAGGGAGAAGTCCGAAGGAGGGAAGCCTTTGTTCAAGCCGGAAGAGATAAAAGAAATGTATGAACTTCTCTACAAGGTCGATGAGAAAAAGGGATTTGACAGGAGGATGGAGGCGGTCGATTACGGAAAGGTCACGCTCTACGGTCTTCGTTATCGAAAAGACGAAGGGCTTGAGCTTGTCAAATTGCACGCCTACGGAGATTATCTGGAAGAAGCGCAGGATCGATCCGCCCGAGCCTTGTATCGCATCTACGATAAGGTGGTCAAAAGTCCCGAAGTTTAGAAGTCGGATGGATGGGAAGCTGTTTTTTCGACCTTCCGCTTCGTTTTGAACGGTAAAAAACCGAATACGGAGACGGAGAAGGAGAACTGCTCGGAGTTTTAATGAAAACTGCTTGCATTTTATAGCAAAAACAAATAAAATACAAGTAGACCTGAATGATTCGCAGTATGATTTTTGAGGCAGCATAAAATCTTAAGGCTTTTCATTCATTTTCGGAGTTTCACTTGTCAAGTGAAGAAAACGATACTGTGAAGCCCTTTAAGCATAGAGGTTTGATCGCATAAAACAAGGTTTTGATGAATAATTCAGGGTGTGAGGTTGGTGTTTGGAAACAAAATGCAGAAGGGAGAATAATTGATGAATACCTTAGTAACCAAAGTAGTGGAGGATGTATATTATATCGGAGTCAACGACAGAGAAACACATTTGTTTGAGAATATGTGGCCCTTGCCGAACGGAGTTGCATACAACTCCTATGTGATTCTGGATGAAAAAACCGCATTGATGGATACGGTCAAGTCCTTGTCTACCGAAGAATTTTTGGAGAAACTGGATTCCGTATTGCAGGGAAGAGATCTGGACTACCTTGTTGTGCATCATATGGAACCGGACCATTCCGGTTCAATCAGAGCGACCATTGCGAAATATCCCAATGTGAAGCTTGTCAGCAATAAGAAGGCAAAGGAGATGTTGCAGTTCTTCTATGGCATCGGCGATGAGAACTTCGTCGAGGTCAAAGAAGGAGATAAACTTGAGCTCGGTTCAAGAACCCTTCAATTTTTCCTGACGACGATGGTGCACTGGCCGGAATCCATGGTCAGTTATGAGTCCAAGGACAAGCTGCTCTTCTCCCAAGATATCTTCGGAAGTTTCGGAGCACTTGACGGAGCGATTTTTGATGATGAGACAAACCCGGATAAGTACCATGAAGAAACGGTCCGTTATTTTGTCAACATCGTAGGAAAATACGCAAAGCAGGCATTGAAGGCACTTGAGAAGTTGGGAGGACTTGAGATCAAGAGTATCCTTCCCGTCCACGGTCTCGTGTGGAGATCCAATCCTCAAAGGATTATTCAGCTCTATATCGATCTGGCATCTCAAAAGAAGAAAAACGGTGTAGTCCTGGCTTACGGTTCAATGTACGGAAATACAAGGAATATGGTTGAAGTCTTGGCACGTTACCTTGTGGAAGAAGGGGTCAAAGATGTTCAGGTCTTTGATGCATCCAAGGTCCATAAATCCTATATCACAAAGGAAATCTGGCTGAACAAGGGTTTGATCCTTGCAAGTTGTTCCTATGACAGTGCGCTTTATCCTCCGATGGCAAATCTTCTCTATACCATTCGAGGCAATAAGATGACCGGAATGGTGCTGGGAGTCATCGGAACTTATACCTGGAGCGGGGGAGGGGTCAAGAACCTCATCACTCTTGGAGAAGAGAAGGGGTATGAACTGCTCAACGACGATGTGGTGGAAGCAAAGTGTGCGGCATCCAAAGATAATCAAGAGCAGCTTCGTCAACTGGCAAAAGCGATGGCTGCAAAGTTGAGAGAAGAATAAGAACGTTAGCGGGCAGAATGGAGACGACAGTTTCTATTCTGCTCGATTTTATACGCACAATCTGTCGCCAAACTGTTTCCATAAACGGGAATGGCGCTATCGAAGATCTGGTAATACTAAAACCCGATTAAAATGTCAGGTGTATGGGAGGTATAGAGGTAAATCGGAATTTATAGTAAATGAAAGTAAAATTTGCTTGCTCTCGAGAGCGGAGTTATCGTTCTTTGTGTTTCACCTTCATACTGAGTCCTGTGTTGAAAAATACTCATACAGATAACCGGGCAATGCAACAGGTAATAGTATAATACTACTCTTCCTTTGAGTTGTGGATATAAACAATCTGTGCCCCATAGAAGATAAACTGATTTTTCGAGGGTTGAAAAACAGATATATCGATACTTCTATTGGAGAATAGTATTACAAGGAAGAGTGTGCTGTTCGCATTTTGTTACCGAACTGTGGAGTTGGCGGTCTTTACTTGCAGAGCTGTGCTTTGAGCTGCACAAACATACCGAAACCCGAAGAAGACGGAGGGAAGAAACATGAGTCAATCGAATATAAAAATAGTAGCAAAAAATAGGAAGGCAAGATTTAATTATGAGATCTTGGAGACCTATGAGGCGGGGATCGAACTTCGAGGAACCGAAGTCAAGTCCATCCGTGCTTCCAAAGTGAATCTTACAGAAGGCTTCGTTTCGATCGATAATGCAGAGGCTTATCTCAAACAGGTCCATATCAGTCCCTATGAACAGGGCAACATTTTTAATGTCGATCCTGTAAGAGTCCGCAAACTTCTTTTGCACAAGAGGGAGATCAAGAAACTCATAGGGGAGACTACGCAGAAGGGCTATACCCTAATTCCTCTGTCGATGTATCTCAAAGACGGAAAGGTAAAGGTTTCCGTCGGTTTGGCCCGAGGAAAGAACCTGCATGATAAACGTGAGGATATGGCAAAGAGGGATGCGAAACGAAGGATCGAGCGAGCTTTGAAAAGCTATTAGTACACTGATTTTTGAACATGTGGAGTCTCGGTCTTGTACATTGCAAAACATACTTCTATTGTTTATGAAGTTCAAGGCATGGAACCGTGTACGGTTCTGTGTTTAGAAATCAAAGAAACGGAATATCCTGCTCCCGAAAAAAACTTGAGTGATACTGTTATCTGTTGGAATAGACAGGTTGTAGGCAATTTAAACAGGTAATAGTATAACATACACGAGTAATCGTATAGAGGAAGAAAGCAATCGGAAACGGTTGCTTTTTTGGACGCTTTGTATTGAATTTGAGTTAAAATTGTAGTAAGTAGCAATAGAGTATTGAAGAAAAAAACGTTTAGGCTTAAAATAATTAAGAAGCTTAACGTTTTTTTAAATTGGAAGGAATCGTAGGAAAGGGGGAAAGAATGAAGTGAACAGGGTATTGGTAGAAGAATTTTTGCAGAAATCATATGAACTCGGCATGGCATTGGATAAGTGGTATGCGTTTTCAGATCTTCCCAAGAGTGAGCTTTGTTTGTTGAGTGTTCTACATATGGCGGAAAAATCCGGCGAGGATGTGACGACCGCCTTTCTCAGCGAACGGATCGGAGTCAGCAAGTCCGCGATTTCACAAACCTTAAAGAGTTTGGAGAGCAAATCCTATATAAGAAGAGAGGTTTGCGAGGAAGATAGAAGGGTTGTCGATGTCGTCTTTACCGATAAGGGAAGAGAGAATTTCAAAAAAGATGCCGACGATTTTCTGCACCATATGGAAAAAGTTTTGGAACGATTGGAAGAAGCGGATAGAAATGAGTTTATCCGCCTTCTTTCGGTCTTTGTCAAAGTTGTGACACAGTATTTTTCGGACATTGAAAGAACACGGATGGAGGAAGCGAAATGAAGAAGAGATGGATGTGCATAACCCTGGCTCTGTTTTTGGTATGGAGCTTGTCCGCCTGTACCAAGGAGGAAGAAAAGCGGACAAAGGTACTTATAGCCGTTGAGGTGCAGGAAGTACAAAGAGATACTCTCGAACGTTACATCGAAGTATCTTCCAAGGTCGGCTCCGAAAACCAGATTCATGTCATTCCCAAGATACCGGGGACGGTCAAGAAGGTCAACGTTTCCTTGGGGGACCGTGTCCGAAAAGGGGATGTGCTGTTTGTAATAGACGATGAGGATATAAGAGTACAGATCAACCAGGCACAGGCTGCTCTGAGCTCCGCCAAGGCAAACTACAACCTCAGCGTCAACGGGACCTTGACCTCACAGGTCGAACAACTGGAGTCGAGTGTTGCAGCATATGAGATTCAGTATGAGGATCTGATGAAAAATCTCGAGGATATGAGAAGGCTCTATGAGGCCGGAGCTGTATCCAAGGCGGATTTGGACAAGTTGGAAGTAAGTGCCGACAGTTTGAAACTGCAACTTGATACCGCAAGAAAGAGTCTGGAGCTTACTCAAGGAAATGTTTCTTCCGGAACGAGGGAGGTCGCGAAGGCCGGAATCGGTCAGGCACAGGCGGGATTGGACACCGCACGAAATCAGCTCAAACATACACAGGTCAAATCGGAAATCGACGGGGTTATCAACAGCATAAACGTGAGCGAAGGAATGACGGTAGCACCTCAGATGAGTGTTATGAGCATTGCAGATGAGGATGAGCTCAAACTCAAACTTCAGGTCTCGGAAGAAGCAGTCCAACACATTGAAGAGGGAACACGAGCCTATATTCGCATCGACAGCATTTTCGATCGGGACATCACAGCCGTTGTCAGCGGGGTATCCAAGGTTGCCGACCCTCAGACTCTGCTCTATCCTGTTGAGATAAAACTGGGGAGTCAAGGCGGACAAATCAAACCGGGGATGTTTGCAAGTGCGAAAATCGTGCTTGAGAAGAAGCAATCTGTCCTTGCTGTTCCCATAGATGCCGTTATTTATAAAGAAGACGAGAGTTTTGTCTACACGGTAGATGGTCAAAATATCGCTCACAAGGTAAGCGTGGAGACGGGAGTGCAGAACGATGAAGTGGTAGAGATTCTGTCGGGACTTTCCGAAGGAATGAAAATCGTTGTAAAAGGTCAGGACTTTATCTCGGATGAAACCGAAGTCAATGTGGTTACACCGAAGTAGGCGATGAGAGAAAGGAGAACGTGATGGATTTTGTAAAAACTTCGATCAAAAGACCGATCGCGATTATAATGTCAATGCTCATCGTACTTCTGCTTGGTTTTGTGGCGGCAAGCAAGATGGAACTTGCACTTATGCCCGAGATGGAGCTGCCTTATGCGATTATTATGACACAGTACACCGATGCCGGACCTGAAGAGGTCGAGAATCTCGTTACCATCCCGATCGAAAATGCGATCTCCAATGTGGAGAACGTAAAAAAGATTATGTCTTCGTCTTCGGAGGGTTTTTCGGTGGTTCAGATCGAATTTTCCTATGGGACGGATATGAATATTGCGGTCAGTGACCTCCGTGACAGGGTAAGTATGATAGAGGACTTTTTGCCCGATGATACGGGCAAATCCAATATTATGAAGATTGAAATGGATGCCATGCCGATTGCCTTCTTTGTCGTGTCATCGGAAAATATGGATGCCTATGAACTCAAGACCTTTGCCGAAGAAAACATCAAAAATCGTTTGGAAAGGCAGAAGGGTGTAGCCTCGGTCGATATTTCGGGCGGACTTGAGCGTGAAATTCGGGTAGAGGTCGATGAGGATAAGGTTCAGGGATATGGGCTTGACAATCAGACCATAGCCCAAATTTTGAGGGCGGAAAATGTGAATCAGTCCGGAGGAAGCGTCGAATACGGCGAGAAATCCTTTGCTATCAGCACCAAACTTCGTATGAAGAGTATTGAAGATGTCAAAAGAACACCGATTCCCCTTCCTTCCGGAGTCATCCTTCAACTTCAGGATATTGCACGTATTACGGAATCAAGCAAGAAGGTCAACTCGATCAGTCGATACAACTCGACACCCTGTGTCCTGCTTTCGGCGACCAAAGCGAGCGACGGAAACACCGTATCGGCAGTGGAAGCAATGGAAAAGGAAGTCTTGAGACTTCAAAAAGATTATCCGGAGGTGTCGATCAGGATTGTTGTGGAATCTGCGACCATAATTAAGGATTCCATCAGAAACGTTATGGGAAACATCCTGATTGCAACCGTATTGTCAATTCTCATCCTTCTGATCTTCCTGAAGAATGTGGGATTGACGGGAGTTATTGCCATATCCATGCCACTTTCCATCATAGGCACCTTTGTTATGCTTTATTTCTCGGGGACGACGATCAATATCGTATCCTTGGGAGGGCTTTCGATAGGGGTCGGGATGCTCGTGGATAACTCCATTGTCGTCTTGGAAAACATCTATCGTTATCGGACCAAACTAGAATATGACAAGATAAGAGGAACTTATTTGGGGACCAAGGAGGTTCTCTCGTCAATCGTTGCTTCGACATTGACCACCATCGTCGTCTTCCTTCCCTTTGTGTTCGCGGAGGGGATTGTCATCCAGATGATGAGAGATTTGGCTCTGGCCGTTGTATTTTCGCTTACGATGTCACTTCTGGCCGCAATGACCGTTGTTCCTATGTTGGCAGGAAACTACGTCAACAACGTACACAGAAATCGCAGCAAAAAATATTTTCGTTTTATCAATCCGTTGATGGATCTTTTTGATAAGAGTATCAAGCGTCTTACGAAACGCTATGAAACACTTCTCGCCTGGTCGCTCACTCGTAAGAAGCGTGTGCTTGCACTTTCCCTGCTGATTTCGATAGGCTCTCTCTTCCTCCTTCCCTTTGTCGGTATGGAGTTTTTGCCTCAGGAAGACGAGGGAGAGTTTCGAGTGATCGTGGAAGCACCTAAAGGAAGCAAGCTTTCTAGCGTAGATGAGCTTTCTCTAAAGGTTGAAGAAGAACTTATGCAGCTTCCCGAAGTCCAAAATTTCACGGTGCGTATGATAGGAGAATCGAGCGGGATGGAGTCTTTGATCTTGGGAGCGGGGGGACGAAGCACCATTGAGGTCGACCTTGTTCCCAAAGAGGAGAGAGACAAGAGTACCGCCGAGGTAATTGAAGAAGTGAGAGAGAAGATGAAGGAGATTGCAGGTGCACAGATCAACGTAAAGATGAGTTCTTCAATGAATATGAGTTCGGGAGGTTCGGGCTTGAGTGTCGAAGTCTATGGAGATGATCTGGAGAAACTTGCGGAAATCAGTAAAGAGCTGGAGAGACAAATCGGATATATTGAAGGGACGAGGGAGGTCAGCTCATCGTTCAAACTGAAAAATCGACAGATTGCCATCCGCCTTGACAGGGATAAGATCAGACAATACGGTTTGACCGGTACCGAAGTTGCGATGCAGATCAAAGATGCGGTATCTGGAATCAAAGCGACGACATTGAAGGACAGGGGCAGAGAACTTGATGTCAGGATCGTTTATCCGAGGAGCGATGAACTTACGATGACTACATTCAAAAACGTATCCGTTCGTACGAGGACAGGCAGTTACATCCCTCTGAGTTCTTTGGTCTCGGTAGAGACCGAGGAGATCGCCTCCGACATTATGAGAACGCATCAAACCAGATTGGTAATCATCTCCGCCGACGTCTACAACAGAGATTTGGGAAGTGTGAGTCGGGACATTGAATCGATCATCGATCAGATGAAGCTGCCGGACGGCTATTCCGCCTCCCTGGGAGGAGATACCGAGATGATGAACGAGGCCTTTGAATCTCTGATGTTGGTAATCATCCTCGCCATCCTCCTTGTCTACATGGTTATGGCGGCCCAGTTCGAATCGCTGATCAACCCTTTTATCATCATGTTCACCATCCCTCTGGCATTTACGGGAGGTTGGATCCTGCTCTTCCTCTTCCGTGCGAACTTGACGGTCATGAGTTTGATAGGAGGGTTGGTCCTTGTGGGGATCGTAGTCAACAACGGGATTGTATTGATCAGTTACATCGATACTTTGAGACAGAGGGACGGTTACGAGGTGCATGAGGCCGTACTCAAAGCCTGCCCGATTCGTTTGAGACCGATCCTGATGACGGCTCTTACCACCATCTTGGGGCAGATGCCGATGATTTTCTCCACGGGACAGAACAATGAAACCGTAAAGAGTATGGGACTTGTGATCGCCGGAGGTTTGACGACCTCGACCTTCCTGACCCTGCTCGTCATTCCTCTGTTGTATCTCATCTTTGACAAGCTGTCCACGAGGTTCAAACGAAGATGGAAGACACCTGAGCGAAAAACCTTCTTTGAACTTGAAGAACTGTGTCGTGACTGGGATCAACAGGATGTCGAAAGGTTAAAAAACGAAGATCTGAGCGTGAGGTAACTCCTTCGCTGAAAAAAGGTCTGTGTCAAGCTTGGAAAAAACAGGGGAAATGTCTATGATTTTTGAAACATTTTTGATATAATTGTAGTCACTAATGTAATTGAAGGTGGTGAAAAGATTGACAGAACAAAACAAAGTATATCTTCGTATAGCGGGAATCGCCCTGGGTTTTCTATTGTCGTTGGCGGGAGTTGTGTTCTATAAGGCGATTTGGGCAAAGATCATCTGCTTTGTGATCGCCGGATTTTTGGGATACATCCTGTTTCGGACCTATCTTTCCTTTAAGCGAAAGAAGTATTATATGGAAGCAAAGGTATTGTCGGTTGTGAAACCGAAGAACAAATTCGGAGTCGGAAAAACCGTCATTGTGGTAAAATCCGGAAAAATCTCCAAAAAGCTGTTTTCATGGCAGGGAGTAACGATGAAGGTCGGACAGAATTATGCGATCTACTACGAAGAAAAAAGCAACCAGATCATCAAATACGATGCTTTGAAGATGAATATGGTGGCACGTCCCAAGCGTTCCAACATACCACCACAGTATAGATAGGCAGAAGATCCTTCTATCAGAGATGATAGAAGGATTTTTTATACTATTGCTTTCTGTAATACTACTATTCTTTTGAATAGTGGATATAAACAATCTGTGAGCCATAGAAGACAATATAGTTTTTCGTCATCGAAAAATAGATATATCCATACTTCTATTGAAAAATAGTATAAGTGATGGATATCAGCGATTTGTACTCCATAGATTTCTATTCCATAGAAGATAATACTAATACTGTTATTCCTTTAATTTGCGGATATAAAAGGTTTTGTGACCCATAGAAGGCAAGACAATTTTTCGTGGTTGAAAAACAGATATATCCATACTTCTATTGGAGACAGTATAAAACGGATAGTACCATCAAACCCGCTTGTACTATCAAATGATAGGGATTTTTCAATTTTTTCTCTAAGGAAGGAAGAATCGAGTTTTGAGTTCAAAGGCTTGACAAACAGGATTTATATCGTACAAAAACAAACAGATCCTTAAGAATAATTGTATTTTCAGTAAATAATGAAAGAACATTTTCTTTCTCGCTCGAAAACGCTTTCGAGGACAGTGAACGTTTTTTCGTAGATATGGTTTCTCTTACTAAATTCAAACCTGCTATTATGAACACGTTGAGGACAGTGCCCCCTACTCTTGGATAATTGAAGTCGAAAAGAGAGACGGTGTCCAATATTGTTAAGATTGAAAATATTTCTTAAAGTTAGAATTTAACAACATTTCATCGCTCACTAATATGAAAATATTATGTATAAACAGTTTGAAAATGTGTAACAGTCTTACTTACAAAAAAACACAACCGTGACGGTTTCAGATGTTCAAAAACTTTTTTGGATTGAAATTATAATACAATCATGTTAAAATTTCGAGGTATGAAAAACGATTTTTTCAAAACAATAATATTAGAAATAGGGTGAAGAAATGAATGTGAAACAGCCATTGTGTGAGATGAAGAATCTACATACCGGTTTCCGGATCAGAGATGAATACTTTGATGCGGTCGACAATGTCAGTTTAACCTTGTATGAAGATGAGGTTCTTGCCATCGTAGGAGAGTCCGGTTGCGGAAAGAGTACCTTGGCGACGACAATAATGGGACTGCATGACTTCAATTACACAAGAGTATCGGGAGAAGTCATCTTTGAAGGTCAAAACATTTTGAACCTTTCGGAAGCGGAGTACAATAAGATCCGCGGAGGGAAAATCGGAATGATTTTCCAAGATCCCCTTTCGGCCCTCAATCCTCTTCAGAGGATCGGAGAACAGATCGAAGAAGGATTGATCTACCATACGAATCTGGACGCTGCTCAGCGTAAGGAAAGAGCATTGCAACTTCTCGGCAGGGTAGGAATCGAAAATCCGGAGAGGATTTATCGACAGTTTCCTCATCAGTTGTCGGGAGGAATGCGTCAAAGGGTCATCATCGCCATCGCTCTGGTCTGCAAACCCAAGATCATGATCGCCGATGAGCCTACGACGGCACTTGACGTTACAATTCAGGCACAGATTCTCGATCTGCTTATCGACCTGCAAAAAGAGATCAAGGCGGGGATCATGCTGATTACTCACGACCTCGGAGTTGTGGCACAGATGGCTGACAGGGTGGCAGTCATGTATGCGGGAGAGGTTGTAGAACTTGCAACGAGCGATGAACTTTTTACCAATCCCATGCATCCCTACACCAAGAGTTTGCTCAACTCGATCCCTCAGCTTGACAGTCATGAGGACGAGGACCTCCACGTGATTCAGGGAATGGTTCCCACGTTGAAGAACCTTCCGAGAACAGGCTGCAGATTTTCTCCGAGGATCCCGCATATTCCACACAGTGCACACGAGGAGAATCCTACCCTGCACGAGGTATCGCCGGGGCACTTTGTAAGATGTACCTGTTACAAAGATTTTTATTTTGAAGGGGAGAAGAACTGATGAGTCTACTGGAAATTAAAGGTTTAAAAGTACATTACCCCATTCGGGGAGGCTTCTTCAACAGGGTCGTCGATCATGTCTATGCGGTGGACGGAGTGGATATGATCATCGAAGAAGGAAAGACCTACGGTTTGATCGGAGAGTCCGGTTCCGGAAAATCGACAATCGGTAAGACGATCATCGGTCTTGAAAAAGCGACAGCGGGCGAGATTATCTACAACGGTAAGAATGTGTTGGATAAGAGAATAAGAAAAGAATTGAAATATAACGAGGATGTGCAGATGATCTTCCAAGACTCCATGTCGAGCTTGGATCCCAAGAAGAGGGTTCGTGACATCTTGGCGGAGCCTATCAGAAACTTCTACCACCTCGATGAAAAGGCGGAGAGAGCAAGGATTTATGAGTTGCTTGAAATCGTAGGTATGCCCAAGGACGTTATCTACAAATATCCGCATGAGTTTTCGGGAGGACAAAGACAGCGACTGGGAGTTGCAAGAGCCATAGCCTGTCGACCGAAGCTTATCATCGCCGATGAGCCGGTATCCGCTCTGGACCTGTCCGTTCAGGCTCAGGTCTTGAACTACCTCAAGCAGATACAGAGGGATCTGAACCTCGCCTACATCTTTATTTCTCACGATCTCGGGGTTGTAAGACATATGTGTGACTACATCTACATCATGCACAGGGGGCGTTTTACGGAAACGGGAAACAGAGAAGACATCTATAAAAACGCTCAACATATCTATACGAGAAGATTGATCGCCTCCATTCCTCAGATCAACCCGCAGGCGAAGGAAATGCTCAAAAAGACGCGGGAGATCGTCGATAAAGAGTACGAGAATGCTTATTCCGAATACTATGATGAAAGCGGCAAGGTGTATCCGCTCTCCAAGGTATCGGAAACTCACTTTGTGGCACAGAGAAAAGGAGGGAACCTGTAATGTGGAAGACGATACTTAGACGGGTATTGTTGATGATACCCCAGCTTTTCGTTTTGAGTTTGTTGGTCTTTATCATAGCGAAGATGATGCCGGGAGATGCTTTGACGGGCTTGATAGGACCTAACGTGGATCTCAAGGTAATAGAAGAACTTCGAATCGAGGCGGGCTATTACGACCCGTGGTATGTTCAGTATATCCGATGGGTCAAAAACGCCCTCCAAGGCGATTTGGGCATCAGTTACAAGTATAAACTGCCTGTATTGACGGTTATCGGTCCAAGGGCATGGAACAGTTTTGTACTTTCCTTTTTATCTTTGATTATTATGTACGCGATTGCTCTTCCGATCGGTATCTTTGCAGGAAAAAACCAGAACTCGAAATTCGATAAAGGGGTCATCCTCTTTAACTTCATAACCTATGCAATCCCGAGTTTTGTATTCTACCTCTTTGCCATTTTGATCTTCGGTTATAAGCTCAAGTGGTTTCCGACCATCGGTTCGGTTGCGACGGATGTTGCAAAAGGAAGCTTTGACTATTATATGAGTAAATTCCACCATATGATATTACCGGCTCTTTGTATTGCCATTCTCGGTACGACATCGACAATTCAATATCTCAGAAACGAGGTCATCGATGCCAAGACCAGCGACTATGTCAAGACGGCAAGAAGCAAGGGGGTACCTATGAGAAAGGTCTATACCCACCATATCTTCCGTAACTCCCTCCTCCCGATCGCAGCCTTCTTCGGCTTCCAGATCTCGGGTTTGATGGGAGGAGCGATCATCGCCGAGACCATCTTCAACTATCAGGGAATGGGTAAGTTCTTTATGGAATCGATTGTAACAAGGGATTACAGTGTGGCAACGACATTGATTTTGTTATATGGACTGCTGTTCTTACTCGGATCCTTGTTGTCCGATATTACAATGACCATTGTAGATCCAAGAATCAGAATAGAGTAGGGGGTTAGTCAGTTGAAAAAGATAACAAAAGAACAGGAAGTAAAGAACAATCAAACCGAAACGTTTGAGCAGGCGGAAGCCAGACTGAAGTCGGAGAATCCGACGGGGTTTTCCGTCATTGTAAGAGAGTTTAAAAAAGATAGGTTGGCGATGTTTTCGTTTATTGCCCTCTGTCTCTTTATCGCCACCGTGTTTATTATGTCGGCACTGATCGATATCGAACAGTTGCAGACCGTCGATATCTTGAGAAAGTACGAACCGCCCTCCTCCGGAGCTTTTTGGAACTGGTTCGGTCGTGATCCCGGAGGTCGCAGCGTTATGGGCTATGTGATTGTGGGAGCGCGAAACTCCATTACGGTCGGGGTCCTTATTACACTTCTTACAACGGGAGTAGGCTTATTTACGGGACTTGCAATGGGTTATTACGGGGGTAAGGTGGACTCCTTGGGAATGAGGGTCGTAGACTTTATCGGAATTCTTCCGATGCTGATGATTGTCATTGCCTTTGTAAACCTTGTACCCAAGTACAATATTTGGTCTTTCATCCTTATTATGAGTGCCTTCTATTGGACGGGAACGACGAGGCTCGTTCGTTCCAAGGCTCTTTCGGAGGCGAGAAGGGACTATGTCAACGCTTCCAAAACGATGGGAACGAGCGATCTTAAGATCATGTTCGGAGGTATCCTGCCCAACATCTCTTCCATCATCATCGTAGACTCGACCCTGGCACTTGCCGGAAACATCGGTGCGGAGGTAGCCCTGTCTTTCCTGGGTTTCGGTCTGCCGGAGTCGACCCCGTCGATCGGAACTTTGATCTCTTATGCGTCTAAGCCGGAGGTCATCCAGTATAAGTACTTTGTATGGTTGCCTGCTGCCTTGGTATTGCTCTTTATGATGCTTGCCATCAACTATGTAGGTCAGGCGCTCAGACGGGCGGCGGACGCAAAACAGAGATTGGGTTAATACGGTTTTTTGAAGGAAACACCGGAAACAGAAGCGGTGTGAAGACTCGGTTCAAGCAAGTACATGTTTGAAGTATCTTATGAATAACCTAAGAAACAAGAGTACAAATCGGTAATAAGGCACGACGCTTTTTACAAATATAAATTTTTTATAGGAGGTAAGGTTAACATGAAAAAACACATTGCTAAAGTAGCTGCAATCATGGCATGTATGCTGATGTTCACATCCTGCGGCGACTTGGGAGCGGCAGGCGGAGATTCTGGCTCCGGCGGAGATACTCCTTCCGGCCAGTCTTCATCCGAGATCGAGCAGCAGTATCCCGCATTGGTAGAGCACGAGGGAGATGTTATCGAAGGAGGGACCCTGAAAGTAGGTATCGTATCGGATTCTCCATTCAAGGGAGTATTCAACGGCTATCTGTATACCGACGGTATTGACGATGCTTTTATGAAGTACACGATGAACGGGGCCTTCCCTGTTGACGGAGACTTCAAATTGGTCACAAACAGCGACGAGACACCGATCAACCTTTCGTTCGATGAAGAGGCAAAGACGGTAAACTACAAGATCAATCCGAAGTTTAAATGGTCCAACGGTGAGCAGGTAACGACGGCGGACATCGTAAAAACCTATGAGATCGTAGCAAACCAGGACTATATCACAGCGGCAAAATCCGTACGTTTTGACGATTCCATGCACAACATCGTAGGTATTGTAGAATACAACGAAGGAAAAGCCGACAAGATCTCCGGGTTGGAAGTCATCGACGATTCCACGATGAAGATCCATGTAAAAGAGATTACTCCTGCACTTCTCTGGGGTGGGGGCTTGGTAGGAGAGTTTGTCAATGCGAAGCAGTTTGAAGGCATAGAGATGAAGAAGATCATCGAAGCTCCCGCACTCAGAAAGAACCCTCTTTCTTACGGTCCCTATGTGATGAAGGATATGGTGTCAGGAGAAAAGGTTATCTTTGAAGCAAATCCCCACTACTATCATGGAGAGCCCAAGGTCAAAAACTTGGAGATCGAAGTCCTTCCTCCTTCTCAGCAGGTTGCTGCAATCAAGGCGGGAAAATATGACTTGGTTTATGATATGAGTGTAGATGTTTTCCCGGAATTACAGGAGCTGTCCAATATCTCGATTGCAACGAGAATGGATCTCTATATGAGTTATATGGGCTTTAAACTCGGAAAATGGGATGGAAAACAAGTTGTTGTCGATCCCAATGCCAAGATGGCGGATATGAAATTAAGACAGGCTATGGGTTATGCAATCGACAACGACTCCATCGGTAAGCAGTTCTACCACGGACTGAGATTTACTGCGGCATCTCCGATCGCTCCATTGTTTGCTACCCTTCACAATCCGGAAATCACAGGATACAAGATCGATCTTGAGAAGGCAAAGGCTCTTCTGGATGAAGCCGGATTCAAGGATGTGGACGGAGACGGAATCAGAGAAGACAAGGAAGGAAAACCCCTTACCATCAACTTTGCGATGATGGCGGGTTCCGAGGTTCAAGAGCCTCTGTCCCAATACTACAGACAACAGTGGAAAGAAATCGGTCTGAAGGTGGAATTGGTAGACGGAAGACTTCTTGACTTCCACAACTTCTATGACAGAATTGAGGCGGATGATCCGGGAATCGACTGTTATATGGCAGCTTTCGGACTTGCATCCGATCCGGACCAAAACGGTATGTTCGGAAAGAGTGCACCTTTCAACATGTCTCGTTACACCTCCGAAGCGTTGGACAACTCTCTTAAGAGAATGGCTTCCAACGAAGCGATGGATGAGGCAAAACGTGTTGAGATCTACCATGAGTTTGAGAAAGTAATGGCGGAAGAAGTTCCGATCGTTCCTCAAATGAACAGGGTGGACATTCTGCCCGTTAACAAGAGGGTAAAAATGTACAACTGGAACTGGGATGATTCTAAAGCTCAATTCGGATGGCATTTGATCGAGCTTACTGCGGATGCACCGATCGCAGCGGAATAAGACAGGAAATCAACCGGTATAGAGCGATTTATATCAAAAAAAAACTTCTCCTGCCCTCGGGTAAGGGGAGTTTTTTTTGATATAGTTGTGTGACAGAATGTTTGTCGTACTATCATACTATTTTCCGTTTGAAATGCCGGGGATGATACTATTCTCCAATAGAAGTATGGATATATCTGTTTTTCAACCCACGAAAAATCAGTTTATCTTCTATGGGTCACAAATTGTTTATATCTATAATTCAAAGGAAGAATAGTATGAAACATCTATCATTACCGAAAAACGTTTGGAGGACGATATGCTTCCAAGCCTTCCACCTTTCAATTCTAACAGATACTACTATTCTTCCTCGTATAATAAAGCAAAGTATAACACTATACTTTCTTATCGGAGTTCAAGTTCTGTTTGAAACTCCAAAATAAAATCAAAAAACCTTCCTTATAAAAAGCACTCCGTATAAGCGCAATGAAGGGGTAGCAGTATTGCCTCAGGCTTTAAGCGTTACAGCATAACGCAAAGGCGAACAAATACCCGGCTCCGGTCGAAGCGACGTACAAACGGTGGAAACAGGGGACATAGTGTAAGTGGAAATTTCGGATGATATCGACAGATAATGCAAGATTGAATCCATAATATACGGAAAAAAGGTTGACGAAGTCGGAAAAGGGACTTATGATGTAGAAAAAGACATAAAAGGAGTGGTAGTATGAAGAGATGGATCACGGGCCTTGCAACCGTGTCGTGCTTGGTGTTTTTGGGTGTGGGGAGTGCTTTTGCCGAAACGACGGTTTCCCTTGATGCGGATCTGAATATGGACAATATCAAGGAAAGTGTCACTGCACATGTGGAAGAAAAGAGATTGGACGGTTTAGATGAGCTCTATCCCCTGATCTCCGCGTTATCGGTAAGTGAGCTCTCCGAAGGAGAGACAAAGGAGGTCGATCGTCTCGAAGTGATGGGGGAAGAGGGACTTTCCCTTATCTATCAGGATCTCAAGATCATTGATATCAATCCTAAGGACAAACAGAAGGAAGTCTTGTTGCTTAAGAGCCATCCCTATTTCGGGATAGCAACGGAGGCGGATATCTATTCGTTTCAGGATGGGAAACTCAAACTCTTGGGAAGGATATCGGGGATTATGGATCGGGATATAAGGGTTAATCCCAAGACCAACTATATCGAGGCTCAAAACTATGATTATCATCCCATCCAATATACTTATTATATCAAGTATAAGCTCGAAAACGGTACTCTCAAGATGGTCAATGAAGATGAAGTTCAAATGTTGGGACTGAAAAAACCGATCACTCCGACAACACAGAAGAGCTTGCAGATCTATTCGGATAAAAAGTGCAGCAAGAAGGCATTTACGCTGAAAGCCAAGGAGAAGTTTACCGTCCTTGCGGGAAGTGAGAAAGGGAAGTATCTCAAAGTAAAGAACGCGAAGGGAAAGGTGGGTTATCTGCCCTTACAGGTCTTTGTAAAATCCTATGACGGAGACTCTTTCAAGATATGGAGATTGAAGCAATATAAGAACATCGATATCTACGAAGTCCTAAGGGGCATCGAGGTGTGGAGCTAGAGAGGTGTTTCACTCGTTTGGAACGGCTTGGCGAACTTGTGTAGTTCCCTGTGTTCGTGCTTCGGGTCCGGTGTTTCGGAGAATCGTATTACACAAAAATCCGACTTGGGGGCGGTGTTTGTTATACCGTTATATTTTTAAACTTGTCTGCTTTGATGTGATTTCGGCTTAGATGTCTTTTTCAAGTTTGAAAGATCCTTTGTAGTTTTCAAGAGATTCTTCCGTAAACTTGTTGTTCCAGATTCTATTCTCAAGATCTTTCCACAAGAATTTTTCTGATTTAAGAAAGACAGAATATACTTGGGTTCTTTCTTCTGGAATATCACTGCGGTAGAAGTAAGCTGCATGATAGGAGTCTAAGTGATACCATTTCCCGTCAATTTTCACCTGATTCCATGCGTGGTTGAGTCGTTTGTCAAATACTTCGGTCTGCATTTGGCTGATTACTTTTTCAATATAAGCCTTTTTGGTTTTGGGGTTATAATAGGGGATTAAAATTCCCCCGACGAATTTGGACTCTAAACCGGCCCTTTCCGCAATTCGGTTATAGGCTATAGCGTAGCCTTCACAGAGTCCGACATTCCCCAAAAGTACGGATGAATGATTATAGACATTGTAGCCCCATTCATTTCTTCCGGTGTTAGGTGTAGGATATTTGGTTAAATAATCATGGATGATTTTCGCTTTTTGGAAGTCGGTCTTGTTTGTAAGGTCGTACTTTGCGATAATCTCATCGACTTTATCTTCCGATTGGATCATTTGCTCGGGGCTGATATGATAGGTGATTCCGATCGCATATTTGTATACGCCGGGAGTATCGGTTTCTTCTCCTCTTACGGAATCTCTACCTGTCCAATATCTTGCAAGTCTCAACAAACCTGCTTCCGTTGTCTTGTTCCAAAGCTCCCAATAAGCCTGATCCACGTCTTTTTCTGTAGCGTAGAACACGATAGCGAGTTTACGTCTATACACACTCTTGATGATATACTCTTTGAGTTCTTCGGGTCTACCTGCAAAGTTGATGTCCGAATAAGTCAATTCTTTGTTCGGATCTGCCTTCTCACGGATAAACTCTTTTAGGGTCTTGATTTCGTCGGTTTTTTCGTATTCAAATATGATCTCATTTTCTACTGCAACCAAGATGAGGCTCTTTGTTGTTTCTTCAGGTTTGATATACTTGTCGATGTCAATGGCTTCTTCGGTGATTTCTTGTCCTTCGTGTCCGGATTTGGTTGCTGTAGGTGCAATCTCCTCTCCGTCTTTGTTCACATACCTGACTCGGTACTCGACTTGAGGTTTTGCGGACTCATTGAGTTTTTTGATCTCTTCAAAGAGGTCGTTTACTTGTTTTTCGTCGGTTGCTTGGTCAACTTTTTGTTTGTAAGCTTCTTTCACATCGAAAGAAACCTTCTCCAATTTGTCAATGTTACGCTTTGTGTCTTCTTTGAGTTTGTTCAATGCATCGTCAGCGACCGCTCTGTACTCAAATACGACGGGATCGTTGTTCTTAGGCTGCAACACTATTGTTTTGACAGGCTCGGAGGTCAACTCGTAACCTTTAAACACATCCGCTTTTTCAGTAACGGTGTTGCCGACAAAATCGATCTTTGTTATGGTTCTGCCGATTTCTTTTCCATCTTGATCCACGTATTTGATTTGATATCTGACTTGAACTTTTGTAGCTTCATCAATCTTTTTGATTTCCTCAAAGAGATCGTTTACCTCTTTTTCGGTAAGAGCCTTATCAACGGCAGCCTTATAAGCGTTTTTCTCGTAAAGAGGTGCTTTCTTCAGGTTGTCGATCTTCTCTTTGGTAAGAGTTTTTAAGGTATTCAGTGCCTCCGAATCCACCGCTCTGTATCGGAATACGATCGGCTCATTGCCTTCCGCCTTCAATACAAGGGTCTTTGAAGCTTCGGAGACCAACTCATAACCTTTGAGGTTTGAAGCTTTTTCGGTAACGGTGTTACCGGAAAAATCAATCTTGGTTATGGTTCTGCTGATTTCTTTTCCGTCTTGATCCACATATTTGATTTGATATTTGACTTGGACTTTTTTAGGAGCAACCTGCTCTTTTTCGTATTCGAAAACGATTTCGTTCTCTCCAACGACCAAGGTTGCGGTCTTTGTGTTTTCAAGGGCAACATAGCCTTTGACGGAAGTTGCCTTTTCAGTAATAACTTCATCGGCAAAAGCTATTTTTGTTACGGTTCTCGAAATTTCTTTGCGAGTGTCCTTATCCACATACTTCACTTGGTATTTGACTTGAACTTTTGTAGTTTCATCGATCTTTTTGATTTCTTCAAAGAGATCGTTTACTTCCTTCTCTGTAAGAGCTTTGTCTACGTCCGCCTTATAAGCATTCTTCTCGTAGAGAGGTGCTTTCTTCAGGTTGTCGATCTTCTCTTTGGTAAGAGTTTTCAACGCAATTAAGGCTTCCGAATCCACCGCTCTGTATCGGAATACGATCGGCTCGTTGCCTTCCGCCTTCAAGGTAAGGGTTTGTTCTGCATCTGAAATCAATTCGTAACCCTTGATGTTTGAAGCTTTTTCTGTCACAACATCTCCGGAAAAAGCAAGTTTTTTTACCGGATAGCTGACATTTGTACCGTCGGCCTCGTTGATGTACTTCACTTCATACAAAACTTGGACTTTCTGCTCCGGAACCGGCACAGCTACGGGAATGGACTTGAGCGTTTGTGCGGAACTCGGTGCGACGGGCCTTTCTTCCGCAAAAGCCTTATCTACATCAAAGACAAGTAGGGAAGAAAGGATGGTTAACACTAAGAATAGACTTTGAGCTCTTAAGAGCCACTTGTTGCGGGTGTTCATAATGTTCCTCCTTATATAATTTGGTATTTTGGACAGCAATGTAAGGGATACCGTTATTTGCTTGAGCCGTGCAGATCGATGACCTGTGCTTATATGGGTCGAAACAGTTTCTTGTATGTCCGGAAGGTAAATAGTTCCACACTCCGCTTCAAGAGCAGTATCAAATACAATGCTGCTTTGTCAAAGGGTATATAGGTAGATATCTGTCTTGTCAATATACTTTTCCTTATTTATCCGGTTTAATTTTGCAACGGATTGATTTTAGATACTTATATTTTTTTGAAACGATATTTTTTTCAATTGAAAACTATCAGGCAAGTCAGAAAATAAAGAGGTTATCTCATTTCAGAGGAAAATTCAAGAGTGTGGAAAAAAAGATGTACGAAAGAAGGGACACTGTGCAAGAATGTTTGAGAGGTGCGGCTTTGCACAGGGTTTCCCTTACATTCGTACAGAGAAATCGATTCGGTTTGGTAAGAAGACAACATGTAAGGGTGAAGTCCTGATCTTCTTGTAGCTCACAAGAGGAAAAGGCTGCCAACCATGTTTTGAACAAGTTCATCCTTGACGGATATGGATTTTATGTCGGTTGAGAATTATGCAGCAGTGCGTTCTTCTTAACACGGAGGGGTAAGTTGATCGAAGTCGGGGATCTCATTTTCCGAAAATGTAGGCATTCTGTCATAAAGATACAATGCCATATCGATGATCGGGAACATCATTGCACCTCCGGAACCTTCACCCAATCGCATGTTCATATTCAGGGGGTAGGAGAGTCCCAAAGCCTCCAGTGCATATCGGGCGCCGGGTTCGTCGGAAAGGTGAGAGCCTATCATATAGTCTTTGGACAGAGGAGCCAACTTGGATGCCAGCAGGGCGGATACATTGGAAATAAAACCGTCGAGCACAACCGGAATCCGATGTGCACTGCAACCGAGGATGACACCTGTCATGGCACCGATTTCAAAGCCACCGACCTTTGCGAGCACATCGATGGGATCTTTGGGATCGGGACGGTTGACTTCGATACTTCTTCGGATGACGTCGACCTTGTGGCTTAAATTGGAGGGAAGGGTGCCGGCCCCCAAGCCGGTGACCTTCTCGACGTCGAGACCTTCCAAGACGGCGAGCATGGCGCTGCTCGGCGTGGTGTTGCAGATCCCCATCTCTCCGATACCGAAGATCTCGTAGCCCTTTTTGATATATTCCTCGACAAGAAGGATTCCTTTTTCGATCGAGAGAACGGCGTCTTCCCTGCTCATGGCAGGGCCCTTTGCCATGTTTGAGGTGCCTTGCCTTATCTTTTGGTTCAAAACGCCCGGGATTTCATGATTGCACTTGATCCCTATATCCACGGCGACGATGTCAAGGTTGAGATATTTTGCCATTAAGCCTATGCTGCACTTGCCCGTCGAGTAGGAAGCGAAGTGGTCGGCAGTGATACTCTGCGGTTGGATGCTGATGCCTTCTTCATATACTCCATGATCGGCACCGAAGGTCAAGACCATTTTTTTGTTCAAGGCGACTTTTTCTTCCCTGTAAATTCCGGCGAGTCGGATGCTCAGTTCTTCAAGGTAGCCCAGACTTCCCGGAGGTTTCACCAGAGTGTCCTGCTTCTTCTTTGCCCTTTGCATCCAAGATGTATCGGGGGCTTCGATACGCGAAATCGTTTTTTTCAGTACGTTCATTTTTAACACCTCATTTTATATCTTCTGATTTTGGAATGTTTTCTCGGGTGCGATATGCACAAGTTTTGTAGTGGACAATGGAGCTTATCTTCTCAAGGATACTCTTATTCGGGAGGAATTGCAAGAAGAATTCAAGGCCTTTGCATATGGATATACTTTCCCGTTCCTCGGTATCGTTTTTTTTAGAAACACCGAGGTCCACATTTTTTGTGGGACGGTTTTGTCAAAACGAAGGAGAGAATAAAATAAAAAAAACAAAAATATAGTTATAAATTCATTTGAGTTGTGGTATACTTGTAAAAAGCATAAGCCGACCGTTTGATTTGAAGGCATTTGAACAAGTCATAGTTAAGGTTGTGCTATTTTTTATCTAACAATAGTGGAGTAGGCAGGTTTAGCAAGGCGGGCGACGGGTAAAATAAAAACAAACATTCGAGTTGTTTATACCGGTTATGTTATTTTTTGCCCGGTTATGGAAGAGGACGCAGGTTTATGGCGGACCGCTTTGACGATTCCGTTTTGTTGCAAAACCGTTGCCGCCTATCAGAAAATCAGAGCACAGGTCAAGAGCCGGATTCGTCTTTACCGAAATCAGAGAAGAGATTTATTCAGCGAAGAAAAGGAACAAAGGATTGAAACAGAAGTTGAAGTGGAAGAAAATAAGTGAAACGGAATATGTTTTGGAGACGGATCATTTGTCATTAAAACAAATCCATGAGAGCGGGCAGGCTTTTCGATGGATCGCACTGTCGGAAGATGAGTATATTGCGATACATGAGGACAAGTGGGTAAGAGTGAAACAGGAAAAAGATCACTTGAACTTTAAGCATGCGTCCAAACGCGAGTTGTCCAAGGTGTGGACAGCGTACTTTGATTTGGACAGGGATTATTCGAGCATACGCAAATCTTACCGCGGTCTTGACGGGTACCTGGATGAGGCCATGGATTACGGCGAGGGTATCAGGATTCTCAAACAGGACCTTCTTGAGATTATTATCACTTTTATCATTTCTGCAAATAATCATATCCCCAGAATAAAGATGAGCATTGAAAAGATAAGCAGGTTTGCGGGAAGACGGCTCGGAGAGGTTGAGGGCAAGGAGATCTTGGCCTTTCCCACCTTGGAAGCATTGACACGAATCGGCGATGAGCAATGGGCACAGGTAAAACTCGGTTATCGGGAAGCTTATATTCGAAAGAGCCTGCAAGCAATCAAAAACAAAGAAGTTGACCTCAAAAAGCTGGAGAAGATGAACACCCTCGATGCAAAGAAAGAGTTGATGAAGCTTTCGGGGGTCGGCGATAAGGTTGCCGATTGTATCCTTCTTTACGGTATGGGCAGGATGGATACCTTTCCTGTCGATGTCTGGATGAAGAGGGTCATGAACCGCCATTACAATGTACCTGAAGATGAAAGCATACGAATGATTCGTCAAAAGGGTATGGAGGTATTCGGAGAAACCGCCGGAATTGCCCAACAATATCTGTTTTATTACGAAAGAATGAAGGGAAGATAGAAATGTTTGTCACCGGAATATCGATATTGTATTTGATCATGCTCGTGTTTACGGCGATGTTTATCTTTTTGGAGAATAAGGACAACAATAAGACGATCTCATGGTTACTGGTCCTGGTTTTCCTTCCGGTGGTAGGCTTTGTACTGTATCTGATCTTCGGAGAGAATGTCCGTTCGGACAAAAACAGCAGGAGAGCAAAATTGACCTCTGAGTTCTTTGAACATAGCGACTTGGTTGGAATAGAGGCTTTTGATGATTTGGTTCGAACCCAAAAAGAAGGAGTTCGAAGCCTTCCTATTTTTAGGGAGAACGATCGGAGGATCATATCTCTGATTTTGAATTCGGGAAAGTTCCCGGTCACCTCCAACAATAAGGTAAGAGTCTTTGAAGAAGGGGTCTCCAAGTTTGAATCCCTGCTGCGGGATATCGAAGAAGCACAGCATCATATTCATATTGAATACTTTATTATTAAGGATTCGGTAATAGGTAACAAGTTGAGGGAGGCTTTGATCCGAAAGGCGAAACAGGGAGTCAAAATAAGGATTATCTATGACGATCTGGGTTCATGGAGGCTGCATATCGAGCAGAGTTATCTCAAGAGTTTGAAGGAGTCGGGTTGCGAGGTGTACTCCTATGCAATGGAAAAATTTCCTTTTTTGTATCGGAATATCAATTTTCGGGATCACAGAAAAATCGTTATCATTGACGGAAGAATCGGTTATATCGGGGGGATCAACATCGGGGACGAGTATGTACACCAAGATCCCTACTTTGATTTTTGGAGAGATACCCATCTCAGGATAGAAGGAGAAGCGGTGTATTCGCTTCAAATCGTATTTCTCCTGTCGTGGTACCTGATTCGGGAAGAAATGATAAAGGAGGGGTTTCTCTTTCCGCCGATCGTCAGGCAATTGGGTTATTCGATGGTCCAAATCGCAACTTCGGATGCAAGTACGCCCCATGAAACCATATATCAGGCTTATTTTTCGGGGATTACGGGAGCAAGAAGAAGTATCTTCATACAGACACCCTACTTTATTCCGGATCAGGCCTTGCTTACCGGATTAAAGGCAGCTCTGCTTTCGGGAGTTGAAGTGTCCATCATGTTTCCCTCCTATCCCGATCATTTTGTTGTCTATCACGCCTCTCATTCCTACCTCGAAGAGGTTATGGAACTGGGGGCTAAGGTGTACCTGTATAAGAAGGGCTTTCTTCATTCCAAGGTTGTCATCATAGACAGAACTTTTGCTACGGTAGGTACTGCCAATATGGACATCAGAAGTTTTTCGCTCAATGCGGAAATCAATGCGTTTATCTATGACGATAAGAGTGTTGATCGCCTGTATAATATGTTTAAGAGGGATATCAAAGATTGTGTGGAAGTTGATTATCTAAGGTATAGACAAAAATCGGTATTCAAACGATTTGTAGAGGCTTTTTGCAGACTGTTTTCGCCTTTGTTATAGTTTTTGTTAAAAAAGTTCAAAGTGGTTGTTAGAAAGGAAAAAAGATGAGAAACAGGCTAAACGAGATGAAATTGAAAGACTTGAGGCTGCTTGCAAAACAGGGGGGACTGAAATCGATCACAGCCTTGAAGAAAGAAGAGTTGATCCGTGTTCTTTTGGAGACCGAAGGCTTGGAGCATATCTTATCCTCCTTTGAAGGGGAAGAAGGGGGTGGTGTGTCACGAGAGGAGAAGGCGGTCAGCCAAGGGGAGAAGGAGATAGTCAAAGAGCAGGAAAGATTACATGAAAACAGAGTAAAGTCCGTAATTGAGGAGTCTGAAGAGATCAAGAGCACTCTGAGAGATAGAGATAACACAGCTTCGGGAGCTTCCGCAAGTCCCAAAAAAGTAAGCTATGATAAGGAAGAATATGAGAGGATCATACATAGCAAAGATGCTTTGGTGGCGGAGGGGATTCTTGAGATCCTGCCGGACGGTTTCGGGTTCTTGAGAGGACCTAATTATATCTCGACTGAAAACGACGTCTATGTAGGGCCTTCTCAAATCAGGAGATTTAACATGAAGACGGGGGACAAGATTCTGGGTATCGTACGTCCTCCGGGACCTAACGATAAATTCAATGCGATCTTGTATGTCAAGAGTATCAACGGGCTCAAGCCTGATGTTGCAGCTAAGAGAAAGGATTTTGACAAGCTGGTTCCTATCTATCCCGATGAACGCCTCTGTTTAAACAACGAAAAAATGGATAAATCCGTAAGGTTGATCGATGTCTTCGTACCCATAGGAAAGGGACAGAGAGGTTTGATTGTGGCACCTCCCAAGGCGGGCAAAACGGTGCTTTTAAAGAATGTGGCAAATGCAATTCTGAGCAATTATCCCGATGTCGAGCTCATTGTGCTTTTGGTGGATGAAAGACCTGAGGAAGTGACCGATATTAGAGAATCGGTCAATGCCGATGTGATCTCTTCGACCTTCGATGAACTCCCGAGCAACCATATCAAAGTATCGGAGATGGTTCTTGCACGTGCTAAGAATCTGGTGGAACACGGAAGAGATGTTGTTATCCTTATGGACAGCATTACAAGGATGGCAAGGGCCTACAATCTGACGATCAATCCCACCGGAAGAACCTTGTCGGGAGGGTTGGATCCGGGTGCTTTGTACGGACCGAAGAAGTTCTTCGGAGCGGCGAGGAATGTGCGTGAGGGAGGTTCTCTTACCATACTTGCTACCGCCCTGATCGATACGGGTTCAAAGATGGACGATGTCATCTACGAAGAATTTAAGGGAACGGGAAACATGGAACTCCATCTGGACAGAAAACTTGCGGAAAAGAGAATTTTTCCCGCCATCGATATCCAACGTTCGGGAACACGTAAGGAAGAACTCCTTGTCGATAAAGAGCGTTATGAAATGCTTATCAAAATAAGAAGGATATTGGGCAACTATTCCACCCAGGAGTTAATGGAGGATCTGATCCCGATGATCTGCAATGCTTCGGATATGGGACAGTTCCTTTCCGCAGTGGAGCAGGTATATTCGGACAACAACATGCGAAGGTAGGGAAGTTGAGTTTTGTTTTTTCGACAAGGAAGGGAAAAACAAAAAAATTCTTGAACTTGTGCAATTGAAGTGATATTATAGAAAATAAGGAAAAACTTAAGTCGGAAGAACCTTGATTTTCATAAAAAACTATGATATACTTTCCAAGTTAGAAGTAATGAGTATCAAAGACCAAGCGAGGTGAAAACAATGAAAGAGAATTTGCATCCCAAATACAAAGAAGTACAGGTACGTTGTGCGTGTGGAAACACATTCCAAGCAGGTTCCACAAAAGATGAAATCTCCGTAGAGATCTGCTCCCAATGCCATCCTTTCTTTACAGGTCAATCCAAGACAATAGAAAAAGGTGGACGTATTGAGCGTTTCAATAAGAAATTCAAGAGAGATTAGTCTTAACTTTACGACGGAAACTCAGGTAGAAAAAGAGGATGGTTTCATGGAAGTGGAACGATCTTCTTTTTTAATTTGATACAAAATCGAAGCGGCAATCATCATGACGACACGGATTGCAGGCATCGATCTTCGATAAGACAGAGAGGGGAGTTTATGGCAAGAGGATTTGTTAAACAGTCGTTGGAAGAACGCAGAGAGATGATATTGCACGGGGATATCCTGAAAACCTTGTTGTTTTTGTCGGTACCCACGTTGCTGATGGGAGTGGTGCAGGCTCTTATCCCCATTGTGGACAGCTTCTTCCTCAATCATACATCGGGTTACGCGGTGGCAGCTGCGGTGGGTTTTGTCGTGCCGATCATACAGATGATCAACGGAATGTCCGGAGGTCTGGGTGTAGCGGGAATGGCAATGATAGGAAACGCCAACGGAAGAGGGGATATCGCCGCGGTAAAACATTACTGTACCCAATTGATCGTCTTCGGCTTTCTGCTCGGGATGATTCTTGCACCCCTCTGCCTTGTGAGCGGTTACGTTGTTTCGAGGTTGATCAATCCGGAGATCTCACAGGAGGTCTTTGTCTATATGGGGCTATATTCCTTTGTTCTGCCCTTTCTTTTTCTGACTGCCATCTATAATGCGATCAAGAACTCCGTCGGTCAGCCTGAAGCGACCTTGTATCGGATGATTCTTCTACTGGTGTTAAAAATCATATTCAATACCTTGTATCTCTATATCCTCGATTTGGGAACGGTGGGCTCCGTCTTGGGTTCGTTTTCGTGTTATCTTTGTATCGGAATCTGGATGTACTATGACCTTTTTGTGAAAAAAAGCGATTTAAAACTGGGCTTGAGAGGCTTTTTCTTCGATAAAGAGATGATAGGCGAGATTATGAGATTGGGCATCCCCGCTATGCTCAATTCGGTCACGGTAAATCTGGGTTTTGTCCTGATCAATCTCGAAGTACAAAAGTACGGAGGGGATGTGATGAATGCACAGACGATCGCAAACAACATCAGCAGTCTGTACTTCCTGTTGCCCGCCTCCTTGAGCACGACGGTTACAACCATGGTCAGTATGAATATGGGGATCGGAGAAACCCAAAGGGCAAAAAAGAGTTTCTTTACCGCCTGTATTGTAGTCATTGTGTTTTCGGCTCTTATTATTGCAGGCTCTCTTCCCTTCTCCGAAGTGCTGGTAGGACTGTTTCTAACCGATGACAAGATGTTGTCTCTGGCAAAGGAAGCGGTCGATATTTACACCCTGGCGATCATAGGGTTCGGTATCTATATGGCGGTGTACGGTGTCTTCATCGGACTGGGAAAAACAAAGATACCTCTGTTTACGGGACTGTTGAGAATATGGTTTTTCCGATATATCTTCATCCTTGCCTTTGAAAACATTCTGGGCGTATATTCCGTGTTCTGGGGCAACCTTTTCTCCAATACGGCTGCCGGTCTTTTGTGTTTTTTGCTGGTGATGAAGGTCGAGTGGAGAACGAATATGAGGCTCTCTTGAAAAGGAGGGCGGAGTATGCTAAATCCTTTTATTTGTTAAGTTAAGCTGGACATTGATACACATATTTTATAAATAAGAAGGTTTTAAAGTGGTTGAGTTTTGCTCTGATCACGGCAGTTCTGTTCGGCGGTTGTACTTCCAAACCGGAGGAGACACAGGAACAGCCTCAGGAAACAACGGAAGTTGCAACACAGACACAAGAAACGGGTACCGATTCTTGCAGAAGAAGTGTATTTCGATTAAGGGATGGAGGAGCTGATCTTAAAATAAAACAAAAAAATATAAAACGGTAACGGATGTTACGGAAAACCCTCCACGTTTCTTCTATACTAAGAATATGGATCAACGAAAACATAGACGAACATTCAGGAGGGGTAATATGAACAGTCTTTTAGATAATCAAATGTTTTGTTTTCAGTGTCAGGAGACAGCGGCAAACAAGGGGTGTACAAAGATGGGTGTCTGCGGGAAGACACCGCGGGTATCGAATATGCAGGATATGTTAATCTGGATATCCAAGGGGATTTCTCAGATTACGACCGGACTTCGGGAGGAAGGTGTGACCGTTTCCAAGGAAGTAAATCATATGATTACCTTAAACCTCTTTACGACGATTACCAATGCGAATTTCGACGAAGCTGCTATTGTGGAGAAGATAGTAAAGACGATCAATGTGAAAGAAGAGTTGAAAAAGCAGCTCAAAAACAGGGAAGGTCTCAGCGAAGCTGCTCTTTGGAAGGAAACGGACATAGAAGTTTTGGCGGCCAAGGCAAAGGAAGTAGGAGTGTTGAGTACGGAAAATGAAGACGTGAGAAGTTTGAGAGAGTTGATCATCTACGGTCTGAAGGGTCTCTCCGCATACTCCAAGCATGCAAATGTGCTTTTGGAAGATAACGAAGAGGTCGATGCCTTTCTGCAAAAAGCTCTTGCAAAGGTCCTCGATGACAGTTTGGGGGTCGATGATCTGGTTGCACTTACCTTGGAGACGGGTAAGTTCGGAGTGGAAGGAATGGCCATGCTCGACAAGGCGAATACCTCCACCTATGGAAATCCTGAGATGACAAAGGTCAATATCGGGGTCAGAAACAATCCCGCCATCCTGATTTCGGGACACGATCTTCGGGATATGGAAATGCTGCTTGAGCAGACTGCGGGAACAGGAGTCGATGTCTATACTCACTCCGAGATGCTTCCGGCAAATTACTATCCGGCGTTTAAAAAGTATGACCACTTCGTAGGCAACTACGGAAACGCTTGGTGGAAGCAGAAAGAGGAGTTTGAGAGTTTCAACGGACCGATACTGATGACGACGAACTGTATTGTACCGCCGAAAGACAGCTACAAAGACAGGGTCTATACAACGGGGTCCGCAGGGTTTCCCGGATGTAAACACATCGAGGGGGAGATCGGCGAGACGAAGGACTTCTCCGCGATCATTGAACATGCCAAACGCTGTCCTGCACCGACTGAAATCGAGAGCGGAGAGATTATAGGGGGCTTTGCTCACAACCAAGTCTTTCAATTGGCGGACAAGGTCGTAGACGCGGTTAAGAGCGGAGCGATCAGGAAGTTTGTCGTAATGGCGGGATGTGACGGGCGTCAAAAGGGAAGAAGCTACTATACCGACTTTGCACAGGCGCTTCCCAAGGATACCGTGATTTTGACGGCAGGTTGTGCAAAATATCGTTACAACAAGCTGGATTTGGGAGATATCGGGGGCATACCGCGAGTTCTTGATGCGGGACAGTGTAACGACTCTTACTCTTTGGCGGTAATCGCGTTGAAACTAAAGGAGATCTTCGAACTCTCCGACATCAACGAACTTCCCCTTGCTTTCAATATTGCGTGGTATGAGCAGAAAGCGGTCATTGTTCTCCTGGCTCTTCTCTATCTGGGAGTCAAAAACATCCACCTGGGACCGACTCTTCCCGCCTTCCTTTCTCCGAATGTTGTAAACGTCCTGGTGGAAAATTTCGGTATTGCCGGAGTGGGAAGCGTGGAAGACGATATGAAAATTCTGATAGGATAGGTACAAAGCGATAGGCGAAGGAAGGATTTCTTTGTTTCTTTCCGAACAAACGGATCTTCCTCTGAGGGAAAGAACATCCTGCAAGAACTTGAAGACACAAGAGCTCTTCTCTTTCAAGGGGTTGCTCGAAAAGAATGTTTGACGGGCGAAGAGCAAAATTTGTGTTATTGAAAGAGAAAAAGGGTATGTTGTTAAAGGGATGATTAGCGGGAATATGCGAACATATGGGAATCTTTGACCATAGGAGAGATACGTCGTGCAGACGAACGGACATTTTTTTGCATATCCGGCTGAAAGGGTCGCCGGACTTAGCGGCGATCTGTTTCCGACTGTAGTTCCTCCAAATTAATATAAACAACAACATGAGAGGACAGCCGTCTTTCCGTTAGGAAGGACGGCTGTTCTTCGTCCGGGACACCGTAAGAAAACAAGCCATGTTCAGTTGTCGGGGTGATCGGATCGCATTGCCTCCTTAAATTTAATATTTTTTTAATTTAAGTCTTGCCAAACGGAAAAGAGTATGCTATTATAATTAAGTATTCAGCGCAGGCGTGGCGGAACGGCAGACGCACTGGACTCAAAATCCAGCGATAGCGATATCGTGTGGGTTCAAATCCCACCGCCTGCACCAATCTTATCTCACGGAGTGTGAGATTTTTTATTAAAGCTTCGAGATGTTTCCGGGCAGATGTGGCGGAATGGCAGACGCGTACGCTTGAGGGGCGTATGAACAACGTTCGTGAGGGTTCGAGTCCCTCCATCTGCACCAATCGGAAGAGAGTATGTATATCCTTACGGGAAGTACATACTCTCTTCTTTTTTATACCGACGATGTTTTATCGATAACGATTTTAATTTTATACTATTATTCATTTGAGTTATGGGTATCGGCAACCTGTATTCAAACGAAGATAAAACGGATTTTTGTGGTCATAAAATAAATATAATCATACTTCTATTGAAGAATAGTATGATACCGTTCTTCGATAGAAGCATTCGTAGATCCGCCTTGATTATAAAAATAAATCAATTCAAGTCTGAAGAAGTCAAGCTCATAGATATCGATGATTCAAACGAAGCGCAGTATTATACTCTTTTTCATTTAAATAATGGATCATGCCGATTTGTACTCCATAGGAAATAGAATGAATTTGTGTGGTTGTAAAACGGATAGGAACACATTTCTATTGGGAAATAGTATTATACGGTTATCCCTTAAATTTGACAGGCTGAATGCCTTGAAGGAGATCTTGCGTCAGTTTGTTTTTTGTGAATGGTATATTCCGTATGCCGGCAATCTTGATATCATTCTAAGGTCGGCAGTTCGACAAGGGTCCGGTTTTCAACCTTCCCTTGTCATCCCTTGTTATTTAAGCGTTTGCGGTATTCCCTCGGGGTGTATTTTACCCTTCGTTTAAAGATTTGGGTAAAGTATGAGGCGGAGTTGAAGCCGACGATTCGAGCGATGTCTTCGATGGTATGGTTGGTATTTTTGAGCAAGTCTTCGGCGATATTCAATCGCTTGTCCAAGAGGTAATGGATGGGGGTTACCCCATAGCTTTTTTTAAACTCACGCACCAACTGATATTTGTTGGTGTAGATCATCTTGGCCAATTCCTCCAAGGTAATATCATGGGTGTAGTAGAGGTCGATATAGGATTTGATGTATTCAAGCTGGCGGTTGTTGTTTGTATTCGCATCCAAAACGAGCTTGCTTTGGGCAAGACGGAGGATTGAAAATATCAGGATCTCCAGAAGATTTTTCATAATTTCCTGATGAAAGGGCTCTTCGCCCTCCTGTTCTCTGTGAATCTCCAGAAAAAGGGTCAAGAGCTTGTCCCTATGGTTTCGGAAGTTCTTTTTGAAGATATGACTGTGCAGGAGGTAGTCGTAGACGCTTTCGGGACGGTCCGAAGGCGGATCTTCATTTTTGTGAAACGGCATGATCGAAAGTCCCTTCATTCCCAGAACAATGTAGGAGAGAGACTCCTGTGAATCGGAGACCTCGGTGTGAAAAATATTGGAGTTTACAATCAGGAGATCGTCCGCACGAAGAGGAATTTCACGGTTGGGAAACTTCATTCTTCCCTGCCCCGATATGACATAGAACAACTCTGTAAACGGATGGACGTGCATGGTGGAATGCCAAGTATCGTCCATGCTGTTTTTTGTGATATAGACCGGTTCGACATTCATCGAGCGGATTCGGTCGCGAATAAGACTTAAGTTAAATAGAGTTTCCATAGGGTCTCCTTATATGATTTTACAATTGAAAGGTTGGGCGAACATAAGATTATGCCTGTGTGGACTTTCCGGCCACAGTTTTTCTCCGTTTCTTGCATAAAATACGCTTATAGAGCCAACCCGTCATTCAAACGGGTATCGGTACGACGGTATATGTTACAAAGGTGTCGTTATCGGAGAGAGTCCATCACAGGAAAGTGGTAATACTATTCTCCAATAGAAGTATGGTTATATCTACTTTATGATTACGAACATCCGTGTTATCTTCTGTTGAGCACAGGTTTCGGATATCCGCAGCTCAAATGAATAACGGTATAAAATACTTCTTGAACAGCTTTTTTTGAGCATCTTGGCGTATGTTCAGGGAAAAAGCGGGAACCGTTTATCTCTTTGAGCATCTGTCGTATGGGCATGGATAAATCCGAAAACACGAGAGGAAGTTCTTTTTTGGAAATATGTGACATTTCCTTAAAAAGAGTATAAAGAACTTTGAGACGAAAAGCAAGAATAATAAAAAATCGGTCAATATTGTGATAGGAATATGTTTTCCGAAATAGTATAATAAAAACACAACAACAAATGGCAGGTATACAATACAAATTTTTTGGAGGTGGATTTTTATGAAAATGATGAAAAAAGCCGCAACGCTGGCCTTGAGTGCCGCGATGATATTTTCGCTCGTTGCCTGTGGCGGTGGAGCTGAAAAAACGACAACCGAATCGGCAGAACCTACGGAGAGCACTCAAGAGGGGGGTGCGATGAGTTTTGAAGGAAAGACCCTGAAGGTAGCGGGTTTGGACGGCGGTTACGGCACCGAAGGTTGGAAGGCTGTAATTGCGGCATTTGAATCAAAGACGGGTGCAAAGGTGGAGTCGACCTTTGAGAAGAACATCGCCGATGTGCTTCGTCCCCAGATCCAGGCAGGCAATTCTCCCGATGTCATCTATATGTCGATTGGCGGAGAAGGAGGGTTGACCGAGACCATGATTAAGGAAAATATGGTCTTGGATATTACGGATGTACTGGACAAGAAGGTTCCGGGAGAAGAAGTCACGGTAAAAGAAAAAATCATTCCGGGCTTTTTGGATACCTATAACACAAACCCCTACGGAGATGGAAAAACCTATTTGGCACCTCTTTTCTACACTCCTTGCGGTCTGTTTTACAGCAAGTCGATGATTCCGAGCAAGGACACCTTGCCTGCGACCTTTGCGGAGTTTACCGAGCTTGGAAAAGCGGCTCAGGCGGATGGAGTAGCTTTGTTTACCTATCCGACCACAGGATATTTTGACAGCTTTATTCCCGCTCTTATCAACGAAGTCGGCGGACCTGAGCTCTTTAATAAGCTGATGAACTACGATGTCGAGGCTTGGAAGAGTGACGAGGCGAAGGCGGTATTGCAAACGGTAGCGGATCTTGCTCCCTACCTGCACCCCGACACCGTGTCCAACACGAACATCAAGGATGGATTTAAGAACAATCAACAGTCCGTGATCGACGGAACTTCCATGTTCATCCCCAACGGTTTCTGGTTGCCCGATGAGATGAAGGAAACAACTCCCGAAGGCTTTGAGTGGGGCTTTATGCCTCTGCCGGCCTACAAAGAAGGCGGAGACCGATACAGCTTTACCTTCTTCGAGCAGGCATATGTTCCGGCATCTTCGGCCGAGCCCGAGTTGGCAAAAGAATTTGTTGCCTTCCTCTACTCGGATGAAGCGGTAAAAGCCTTCTACGAGAACGGCGGAGCCGTACAACCGGTTGCAGGCGTTGAAGAAATGATCAGTGATCCGGGACAAAAGGAGATCTACTCCATCTATGCGAGCGGAGCAAAAGCGGCTATGGGAGGTTTTGTAGCGGCACCTCCGGTAGAAGGAGCAGACATCAAAGCGGCTTTGTACGATACCATCAACTCGGTTATGACCGGAGATAAGACGGTGGATGACTGGCACAAAGAAGTAGTGAGCACAGTAGAAAAAATTTCAGCTGAACTGAATAAATAAACATTGGTTTGGTCGGGGCGATGGGGTTTATCTCCATCGCCTTTTTATTAAAGGAGGTATCGCATAACGGCAGAAGCAATTGGGGGGCAAATTTACCTTCCGATACGGATTTCTGCTTAAAACAGCGAGCCGGATGGATTGTCTATCACAAAAAATTGTTTTATACTGTTATCCGTTTACCGTGTCCGGTTATTCGGAGCATTTTCTGACACGGGACTCGGATATAGATTCAAAAACGTAGTATTAGGGCAATGCCGCACAAAGGCAAAATTTTGATTTTCTTATGGATTTGTAAAAAATAGAATTCTGTCAAATCAATGCTTTTAAGAAATTCAGCATCCCTTTAAAAGTGATGTTACGATAATTTTTTGAACTATGCGGTGTTTCTTTAGTTCCGTTTGCACTTTCCTATAAATGGCGATTTATGGTTATACATTCCATAAACCCGACATAGTAATATTAAGGTTTATATTGTTCTGCCTTCGGGTTATGGATATAAACGATGTGTAACTCATAGAAGATAAAACGAAGTTTTGCGGTTGCAGAATAAATATATCCATACTTCTATGAAAAATAGTATCAGTATAAGTGCTTACGGTGACAAGTCACGGATAGAACAATGTAGACAGATCTCGGCATCAAAGCTCACACCATGCGGTATTGACAAAAGAAAGGACAGGTATCGGATATGAAAAGCAAAGGAAGAAGCATATTCATTACAGTATGCGTTGTTCCCGCGATGTTGTTATACCTTTTGTTCATGGTTTATCCCACCATTTCGATTTTTACGATGAGTTTGTTTAAGTGGGGAGGACTTTCTGCGAATAAGAAATTCGTCGGACTCAACAATTTTAAGTTTTTGCTCGAGGACAGATATTTTTTGAGAGCCTTTCAAAACAGCGTGTTTTTGATTGTCTTTGTCACGATCTTTACCATCGTTTTTGCCATCTTCTTTGCGAGCGTACTTTCGAGAGAAAACCTCAAGGGTCAAAACTTTTTCCGTATTATTTTCTACATTCCCAATATTCTCTCCATCTCGGTGGTCGCTTCGATCTTCTCGGCAATCTACGAGCCTCAAAAGGGGTTGTTAAACGGTTTTTTTCGTCTGTTTTATGCGGATACATGGACAAATATTCAGTTTACGGGAAGCAGGCAGCTGGTGATCTACTCAATCGCTTTTGCACTGATCTGGCAGGCGATCGGTTACTATATGGTCATGTATATGTCGACAATGTCCCAGATCCCCAAGCAACTCTATGAGGCTTCGGACCTCGACGGAGCGGGAAGAATAAGACAGTTTTTTGATGTGACCCTTCCCTTATCATGGGATACGGTAAGGACGACTCTGACCTTCTACGTCATATCCAATATCAACATCTCGTTTCAACTTGTGACGATCATGACACAGGGAGGTCCTGACGGTGCGTCTCACGTTTTCCTCAGTTATATGTATAATCAGGCCTATACCAATTCGAGCTATGGCTACGGGCTGGCGATCGGCGTTGTGGTATTTGTATTTGCCTTGGGTCTTTCGGCCGTGATCAACCGTATCACCAAGAGAGACATCATTCAGTACTAGGAGGTGGAACATGGATAAACGTACAAACAGACTCTACAAGGTCTTCATCTACCTTTGCCTCGTTCTGCTGGCGGTGTCCATCATTGTGCCGGTAGCGTGGGTGTTCCTTTCATCTCTGAAGGCGAATTCCGAGTTTCAGGGCAATCCGTGGGCAGTTCCGTCCTCTCTTCAGTGGGGCAATTATGTGAGAGCGTGGAAGGATGCAAAAATGGGGGATTATTTCTTTAACTCGGTCCTTACTACCTCTTTGGGGCTCTTTATTCTTCTTATGGTTGCAGTCCCTTGCTCTTATGCACTTTCCCGTATGGAGTTCAAGGGGAAGGGGCTTATCGTCAGACTGCTTCGTTCCGGTCTCTTTGTCAACATCTCTTACATCGTTATACCGATTTTTTTGATGTTGCTCGATTGGAACAGGGCTTTTAAGAAGCCGCTCTTTACCGATAATCTGGTAGTCTTAGCAGTCATTTATGCGGCAACCGCGATCCCGTTTACCGTCTATTTGCTTTCCAACTACTTCAGAACGATCGCCAAAACCTATGAGGAAGCGGCCTATATCGACGGAGCGGGGTATTTTCGAACGATGACGGATATCATGATCCCGATGGCCAAGCCCAGCATCATCACCGTCATCCTCTTTAACTTCCTTGCCTTTTGGAATGAGTATATTATGGCACTTACCATTTTGACCGACCCTGCGAAGAGGACTCTTCCCGTAGGACTGGTCAATTTGATGAATGCACAGAGGGCGGCAGCCAACTACGGTCCTATGTACGCGGGTCTTGTACTTGTAATGCTGCCTACGTTGATCCTCTACATCCTGGTACAGAAAAGGTTGACCGAAGCGATGACGGTAGGAGGAGATAAGGGCTAGAGAGGATTTATACTATTATTCATTTAAGTTATGAATAGCAGCAACCTGTACTCAACGGAAGATAACACGGATGCTCCCGGTTATAAAGTAGATATAACCACATTTCTATTGGACAATAGTATAAGCGTTGAGATGGAACATTTGAACAACCCGATATCAAAACGGATGAAGGAGATGTATTATGCACAAGAAGATAGGGCGGTTGACCCTGCCCAGTGAAGAACATTTTTTGGAGCAGACCAAGGAGGTGATGGAGAAGTTGGGAGCCGATGCCCTCCGCGATTCCGACGGTACAAAGCTTCCCGATGAAGTCAAAGATTTGGATGCCAAGATCTATACCACCTACTTTGTCGCAAGGGGCGACAATGCGTTTGCGAAGGCACATATGGATGAGTGCCAGCATTTTTACCTGATGACCGAGCACCATACGGCGATTGGCGAGAATATTTGTATTCCGCTTATGAAGGGATATTTTGCCGAGCAGGTCAAGGTGGACGATGACCACGACCCCAAGCGATGGTGGGAAGTGATCGACCGAACGACCAAAGAAGTCGTTCCCGTAACTCATTGGAAGTGGGACAAACAAAAGGGGCAGGTGGTAATCGAAGCTGCCGAGCCTTTTCACCAATACACTGTGAGCTTTCTCGCCTATGCGATCTGGGATCCCACGCAGATGTACAATCATATTACGAATGACTGGGGCGACAAGGAACACGAGATTCCCTTCGATGTCAGGAAGAAGGAAGCTTCCGTCCATGTGGAGAAGGTCTTGGAGCAATGGCTCAAAGACAATCCCAAGACCGATATTGTCCGTTTTACGACCTTCTTCTATCACTTTACTTTGGTCTTCAACGATGAAGGAAAGGAAAAGTTCGTCGATTGGTTCGGTTATTCCGGCAGTGTTTCAGTCGAGGCGATGGAAGCCTTTGAGAAGGAGTACGGCTATGCCCTTCGTCCGGAAGACATCGTCGATGAGGGATATTATAATTCGACTTACCGCATTCCGACCAAGGCCTACCTGGATTACATTGAGTTTCAACAGAAATTTGTCAGTCGCAAGGCAAAGCGCCTGGTCGATATGGTGCATAAGGCGGGCAAAGAGGCGGTGATGTTCCTCGGGGACAACTGGATAGGCACCGAACCCTATGGACGCTACTTTAAGGATATCGGACTCGATGGAGTAGTCGGCTCGGTGGGCGACGGTGTGACCTTGCGTATCATTGCGGACATTCCCGATGTGAAGTTTCGGGAGGGAAGGTTCCTGCCCTACTTCTTCCCAGATACCTTCTATCCCGGAAACGATCCCGTGATCGAGGCGAAGCGGAATTGGACGACGGCAAGGAGAGCCATGGTTCGACGCCCTCTCGACCGCATCGGTTACGGAGGCTACCTCTCGCTTGCCTATCAGTTTCCCGAGTTTATAGACTATATCGCCCGTGTCGCCGATGAGTTTCGAGAAATCTATGATAAGATTGCGGACGAAACACCCTATTCTTCCATGAAGGTTGCAGTGCTAAACTGCTGGGGAGAGCTTCGAAGCTGGCAGCCTTACACCGTGGCACACGGAAAATGGTATCATCTCGCTTATTCCTATATGGGGTTGATGGAGGCACTGAGCGGAATGGATGTGCAGGTATCTTTTATCAACTTCGAGGATGTGAAACGGGGTATTGATCCCGCCATTGACGTCATCATCAATGCGGGAGATGCCTATACCGCATTCAGCGGTGGAGAAGCCTTTGCACAGGAGAAGGTCGTAGCCGAGCTTCGACGTTTCGTGTACGAGGGAGGAGGTTTTATCGGTGTCGGTGAGCCTTCCGCCTTTCAGAGAGAAGGCAAGTTTTTTCAACTCTCCGACATCTTGGGAGTCGACAAGGAGGTAGGCTTCTCTCAAAGCCACAACAAGTACCACGACAAGCAGAGTGACTCCCACTTCGTAACCGAAGAGATCGGAGGCAACTTGGACTTCGGAAGAGGAATGCCTTGTATCTACGCCTTGAGTGAGGATACGAAGATCTTGAACTACAAGGATCACACCGTGAACTTGGCGGTACATGATTATGGAAGAGGAAGGGGAGCTTATATCAGCGGAATGCCGTATTCTCTCGAGAATACGAGAATGCTCAAGAGACTCCTGCACCATGTGAGCCACAGAGAGGACAGTCTCAAGCGTTACTATGCGAGGGACTGCCGTGTAGAGGTCGTCGGGTTTCCCGAAAGAGGAGAACTTTTGGTGCTCAACAATAGTGGAGATAAGGTCAAGACGGAGGTCTACGGAAGAGAAAAAACCTATACGGCAGATCTGGAACCGAACGGAATCGTTTGGTTGAAGGAGGAATAAAGATTATGGATATATATGCAAAAAAGAAACGAAAGAGGATACTCATGGCACTGGCCTTCCTTGTGGGCGTTGCCTTGCAGGTCGCAGGACAGAGAAGAGAAGGCTATGAGGGTCTGCTGATCCAACTCCTATCCCTCGTCATCCTTCTTGTCGATCTGTATATATACAACAGACAGTATCGCTAGGAGGATGAAATGCGCTTTTTAGGAATAGATGGCGGAGGAACCAAGACGGCTTTTCTCCTTGCGGATGAGCATGGATGTGTCCTTGCAAGTGCCGAACGCGGGACCATTCATATTCGACAAGTCGACATCGCGGAGTTTGAAGCCAGAATCCGTTCGGGGTTGGAAGAACTTTCGAGACAAACGGGAGAAGAAGTAAGACCCGATAACAGCTTTATCGCCATTCCCGGATACGGGGAGTTTCAGGAGGAGATATCCGGCTTCGAGGCCGTCCTCAAGAGGATCTTCGGCTCCTGCCCTTTTCAAATGGGAAACGACAGTGTGGCAGGCTGGGCGGCAATGGGTACAAGACCGGGAGTCAACCTTGTGATGGGTACGGGCTCGATCGCTTACGGCAGAGACGCAAAGGGAAACGAGGCCAGGACGGGCGGTTGGGGCCCCTTTTGCGGGGATGAGGGCTCGGCCTACTGGCTGGGCAAAAAGACCATAGAAATTTTTTCCAAGCAATCCGACGGCCGTCTTCCCGCAGGAGAACTCCATCGTATTGTCAGAGAGGAACTCAAGTTGGGCAATGACTTCGACATCATCGACTATGTAACCTTGGAACTCGGTGGTGACCGCACTGCGATTGCAGCCCTGTCCATCCTGCTCTATCGGGCGGCGGAGGCGGGAGATGAGGATGCAATCGCTTCTTATGCACAGGCCGCAAAGGAAGGGGCGGCTGCCGTGCGTGCCGTTGTTCGGAAGTTGGAGTTTTGCGAAGGAGAGAGTGTTTATGTCGGCTGTTCGGGGGGAGTTTTTCGAGCGGGAAGATGGGTAACGGAGCCTTTGAGAGAATATTTGTCAGATCTTTCGGGTATAAGGTTTAGAGATGCACGGATGAGCCCTGCCAAAGGAGCGGCGCTGATGGCGTGCAGGCAGCATGGAATCGAGATCACACGGGAAGTTCTTGAAGAATGGGAGAGATAGGAGAATATAATGGCAAGTGTGAGTTTTGAACAAGTATACAAGATTTATGACGGCGGTGTGGAGGCGGTCAAAGACTTCAACCTCGAGATTGCCGATAAAGAATTTGTGGTTTTTGTAGGACCCTCCGGCTGCGGAAAATCGACCACCCTTCGTATGGTAGCCGGCTTAGAGAGTATCAGCAGGGGCAGGATCAGTATCGACGGGCTCGTCGTCAACGATATGGAGCCTAAGGACAGGGATATTGCCATGGTGTTTCAGAACTATGCCCTGTATCCGCATATGACGGTCAGGGACAATATGAGCTATGCCCTTCGTTTGAAGAAGACGCCTCAGGCGGAGATCGACAAAAAAGTCAAGGAGGCGGCACAGATTCTCGGACTGGAAGAATACCTGGACAGAAAGCCCAAGGCGCTTTCGGGAGGACAGCGACAAAGGGTCGCGCTCGGTCGTGCCATCGTAAGACATCCCAAGGTATTTTTGATGGATGAGCCTTTGTCCAACTTGGATGCGAAGCTGAGGGTACAGACGAGATCGGAGATCATCAAGCTCCACGAAAAGTTGGAGACGACCTTTATCTATGTAACCCACGATCAGACTGAGGCGATGACGATGGGAGATCGTATTGTCATTATGAAAGACGGTGTCATCCAACAGGTCGATACCCCTCACAACGTCTACTTCTATCCCGCCAATATGTTCGTAGCCGGCTTTATCGGTTCTCCGCAGATGAACCTTGTCGATGTGAAGGTAAGCAAAAAAGGAGGCTCTTATACCGTGGACTTTTTGGGATATGAGCTGGCTCTTCCTCAAGAGAAGGGAGAGCTGTTGGAGAAGAGGGGTAAACTCAACCGAACCGTGGTAATGGGGGTTCGTCCCGAACATATGTACGATATGCACCGTAAGACGGGTTTGAAGATAGAAGGAAGGGTGGACCTTGTGGAAATGTCGGGATCGGAGAAGTTTCTTCATCTCGAACTTGCAGGTACCCCTCTTGTTGCAAAGGTGGCATCGGACAATCCGATTCGGGGCAAGGAAGACATCAGCCTGTATCTCGATGAGGACAAACTCCACTTCTTCGACAAGGAGAGCAAGAACAACCTTATGCTCGGGGAGAACTCGCTATGATCCTGACGATTACGCCCAATCCGTCGCTCGACATCTCCTATGTGTTGGAGGACTTTGTCCTCGATGACATCAATCGGGTCAGGAAGGTCGGCAAGACTGCGGGAGGTAAGGGACTCAACGTTGCAAGGGTCGCACGTCTTCTCGGAGCCGAGGTGGTCGCCACAGGCTTTTTGGGGGGACGATTGGGAGAATGGATGGTTGAGGATCTTGAGAGAAGCGGGATCAAACCCCTCTTTGCCAAGACGGACGGGGAGGTGCGTAATTGTATCTCCATCCTTCATCGAGGCAAGCAGACCGAAATTTTGGAAGAGGGACCTTGTTTGAGTAGGAAGGACGAGGAAGCCTTCTTCGATCTTCTGGAAGGAATGGAGGAGAAACCGAGTCTTGTTACCATCTCCGGAAGCTTGCCGGCGGGCTTGGATATCGACTTCTATGCAAAGATAGTGCATTTTTTCAATGAGAAGGAAATTCGGGTTGTTGCGGACACTTCGGGAACAGCCTTTGCCGAGATGGTAAAATCCGACCTCCTACCCTATGCGATTAAGCCCAACCAAAAGGAGCTGGAGGGATTTCTCGGCAGAAAGTATGATTTGGAAGAACTGCCCGACCTTATGGAAAAACCTCCGTTTTGCAAGATACCCATCCTCCTTTTGTCTCTTGGAGAAAGAGGAGCTCTGGCACGGCGAGAAGGAAGGTGGTATCGAATCACAATCCCGACCGTTGTTCCCGTCAATCCCGTGGGTTCGGGAGATGCGACCGTTGCGGGACTTGCCTATTCTCTTGAGAGAAACCTCGAAACGGAGGAAGGGTTTAAGACGGCGATGGCGTGCGGAGTGCTCAATGCCTTGGAGCAGGCTACCGGAATGATAGATAAGACGAAGTTTGACGATATATACAGGAAAATTGTTGTAAAAGAATGGAGATAAGATGAAAACAATCAGTGAAAAAAAGAGAAGACATTTGGAGAGTTTATCCAATGAGCACGGAGTAATCGCCGCTCTGGCGATTGACCAGAGAGGCTCTATTATGAAGATGATGGGTAAGTATAAGAGCGGGTTGGCAAACGAGAAGGCAATCGAAGAATTCAAGTGCCTCGTATCGGAAAAACTTACCCCCTATGCGAGTTCCATCCTCCTCGATCCTGAATACGGGCTTCCGGCATCGAAGGTCAGACATGAGAAGGCGGGTCTCATCCTCGCCTATGAGAAGACGGGTTATGATGCGAACCAAGTCGGCAGACTGCCTGATCTTTTGGAGAATTGGTCGGCAGGCCGTCTGGCAAGAGAAGGAGCCGATGCCATAAAGATCCTGCTTTACTACGATGTCGATGAGGGAGAGGAGATCAACGATATCAAACACGCCTTTGTCGAAAGGGTGGGAGATGAGTGCCGTGCACTTGAGATTCCTTACTTCCTTGAGATCGTAAGCTACGATGCAAAGATAGAGGATGTCAAGTCCAAGGAGTATGCGAAGATCAAGCCGCATAAGGTGATTGAGGCGATGAAGGTCTTTTCGCAAGAGCATTACCGCGTCGATGTACTCAAGGTGGAAGTACCCGTCAATATGGACTATGTGGAAGGATACGGGCAGGATGTTCTGCACAGCAAACACGAAGCGCTCGCCTACTTCAAGCAGCAGTCCGAGGCGACACGGCTGCCCTTTATCTTCCTCAGTGCGGGAGTATCGGCGGAGCTCTTCCGCAAGACCCTTTACTTTGCAAAAGAAGCCGGCTCCACCTTCAACGGAGTCCTCTGCGGACGTGCGACATGGAAGGACGGAGTGGAGCCTTATACGAAGGGAGTCGAAGAAGCCAACGGATGGTTGGAAGAACAGGGAAGAGAGAACATGGAAGAGCTCAATGCCGCATTGAACGATACGGCAACTTCTTGGAAAGAAAGGTTGAGTTAAGATGGAAAAATCCTATGTAACCTTGAAAGAAATCGCACAGCAGGGCGAAATGTGGCTTAACACCTTGGGAAGGATCGAAGAAAAACGCAAAGAGATCGATGCTTTTTTGGAAGAGATCAAAACGAAACACGGGAACATTCGCGTTGTCTTTACGGGAGCGGGTACATCCAACTATGTCGGGGATGTCGTCCAACCCTACTTGAGAGAGAAGCAGGCTCACGGCTTTGAATACGAATCAATACCGACAACCGATCTCGTGTCCTCCCCTTATGAATATATCCAAAACCGCCCGACTCTGCTCGTGTCCTTTGCAAGATCGGGCAACTCGCCCGAGTCCGTCGCTGCGGTCGCCCTCTATGAAGACCTTGTCGACGACCTGTATCAGATCGTCATTACCTGTGCGGAGGAGGGACAGCTTGCCCGCCACGCGCGTGAGGGAGCAAACACTCTTTTGCTTCTTCTCGACGAGAGGACTAATGACAGGGGCTTTGCAATGACAAGCTCTTTTACCTCCATGACCTTGGCGACGCTTCTACTCTTTGACGAAACAACCTCGGAGCAAAAGAGGGCCTACGTCGAAGAGATCGTCGCCATGGGAGAGTATGTCAAGGAAGAATCGGAACAGTTCCGGGAGCTGGTGGAAGAAGGTTTCAAAAGGGTCGTGTATCTCGGCTCGGGAGTCTTGAGTAAACTTGCAAGAGAGGCCCAGCTTAAAATCCTCGAACTTACGGGAGGAAAGATAGCGACCTGTTTCGACTCATCCATGGGATTCAGGCACGGACCCAAATCCTTTGTGGACTCACAGACCTTGGTCGTGGACTTTGTTTCGAATAACGCCTATACAAGACTCTACGACGTCGATATCATCACGGAGCTCAAGTCGGACGGAATCGCAAAACTCGTTTATCCCGTATCGACGGACAGAGAGCTGGACGGCTTTGTATTTCGTAGGGGAGAAGTGGTGCCCGATGCCTATCTGTCGCTTCCCTTCGTGATGATCGCACAGTATATCTCCACCTATGCGGCAATGCACCTTGATAACGATGTGGACAATCCCTCGGCGAGCGGGACCGTGAATCGGGTAGTAAAGGGAGTTGTGATTCATCCCTACAAGTAGTTGCGGGTTTGTAGGAGAAGAGGACGGGACCGAACGACAAAGAAATTTGGTATAAAGGAGAGGATGTATGAAGATAATCAACGGCAGAGTATTCGGAGCGGACGGCTACTTTGAAGACAGAGAACTCTATATTGAGGAGGGGAGGTTTGTCTCCCGAACAAGGGAAGGGGAAGTGATCGATGCACAGGGAGCCTATGTTGTTCCGGGCTTTACCGATGTTCACTTTCACGGCTGTATGGGAATCGACGTCTGTGACGCCAACAAGGACGATCTGAAAAAGATCGCTCTCTTTCAGGCACAAAACGGCGTAACTCAGATTATCCCTGCAACCATGACCCTGTCGAAGGATAGGCTGAGAACCGTCTTTCGAAAGATAGGTGAGACCGAAGTCTCGGAAGGTGCGATGTTTATGGGGGTCCATATGGAAGGTCCCTTTGTGTCCAAGGACAAACTCGGTGCACAGAATCCCGCCTATGTTGCCGAGCCCGACCTCGAGTTTTTTGAAGAATTGCAGGAGCTTGCCAAGGGAAGGATAAAGATCATATCTTTAGCGCCCGAAACCGAGGGAGCGATGGATTTTATCTCCAAGGTGGCGGATAGGGTCACTGTTTCGCTGGCACATACGGTCTCGGATTACGAAACGGCAATGCAGGCGTTCAAGAACGGAGCAAGGCAGGTGACTCACATCTATAACGCCATGCCCGCATTTACTCACAGAGCCCCCGGAGTGATCGGGGCGGCATTTGACAACGAGGGAGTGCGGGCAGAGATCATCTGTGACGGGGTGCATATTCATCCGACGGTTATTCGTGCGACATTCAAGATGTTCGGTAGGGATCGGATGATACTGATCTCCGACTCCATGAGGGCGACGGGGCTCGGTGACGGAGAGTACGACCTCGGAGGACAGAAGGTTGTCGTTTGCGGAAGATGTGCCGAGATTCCGGGAGTATCGATCGCCGGCAGCGTTACACGTTTGTTTGACTGTTTTCGCTATGCGGTCAGCATAGGCATACCCTTAGAGGACGCCGTGCTTGCAGCGACGCACAACCCGGCGAAGAACGTCGGGATATGGGAGGAGGCGGGAGGCTTACAGGACGGACAGTGGGCCAACTTTCTTCTTCTCGATCAGGAATTGAACCTCAAAGAAGTCTATATCAAAGGTAAGAGGGTAGAACGATAGATTACGCAAGTAAACGATGAGAGTTCCGTTGTATGATCCGATCAAACTGTTATTTCCCGAAATGATAGAGCTGTCTGACATACCGATTTCCCAAGATGGGCTGTCCGACGGGACGGTTTTAAAAGGGAAACCGTATAGACAGGCAAAAGTCGATAACTGCGCAGTTCAATGGTTTATATTGCTCTCTGTTTGAAATCGCGGGTATGGAACAATATCACCAAAAAACAATTTGGAGAATGATATGCTTCAAAGCATTCAAATTTTAATAGATAATGGTATCAAGAAAACACCGCATAATTCGGAAAAGTAGGAGAAAATCAGTTTTTCTTAAACAAACACGTTTCTGAATCCCTTCATTATTAAGGATTTTCTATATTTCGAAAACAAGGGGAAAATCATTTTGTGTTTCCGTGCGGTACTTCTTGAAATGATTTGACGGATACAAGAAAACGATGAACAGTGAATGGAGGAGAAGCGGATGGAATTCAGATATGCACAAAGAGAAGATACGTCATTGGTCTTGGAGTTTATAAGGGAGCTGGCCGCTTATGAAGAACTCTTGGATGAAGTTGTAGCGGACGAAAAAACCTTGGAGGAATGGATCTTTGATAAGCAGAAGGCGGAAGTGATCTTTTTGTTGGAGGGAGATAAGGAAGTCGGTTTTGCCTTGTTCTTCCATAATTTTTCAACCTTTCTCGGTCGATCGGGAATATATTTGGAAGACCTCTATGTAAAGCCGGAATATCGTGGCAAGGGCTATGGAAAGGCCATTTTGAAAAAATTGGCAGCCATTGCAATGGAGCGAGGTTGCGGAAGGCTGGAGTGGTGGTGTCTGGATTGGAACAAGCCGAGTATTGACTTTTATCTGTCGCTGGGAGCCGAACCGATGTCGGATTGGACGGTATATCGAATTGCAGGAGATACCTTAAAAACACTTGCTGAGTAACTTTCTTCGGTTTGGGGGTAGGTAATACCGCATAAGACGAAAAATCAGAATAATATCAATTTTGTATAAAGGATGAAACTCTTGAAAATATAGATATGACAAACCTTTGAGTTTTATAAAATCGAAGAAAAATCGGACGGTTCCCTTTGTGTGCTGTTTCCCAAATGCTGTTATTTATTTTGAAGACTTGTCTTTTACAGGAAATAAAACAATTGTTTATGGTTACAAAATCGATATGACAACAGTTCTATCGGATTATAGTATGAGATGTCGATAAGCGAATATATCGTTATAGAACAACAACTTGGGAAACGGTATACAGTTCAAAGCATCCGATTTGTCAAGGGAATGATATCCAAAGGGCTGCCTTGATAAAAACAGTGAGGTGAATACTTCCAAGAACTTCATTTTTCGAACTGCGAAATTTTTCTGAAAACCACAGGAGCTTCTGCAAGACAAATCATCCTGAGAAGCTCCTGTGGTTTGTAGAGAAAGTTCCGGGTGTTCCCGTCGTTACTCCCTGAAAATGAAGGGATGTTCTAAGCTCCGTTCGAGATTGGGAGGAGACGCACGGTACTTTGCCGGGTATACAGCAGGCGAATTAAGCACGCAATCGGAACATATTTCACAAGAAGAGGAACGAGCCTCAGTCCAAGGTATTGGAATGTGCAATACCCCCTATGAGCCATGAGCATCAAACCTTGCTCGATCCCTTGAAGAAGGCGGTCTGTGGTGGAGTTCCAACCCCAAGAGTATCGATACTGTCTTGTTATAAGACGGGTACTTCGGCTACACAAGGCTTGATATTGCCGTTTGTATCTTATCATCTCCTTGAATTTTGTGATGAATATGTTCTGTTGTACACCTAACTCGCTGAATGACTTTTTAAATTCATGCCAATGAACAATTGATCCTGCAACCTTTGATAAAAATAGAGTGTACAGGGATATAAAAGAATATTTCCGTTGTTTTACAAGGTGCATAAACCCTTTTGACCGAATACTTTCAGAAATGTGTTTGTCCAAGAAACACGAAGTTCGGTCCATTTTTTGAGCTGTGCGGTGTTGCCTTAGATTACCGAGAAGTTCCACCGTTCTATTGTAGAAAAGGGACAGAACGTTCTTTCTCTTTGTTCTCCGAGATCTTCTGTTGATGATCTTTAACAAGGACTACTGTTGTCAGAAAGACTTTGATTGTGGAGGAATTATTTTACAGCGTAGTCTCTTCTTACCATAAGGAAAAGCTTGTGTCCTCCCGCATGATGGTTCAGGTTGGCAGGTGTTTGATCATCCACATCGAAGGTGATCGGTTCCCAATCATTTTCTTCCGCCCATTTCTTTGCGTAGTCCGCATCCGATTGGCCAGGGCCTTTTTCATGTTCAGAGGTATCCAAGATCATGATCTCGTAGATAGGAGGTCGTTTGCTCGAGTCTCTTGATGCCTTGTACAAGTACAGGATGTGTCCGCCTGCCTCGTTGTTCAGGTTAAAGGCTCCTTTCTTTTTCAGGTAATAGTTTTTACCCTTCGGATTTGAGCTTTGTTGATCGGGTTTTATTGCCAGCTCATAGTTCGATCTTAGGATGCCTTGGTGACGGAAGGTCTGGACGTAAGGAGGATCATAGCCTCCGTCTTCGGTCGCAAAGATAAGAATATCGGTGATTGCAAAGTCCGGAACCTTCGTCGTTGATATTCCGAGGTAGCAGAAATCTCCTCCCGCATGGTGGTTTACATGGGGGGACAGAACTGTACGATCGGCTCCCTTTGCTTCTTCTCGAGCTTTTCTTTCATTGGAATTCATACCGATATAGATATTTCTCACGTATTCTCTTGAGATTGGAATGTTTTTGGGAAGTTTCGCTTTTGCTTCATTTACGCGTCTGGAAACCTCGCTTTCGATCGCCTTCTTACGATTCCCGTCATCACAGAGTTCCCAAATAGGAATGATGGGTTCCGCATCCGCTACCCTACTGAAAGCGACCATATTAGAGTTTTCATCGGTGAGACTTTGTTCCCATTCCCTACGTTCTTGCGTATTCTTTCGGAATTGTTCCGGCCCCAGAGTGCCTTTATGACCGGTAATTCTGATCGTCTGTTGCGTTTTATCTTTAAACTTCTTGTATTGTTTTTCCACATCGACAGAGGTCTCTGCGCTACCTCCGGCAATAATAAATTCGGCACTGGCTTTTACTTTGGCTCCGAAATCCTCCTTGCCTTTTACCGCGGAGTGTTCTGTTTTGATACTGTAGTCTGCACGGCCGCCATTGATCAGTCCGGCAAGAACAAAGCTGCCATAGGTGTCTATCAGTCTGTCGACAGGATAGTTTCTGTCGTTGATATCTCTCTTCGCATCGGGAAGCAGAAACGCCTTGTATCTTCCATAACCTTCCTGTGAAGTCCAGAGGGAGGGGATGTAGATATCGTTACGTGCATTCATATAGGAGAAGGTAGCAAAATAGTGGTGAGTAGTGTTCTCACGTTGTTTGCCGTAGTGGACATCGACGCTACCGCTGAAGAGGAGGTAGTGTCCCTTTGTCTTTACATCTACCTTCAAGTTGTTGCTATACTCTTCCAAAGATTCGGCAATATTGATGTCTTCCATAAAGTTTCCGACCCATTGTTTTTCGATAAAGTGATGTTTTTGTAGCAAATCCAAATCCAAGACGGCTTTCTTCGGATTTGCTTCTCCATATACTCCGCCAATCGTGTCATAACCCTTTCCAAGATTGTTGACAACGGGAAGTTTGTAGAATTCATCGGAGATGGTATTGCTGCCCTTCCTGTGTGAAGTCATCCAACCGGGCAATTTACTCGGATTATCTTGTTTATTTTCCTGTTCCTGCTCTTTTTTTCTTTGCTCTTCCTCTTTTTTTCGGTCTTCTTCTTCCTTTTTCGCTATTCTTTGTTTCTCCTTTTGATTTGCCTGTTCAGCTTCCTCTTGTGCCTGTTTTGCTTTTTCTTCCAGGCGTCTGATCTCCTCTTTTATCTTGTCTTGCTCTTCCTTTTTAGTCTGATCGCGTTTCATCTTTTCGATCTCTTCCTTCATCTTTTTGATCTCGTCCTCTTCGTCTGAGGCGGATACAAGACCTTTGGAGATGGTGATGCCTGAGGTCGCGGCATCCCAAACGACATCGCAGCCCAGGTTTTCCGCAACGAAACGCAGAGGCAACATCGTTCTGCCGTTTATGGTAAGAGGTTTCACTCCGGGGTCGGAAGGATCGATATATACGGTAGATCCGTTGATCGTTGCCCGGTTTTTTCCGATCCACAGCTCCATGGTCTTGCCTTCGGCAAGGACGGTGACCTTTTGTGCGTTGTTATCCCACTTTGTTTCAATTCCAAGAGGGCCCGTCACATAGGCGACTGGGAGAAAAGCGCGTTCTGCGATTTCTGTGGGGCCTACATCCATAGAGGTGGAAACACCGTTGACGGTGTAGTTGTTGACGTTCATTCTGAACTTCATAACAACTTGGTCCGCACTCGGCGAGTCCGCCCACGCCGGCAGGGCGGATATCACCAGCGAGAACACGGTGATAAAGATAAGAAGTCTTTTGTAAAACTGTTTCATAGGGTCTTCCTCCTTTTGGGTTAAGAGTGTATTTGCTTTGTACTGTTTTTCAGTGGTCATATTGTATGGAGCAACACCGCACAAGGGTAGGAGATGTTTTTTCCGGAAACGGGTTTTATACCTTCAAATCATGCGGTGTTGCTCCGGGTGTATATCTATATGGAAGGATAAAGTATTATAAGTTAGTTTGCGTTGAAGTTCTTCTTCATCATCATAAACAGTTTGGCTCCCTTATTGCCGTAGTTTAAGTTTGCCGGGGTATCGGTGCCCAGAAAGTTTACGGTTTCGAAGTTGTGTTCGTATGCCCATTCTTCCGCTTTTTTTGCAGCCTCTTCTTCCGTTGCACCCTCAATCTCTTCAATCGATATCTCGTAGATAGGCGCCTTCTTTTCATCGCTATCGAAGCAAGCGTACATGTAGAGGGCGTCTCCTCCTGCCTCGTAGTTCAAGTTACACTCTTCAGCTACATAAACATGTCCCGGTTGCTTCGCTCTTCGAACAAGGACATAGGGATGTTTTGATCCGTTATGCAAAAAATTGCCCTCTTTGGCAGCCTTGTGAGCTGCGTCGGAAGGCTTCAGTATGAACAGGTCTGTCAAAGAGCCTTTGTGTTCTGAAACTTTTCCCCATCTTATGCCGAAATAGTAGGGCTTTCCTTCCGTTCCCTTGTTTACTTGAGGCAGCTGGATCTCTCTGCCGTTAAGTGTCGCCTCTTCTTGGTCAAAGCCGTGATTGATTTGAACCATATATTTCTTTTGTTTTACAGCATCTTTCTGTTGCTGTTCGGATCTTTTGGCTTTTCGTTCCGCGTCTTTCTTAGCTTTTTCCAGCTCTTCCTTTTCTTTCTGAGCCTGTTCTTCTTCTTTTTTCTTCTGTTCCTGTTCCAATTTTTCTTTTTCCTCTTTCAGCTTTTCCAGCTCTGATTTTTCTTTTCCCGAGGAAGGCTCCGGTGAAGTTGTCGAAGAGGTTCCGGAAGAAGTGATACTGGTTACGGTGATCCCTTGAGTTGCCGCATTCCACTTGACCTCACAGCCGAGGCTCTCCGCGACGAAACGAAGAGGGAGCATGGTCCTTCCGTTCATGGTGATCGGTTTTACGCTACTGTTACCGGGGTCGATCGCTCTGCTCATACCGTTGATCTTAGCGGTAGGGTTTCCAATCCAGAGTTCGAGCAGGGTCCCGTTCAGGGAGATGGTGACTTTTTGGGTCGGGGCATCCCATTTGATTTCTGCACCCAAGGGTCCCGCGACGTAGACGACGGGGAGCAGAGTTCTCTCGTTGCGTGTTACGGGAGCGGCATCCATGGTGGTCGGGGCTCCGTTTACGGTATAGGACTTTTGGTTCAGTACAAACTGCATTATCATAGATACGGCTTCTTCTTTCGGAACCGGTGTTTTATCGGGAGTAGCCGATTCGGTTTCTTCGGATCCCGTCTTCGTAAAATCTCTAATAAATTTGTTGCCTGAATAATCGGTGTTTAAAGCGTCTCTATTTATGTTTATTGCATGGACGGGCGAAGCAAAGGTTGATACTGCCAACAGCAGGGCCGTCGCTGTGGATGTGAGCTTTTTGTGTAAAGATTTCATTGTTGTGCCTCCTATTTTTTGTTTGGATTATACTTGATCTACTCTTATATGTGAAATAAATTTGTTTGAATGTCTCTCTTTGAGCTGTATCCTATTTTCCGTGTTAAAGGATCTGTCGGATGGATCTTTTCCGGCCAATCGGGTATCGAAGATGTATATTCCATCCCGGAAAACAGTTCGTTCCGCTAAGCAGGAAGTAGCCATATACATTAGGGTTTCCGTTTGTAATTCCGCACGATATGCTTCATATCCTCTTATCATTTGAGTTATCTATTAGAATTGACAGGTTGGATGCTTGAAAGCATAGAATCATCCGAATTGTTTTCAGCAATTGCATCAGGTATTTCAAACAATAGTATTAAGAGCGTATATAGTTCATATTTATAGGAAGTTCCGCTGCATAACGATATTATTGTGAAAACATGGCCGAAACCGAGCTGTAGCGAGGACGGCTCCGGCCTGTTTTCAAGAAAGAAAGGATGGTGTTATGCGTATTTAAACGTTCTATATAATAAACGGTTTTTTCGATGAATATCGGTTACCCTTTCAACTGCTTTGTTTGATAACACTCCTTCTGCGAGCAATCCGGTGTCCCATCTTTCTGGATAATTATGGTGTATAGGCGTGTTTATCTTTCACGTCTCATAACCAGGTATAGGGCGGGAGCATCGGTGTATTTTCCGTTGCTTTCATTTACAACACCTTCATTCAGATTGGCCCACATATTGCTGCCTGCATAGCGAACGACTTCCCATCCGGGGAACTTCTCGTTGGGACCGCCGTTTTCATCCTGGATGCAGAGAGCCAATTCTTTGATTGGAGGTCTGCCCGTATCGGTTGTCCACATCAGATAGAGGTATTCTCCCTTTGCGTTGGTATTCAAGTCCATACCTAAGAGTTGCCAATGTGCGTCACCATAGTGATTATAGTTTAGATACCGATTGCTTGTACTGCTGTTTCCCTGATAGATACAGATATCGCTGATAGGATAAAGGTCTATTTGGACAGAAGATGGAAGTCTATAGTTTTTAGAGAGTTGCCCATACCATCCCAGTCCCAGGACGATATAATCCCGATCATCTCGGGTTGCCCCGTAGTTCAGGTCTGCAGTTACCGAGCCTTGATTAGGATCTTTCGGGTCGGTGGTCAGGAGTTTCCAGGTACAGAAATTATACTTTGGAGTTCCGTTGTCACTCTTTGAAGTTACCCTTTCGATCGCATCTTCCATGCCCTCGTTGCCGCGTCCCAGACGAATTCCGTAGAGGTAGTTCTTCGGTTGGGCTTTGGAGCCCGGAATTTTTCTCTCTATTTCTCCTGCGATCTTGTCAAATTCGGCCTTGATCTGATTGCGACGCTGTTCGGTATCGGCAAACATCCAAATCGGGATCAGAGGCTGTGGAGTTGTGTTGCTGAATCCGATCATAGTCGGGCGGCTCTCGATGTTCTTTTCCCAGTCGGTCAACTTATTGCTGCCTTCCAAAAAGTCTCTCAAGAAGACGGTATGGTTATTGCCCACGATGCGGATGCCGATTCTGGACTTGGAAGCGAAGTTCTTGTAAGCGGTGGATTTTTTGTACTCATTTTCAGCATCTACAGAGCCGACGATCGCATCGTATCCCGCCTTTACCTTGAGGGCGAAGTCGTCCTTGCCGTACACGGTACTGCTCTCGGTGGATACGTTGATATCGGCACGTCCACCCGTCTTAAGCCCCATCAGGACATAGTGCCCGTAACTGCTGAAAAGTTGATGAACAGGAGCTTCGTTGATCGCCTTTTTCGCATCGGGATTCAAAAACTGTGCAAATGAAGCGTTCATCAATTCGGCAGGAATATAGAAGTCATACAGGGATCTCGAGTACATATGGGTCGCATGGTATCGGCTTTCACTCTCTCCCCTTGTTTCTCCGAAGTTGACCTCGGCACTTCCCGAGAAGCCCATATAACTTCCGCTGACCTTTGTTCGATTGGACATCTCCGTGCAGTATTCTTTCAGGGATTCGGCGATGATCGTGTCGTGTTTGATGTCGGAGCCCAGATACTTCCCTTGGATCCAGTTATACTCAAGAAGCTTGTTGAAGTCGAGAACGGGATGTTTGGTAGAGGCGACCGCACCGAATTCACCGAAGATATCATAGCCCTTACCCAGGTTTTTAGCGTTATAGAAGCCCGGTTTTTGCATATCCGCCTCTGCCAATGTATCTACGGTCTTTGTTCTGGACAGTTCTCTCTTTTTCTGTTCTTCCTGCTCTTTTTTTCTTTGCTCTTCCTCTTTTTTTCGGTCTTCTTCTTCCTTTTTCGCTATTCTTTGTTTCTCCTTTTGATTTGCCTGTTCAGCTTCCTCTTGTGCCTGTTTTGCTTTTTCTTCCAGGCGTCTGATCTCCTCTTTTATCTTGTCTTGCTCTTCCTTTTTAGTCTGATCGCGTTTCATCTTTTCGATCTCTTCCTTCATCTTTTTGATCTCGTCCTCTTCGTCTGAGGCGGATACAAGACCTTTGGAAATGGTGATGCCTGAGGTCGCGGCATCCCAAACGACATCGCAGCCCAGGTTTTCCGCAACGAAACGCAGAGGCAACATCGTTCTGCCGTTTATGGTAAGAGGTTTCACTCCGGGGTCGGAAGGATCGATATACACGGTAGATCCGTTGATCGTTGCCCGGTTTTTTCCGATCCACAGCTCCATGGTCTTGCCTTCGGCAAGGACGGTGACCTTTTGTGCGTTGTTATCCCACTTTGTTTCAATTCCAAGAGGGCCCGTCACATAGGCGACCGGGAGAAAAGCGCGTTCTGCGATTTCTGTGGGGCCTACATCCATAGAGGTGGAAACACCGTTGACGGTGTAGTTGTTGACGTTCATCCTGAACTTCATAACAACTTGGTCCGCACTCGGCGAGTCCGCCCACGCCGGCAGGGCGGATATCACCAGTGAGAACACGGTGATAAAGATAAGAAGTCTTTTGTAAAACTGTTTCATAGGATTTTCCTCCTTTTGGGTGGTATGGTTTTGTATGATATTCTAAGTTGTAAGGTTGGATGAAGAAATATCGCACAAAGGCAAAATCCGGATTTCTGCATGAGATTACAGTATAAGTAAAGATCGTCTGAAACCAACATCTTCAATAAATACATCCTTCTATGAAGTCGATTTCACGCTGAGGTTCGGATCGTTTGCTGTTTTCATGACAATTTGTATGACTGAAACTCATTTCTTACGGGATTATTTCCGCTTACATGAACAAAGCAAGGGATCTACATATAAGTGGAAGGCTACCGTTGTGAAATGTTTCTTCATCTCTGTTATAATGAAAGGATCTTTAGTTTAATCAAAATCCTTCCGAGTAAAAACAATATTTGTATAGAATATTCACTCGATGTAACTCTCCCCTTCGTCTACGATAACGAACTGTGGTGGGCAGATTTTGTTATCGTCTATGGTTTTTATATAGGGTCAAAACCATGTATGGTATTTGGGTGGATGAAAATAAGAATGCAGGTTTTTTGAGAGAGTTTGTTTTTTATTACGCAAAGCAAGATAAATATTTTATGATTGCACCTGAGGAACATAAAAAATTTTTGTGCGAAATAAAGAACGATAGGGAGTGAAAATTCAAAAAAATATTTTATTGTTTTCATAAAAATTCTCTCAAATATACCCCGTTTTGTATAGCTACCCTTTGGGGTAGGTAGGATAGATGTATTGGAAAAACAAGGGTACATCAGTGTTGTGTTTTTGTTACGTTTTTATTACACAAAACAAAGGTGTGCTGAGGGGAATTAGGGTTCATAAAAAAAGAGGGGGGTTTGTATCAATGAAAAAGAATATAGGACGGAAATCCGTACACTCTGCTTATTGAAAAAACGTCGGAATTGATATAAAATTAAGACAACTTTAGACAGGTTTTGAGAAGACGGAATATGTATAAGAGAATAAGACATCTAAAATTTGACGAGTGGTATCCGTGTGGATGCTACACGGTTCTCCGGAGGGGGAGGACGGATTGGAAAAAATAAGGATCTTCCGTTTTGTCAAGGATTTTTTGGGCAATCTGTCATAGAAGGAGATGGTAAAGTGTGAACAATAGAGAAGTCGACTTAAATGTGAATATTGATTTTGTAGGAAAATATGGTTCCATATTTCCAAAGCGGCTATCCGATGTACGGCTCTCAAGATGGTGTTATATGTTGATTTTTACACATGCCCCCTTGTTTGCCAATATGGGAGGAAACTTTTTTACGCAGGATCCGATGCTTTTGGGCTTGGATGCGGAATCGTGGATGAGGATATCCTATTGTCTGGGAGCGGCGTGGTTGATTGTTTTTGCGACAATGAAAAACATTCGAGTTTATGCGAGGTTGTTATCCTTGTGTGCGACCATATTCTTTTTTTCATGGGTGTTTGTGACAAACGGGGTGCTCGGAGTTTTGCTGGCTTCGGGATTTACGTTTTTTTATGGAGGCTGTGGCGGACTTGCCATCTTCCATTTTGTCTATATGTTGAATGATTCGGAGCGTTTTTTGGGTGCGACGGTCACCTCGCTGTTCTATACCGTCTTTCAGTTTGATTTTTCGCTCGGTCTGATTTCTTCTCTGTTCAATCGAACTTATATGATGGGCTTGGTGGTTGTGACCCTGGTGTGTATGTTCAACTACAAGAAGGAGGATTATACAGAACTTGATCTCGATGATACCGGACCGGCTTCGAAACTCAATGGGCAGGAGAGGGGAAGAGTATGGCTTACGTTTTATTTCTTTTTCGCCTACCATATTGTGGAGATGTTCTATACATACATGCAGGGAAATTCGGACCACGGTTTGATCTTGGTCAGTGGGATTGGCGGAGCCATTGTTATTATTACTACATTGTTTCTGTTTTTTTTCTCCCGATTTAATTTGTGGCATATGAGCAATCTGTTTTTTCTCACGATGTTTACATCGTACATCCTTCTTTTTTGGAAGGGGTCCGAGGCATGGTTGACGCTTTCGCGTGCGTTTCATGGAGGAGAGCAGATAGGTTTTATCGCCTCCTACTGTATGTTATGGGGGATATTGCAGACGAGGGTCGGATTTAAGAAGTTCAAGATCATAGTGGTCTGTACACTCAATGTCTTTTTCTTCGTCTATGCTTTTTTGGGCAAGGCGGTCGCCTCGAATTTGGAGGTCTTGCCTCTGTTGTCTTGTGTTCTGACTCTCTGTATGTTTATGATATTTCTCCTGCTTTCTCCTTCCTATGCCTATACGGTTTTTGACAGGAGTGAAGGAAAGAACTTGGAGGAGAAGGTCGGTGTTGTCGTACAGGATCTGAAGGCGAAGGAAGATATGTTTTCGCAAGAGGGAAATGGGATTCCTGTAGAGGGGGCTGATTTTCGCACACAAGGTGCAGAGGTTTGTGCAGACAGTCTTAGGGGAGAGGATGATATTTCTCCTGCACGGGAGCTCTACGGGTTCGTACAAGATACGGAAGTTCATCCCGTAAGTTTTGAAGAGGAAAAAGAGGTGTGTGAGGGCATCGCTCAGTTGGAATGTAAAGACGAAGTGGGTGTTTCTGTACACGAACAAAAGGCGGAAATCGTTGTCGATAAGGTAGAAACACAAAAAGAGATTGTTCCGCCGATGTCCAAGGAGGAGGTATGGAAGAAGGCGATGGATTTTTACAAACTGACGGAAAGGGAAAGACAGGTCTGTCATCTTCTTCTTACCGGATATTCTACAAAGGAGATCGCTGCAGAGCTTGATATTTCGGTAGATACAGTAAAGTTCCATGTCAAAAACATCTATAAGAAGATCGGTAACAGTGGAAAGGGTGCTTTGTTTGCCACTTTTAATAACTTTGGAGCAGTGTAGGAGTAGTCGTTTCTGTTTTTTGAGTGGAAGATGAAACAACTTTTGTTTAATACTATTTTTCAATAGAAGTGTGGATATATCTATTTTTCAATGACGAAAAACTATGTTGTCTTCTATAGCTCACAGATTGTTTATATCCACTATTCAAAAGAATAGTAGTATAAGAAATCTCTGATAGGGATAACCGGAATGGTAATTCAAACAATCAAGGCTCACGGAGGAGTTCAAACAAAGATATAAAAAAGATAGACGAGATACGAGTTCTTATAGCATGATGGGTTGGACACGAAGAGATTGAAGAACCTGATGATTTTGGGAACAAACTTGAATATACGAATTATCATGTAGAGTGAGGGAGGAGTTTATGAAGAAAAAAATTGCAATTGCACTGTCCTTGGTAACGGTTCTTAGCCTTGTACAGCTCACTTTTGCGCAGAGCAAGACACCGGTCAAAAACACACAGAATACTCAAACGACCCAAACAAAGCAGGGAGCACCTGCAAAGCCGAAAGAAGAAGTTTATTACATCAAGGACAAAAGCGGAAAGGATAAGGCGATAAAAGGGACGCTTACCGACATCACGGGAGAGATGCTTCCCATGATCAACAAGTTGAGAGAGCGAAACGGATTGTCAGAGCTGAAGGCGAGTGACAATAAGCAGGTTATCGATTTTACCAAGGCAAGATCGATCGAGTTGGCGGAACTGTTTTCGCACAGCAGACCCTATGAGGGGCCCAAACAGGCTACTTTGGTATCGTTAATGTCGGAGGAGAATAAGATCGGGGCGGTCGGCGAGAATATCGCCGCAGGATATACGACGGTCGAAAAGGCCTTTATCGGTTGGAGCAACTCAAAGGGACATAGGGAGAATATGCTGAGCAAAGACTTTAAGAAGGTCAGCATCTACCGCTTTGTAGCCTCAAGCAAGACCGAGTACGGAATGTATTATATACAGGTGTTTACGGATTGATGCCGGTATGACGGCACTCTGAAATTTACAATAATTCTGATAGCGATATAAACTCTTTCAGTTTATAACGTGGATAGAAACAAAGCTATATTATGACAATATCGCATAATTTAAAAAGTTATAGATTTCACTTTTATATCTTTTTTTCTGCTATTTATTAAGCTTCTGATATCAGAGGTTATATTTCGTAGAAGAGGAAACGAGTATTTGCAGTTTCGAATTCGATATAACAACTCTTCTGTCGGATTACTGCATTGAATAGGATAGCAGTGGCGCAGGACAGTAAAAGATGTGATGAAGGAAGGGCGAACTGCATTGAAAAGATGACAGCATCGTACCATCATTCGTTTGACCCCTTGGTATCAAGCCCTATTATTCTATGGGGATAAAACGAACTTTTTTGTTTTTTTGGCGTAGATCGCACTCCTATCGGAGAATAGTATCAGCAGGGATGATTGTTTATCAAGATCGTGGAATGTTATATCATTCAAATAAAAAAACGTTTATACAGAAAACCTGCCCGTTTTTGGTACACTTATCAAAAACGGGCAGGTTTTTTTGCATATTTGAGAGGAGAAAAAGATGGAAAGAAGGTTTGAAAAAATTTTGAGCTTTCTGTCGAACTTCTCTTCTACGGAATTTGGAAAAAAGGAAGAGAATTTGGCATACAACTTGCGTATATTTAAGGTGAATATGGAGGAGCTATATTCATATAAAACTGTTATTCTGTTAGATGTTTGAATTGTGATAGGCATACTTCTGATTCTATGATTGCGCTTGAAACGCTTTGCGCTTTTGTGAAGGTTGCCTTATCAGCATTTCAATCGAACAAAGTGTTGAGAAGGAGGATGGAACATGAAGTTTGGAGTATTAAAAGACACAAAAGAGGGGGAATACAGAGTCATTGCCACTCCTGCGGAAACAAGTATGATCTTAAGGGACGGGCACACGGTATACGTCCAGAAGGGAGCGGGAGAAGGATCCGGCTTTAAGGATGAAGACTACCTCAGAGAAGGTGCGATCCTTTTGGAGACAAGAGAAGAGATCTATAAAAAATCGGACTTTGTGGCGAAGGTGAAGGAGATTGAGGAAGAAGAGTTTCCCTTGTTAAGACAGGATCAAATCGTGTTTACCTGTATCCATCCGGCGGCACATCCCCAGGAAGTGCAGGCTCTTCTCAAGAGCGGCTGCATTGCGTTTACCGCAGAAGATTCTCACCGTTACGGCTCTCCGAACTGTGAGGCCGCAGGAAAACAGGGTGCCTTGATGGGGTTGGAATCTCTGCTTTCCATACATGGAGGCAAGGGAAAATTCGTAAACGGTCTTGGAGGCGCTCCGGGAGTCAAAGCCTTGGTTCTTGGAGGCGGTACAGTAGGAAGAGCAGCAGTATCGGTACTGCATGCTTTAGGTGCATGGGTGACGGTGATGGATATCAATATCGGAACCCTCAGAGAGATAGGAAGACAGTTTAACGAGGAGGTCAATACAGAGATATCGAACCGCTATAATATCGAGAAGATTCTTCCGGAGATTGATGTTGTATACAACTGTGTGAAATGGCCTAAGGAATCCAAGGAGTTTTTGATCAGCAGGGAAATGGTGGCATCAATGGAGAAGGGATCTGTCATTGTGGATATCAGCAACGATGTCGGAGCAATCGAAACCTTCCGTGAGACGACGCACAATAATCCGAGATATGTTGAGGAAGGTGTTGTACACTACTGTGTAAGCAATATCCCAAGTGCCATCTCGCAGTCGACTTCCATTGCTTATGCGGCATCGGTACTTCCGCATTTTCGACGTATCATGAACAAAGGTGTTGAACAGGCGTGTATTGAGGACGGTTTTTTGAGAAGAAGTCTTACTGTGTACAAGGGGAGATTGACACATGAGGAGACGAGTGCGCTCCAAGGTCTTCCTTGGATCAAACCCGAGGACGTCTTGAAGATCGCTGACTGTGAACTCGATGTTGCACCTCCGGCTACGGGAACGAGGTCAAATCATTTCCTCAAAGAATAGGAAGAGGAGGTCTATCTTATGGATGAAAGGTTTGAGTGCTTATTTTTGAACGAGACAGAGACGATGGAGTGCGGCTCCAAAGATATGAAGCGTTGCATCAAAGTTATGGAAGAGATGTTTGAGTTGATGGCGAGGGGAGACTATCTCATGGGATCTCCGAATCGCAATGCTCACGGGATCAAGATTTACTTTCCGAAAGAAAGCAGGTTCCCCAATATGCCCTTGAAAGGACCGGACAGAAGGTTCATGGCTCTGGTAGCCTATCTTGGGGGAAAGTTCAATATCTGCGGAGAAAAGTGGTATGGTTCCAATGTCAAAAACAAGGATAAAGGTCTGCCGAGATCGATTTTGACGGTTTTGCTCAACGATGCGGATACCGGAATCGTAAAGGCTCTAATGTCTGCGAACTCTCTTAGTGCAACTCGTACTGGAGCGGTTGCAGGAGTGGGGGCCAAGCATCTCTCCGACATCTCTGCCAAGACTGTGTCTGCGATAGGCTTGGGCGTGATCGGAAGGACCTGTCTGGATGCAGCCTTATATGCTCTTGGGACGGTGGAGGAGGTGTACCTCTTTGATATCGACAAGAAGGCTTGCGAGGTCTATGCACAGGAGTTGGAAAAAAGGTGGGGCATCTCGGTAAAGATAACCGAGGATGTCGAAGAAGCGGTAAGGAAGGGAGATGTCATAAATGTTGCGACATCGGGAGGAGATTCGCCCTACATAAGACAAGAATGGATAAGGAGGAGGGCTCTTCTCATCTTTGTGTCGGATGCCAATATCGAAGAGAGTATTATGACATCGTCAAACATCGTTGTGGATAATTGGAAGATGTATGAAGCCTATGCACAGGAACTTGAGAAGGAAGAAGGGAGTTTCGCCGACAATCTGAGCGGGATTTGCGGCTATCTGATGGACTTGGTGTGGGAAAAAAAGATACCGAGGTCGGATATCGTGGATATCAGCGAGGTCGTCTGCAATAAGAATAGGAGACACCTTTTTGAGAAGGACAGAACAGTATTCATCATGGACGGTATGCCTGTGGAGGATGTGGCTTGGGCTTATGAGGTCTATCAAAATGCATTGGAAAGAAACATCGGGACAAGATTGAATTTTTGGGGATAACATTGTCAGGATAGACAAACTGTTATTTAGAATAGGAGGATATCATGAGTGCAAAAGATTTTCTACTCGATTTTGCAATAGCATCGTTATTTATTATGGTGGGGCAGCTTATTCGGGCAAAGGTGAGCTTCGTCCAGAAGTTTTTTGTACCTGCAAGTATGATCGCGGGATTTATGGCCTTGGCTTTTGGAAGACAGGGACTTAATATCCTGCCTTTCTCCGAAGAGATAGGTTCCTATGCGGGAGTGCTGATCATCGTTATTTTCGCTGCTGTAGGGATTAACGGATTTTCGTTTTCAAAGGCGGATTTTAAATCCGAGATCAACCGGGTAGGATCGTATTTTTCTTACAAGGTATTGGCCCAAGTAATACAGTTCAGTTTGGCACCTCTGTTTTCTATTGTAGTAATATCGAAGTTGTTCCCGAAAATCAACTACGGTTTCGGTCTCTTGTTGGCAGCGGGTTTTACGGGAGGACACGGAACTGCCGCTGCAGTGGGATCGACCTTTGAAAAACTTGGGGATGTAGAGGCGATGGACATCGCCATGACCTGTGCTACGGTAGGGATTCTGTCAGGGATCTTCGGAGGACTCTTCTTTATCAAATTGGCGACGAAGAAGGGATGGACGAAGTATATCTCCGGTTTCCAGACGATCTCCGGAGACTTGAAAACGGGTCTGATCCCAAAGCAAAACAGAAAGTCGATGGGTGCTGAACCTATATCTTCCATGGTCTTGGATCCCTTGGCTTGGCATCTTGCGATCCTTCTGCTGGCATCGGGGGCAGGTATGCTTCTGAACAATTGGATCTTTGATGTAACGGGTTTGGATCTGCCAACATATTTGGTTTCCTTCCTGATCGCCATTGCTATGTTCCTAATTTTCAAAAAGGTGGGGGTAAGCGAGTATATCGATGAGAATGTAGTGAACAGGATCTCAGGAACATCGACGGATTATCTCGTGTTCTTCGGGATTGCTTCGATCAAGATCGCCGTCATTGTAAAATATGCAATACCTCTGTTGCTGCTGTTGTTATTCGGTATGATCATTGTGGTCCTGACCTTGATGTTCTTCGGTCCCGCAATGAACAGGGGAAGTTGGTTTGAACGGTCCATCTTCGTATTCGGATACTCCACGGGAGTCTTTGCCATCGGTTTCATCCTACTTAGGATTGTCGATCCGGAGAACTTGTCCAAGACTTTGAACGATACGGCCTTTGCAGCACCGTTTACCACTCCGATCGAGATGTTTGCCTGGTCGATGGGGCCTATGATGCTTTTGAACGGTGCACATTGGAAGTTTATCGGAATCTACCTCGTCATTATGGCGGCCTGTGTTATTGTAAATATCGTATTTAAGTGGTGGTGGCTGAAGCTTCCCTTGGACAGACCTGCGGAAGGGGAGATATAAGAGCTTGCTTTTATCTTCATAGTTTGATAGGATTTCTGTATACGGCTTAGGATCGATCTCGAAATACTGTGGAAAACGGCATACTCGGTTGCAACATAAGACCATTGCGTTCGCTATCGAATTGGTAGGATGAGAAAAGAGGGAATACATGGAACTGTGGGGTAAACTTTTTCAGGGCAAGGGATATATCGACGGCATAACGATAATCAATTTGGAGGGAGAAGTACTGTTTACTGCAAAGTTGAACCGAAAGTTGTCCGGACGTGAGGACTCATACCGCTGGGTCGGAAAAAAGTTTCTTGACATCTACGAGAATCTGAATCCACAGAACAGTACAATCATTAAGGCGATGGAGCTCGGGATGCCCATCTATATCGAAAATCAGGACATTAAAGTAAAGGGAGAGGATCAGATCCGTATTTCAGCCCTGTCCATCCCGATAAAAAGTGGCGGTAGGATCGTTGGAGCTATTGATCTGTCTGTGGAAGAAACGCAGGAGTCTTCATCGAAGAGGGTTGAAAAGATCAATCTGAACTGTGAAGACTTTCCTATCACCGGCTCCGGAAAGTTTCTCGCCCAAAACCGGGCCAACTTTACCATGGAGGACATTATTGCAAGGGATGAGAGGATGAAACTTGCAAAGGAATACATCCCCGTCGTCGCTTCCTGTGATCTTCCCGTGATGATATACGGAGAGACCGGAACAGGCAAGGAGGTCTTTGCTCAAGCAATCCATAATGCGAGTATCAGGGAGGATAAGCCGTTTATTGCCCAAAACTGTGCGGCGATTCCGGACACCCTTCTTGAAAGTGTTCTGTTCGGAACGTCTAAAGGGGCGTTTACCGGAGCAACGGATAACAAGGGACTGTTGGAATTGGCTGACGGAGGAACGCTGTTTCTCGATGAGTTGAACTCCATGCCTCTTTATCTTCAGTCCAAACTCTTGCGAGTTGTTCAGGACGGTTGTTTCAGGAGCTTGGGAGATGAGGAGTCAAAGAGTGTCGATGTCAGGATCATCACCTCGATGAACATAGATCCTCTGAGGGCGATAGAGGAGGGCAGGATAAGGAGGGATATCTATCACAGATTAAGCATGATGTCCATTGAGATACCTCCTCTTCGCAAGAGAAAAAAAGATATCGAACACTTTGTAAAGTATTATATCAACAAACACAACAAGACCTTTCAAAAGAACATACAGTATATATCGAAGGAGTTGCTCGACAGGCTGAAAGCTTATGATTGGCCGGGAAATGTAAGAGAACTGGAACATATCATCGTCTACGGAATGAGCGTGGTTCACAAGGACAGCAGTGTCCTGGAGTGGAAGGATGTCGAAGAGAGATTATCCTGTAACTGTTCGACCGAGTCTGTAGATGTTACAGGTGAGATTCGGATATCTTCTTTGAAGGAGATGGTCGAACAATATGAAAAGCATCTGATATGCCGAGCCTTACGAAAACAGGAATGGAATGTATCGGCAACGGCGAGGTTGCTCGATGTTCCGAGGCAGACCCTCCAGAGAGAAATGTATAAGTACGATATTTCCGCGGATGAGAGGTGAGTTTGTATAAGACGGGAGATATCGCATAGTAAAAAAGTATAAAACCGCAGATGGATCCGAACCTTAGATCCACTTGCGGTTTTGTTTTTTTTTAGAACACACCGCATAATTCCAAAAAACAGAAGAAATTCATTTTGTCTTGGATAAACACATTTCTGAAACTTCTCATTTTAGAAGATTTCTATAAATCGTAAAACAAAAGAAAAGTCATTTTGTGTCTTGGTGCGGTACTTTCTTTATATGGTTTGATTAAAATTTTAAGTTTATACACTTCGTTTGCCTATACATCTCTCTGCTAAGAAACACCTACAGTTGATGGAGGGCATCTTGGATCAGAGACAAATTGTCTTCTTCATCCGTGCCGAGTCTTACCTCTTTATGCAGGAGTCCGTCCTTCATAAAGACGACACGATCCGCCCTTACAGCGACATTGATATCGTGCGTGACCAAGAGGAGGGTCCTTCCTTCGGAGCGGAGACTTGAAAACAGTTCGAGTACCTCCTGTCCGCTCTTGGAGTCCAAGGCTCCCGTAGGCTCGTCGGCAAAGATGAGTTTGGGGTCGTTGATAAGGGCACGGCAGATGCCCGCTCTTTGCAATTGACCTCCGGAGGCTTGGGAGCTCTTTTTGTCCGCGAGGTCTTCAATACCTACCCTCCTCATCAGAGTTCTTGCCTTTGAGATAGCTCCCTGCTTGTCCTTCGCATAGAGGGTCGATGGAAGGATAATATTGTCCAGGATGCTGAGGTTTCGAACCATTTTGGGAAGTTGAAACACAAATCCGAAGGATTCTCGTCGTAGCTTAGAGGCTTTCTCATCAGAGAGTTGCGAAATCCTTGTTCCTTCAAATTGGACCTCTCCTTCATCGAAGCGGTCTAAGGTCGACAGGGCGTTGAGAAGGGTGGATTTTCCCGAACCGGATCTTCCCATGATACAGACGAATTCTCCCTCTTTCAGTTCGATATCGATCCCCTTCAGGACCTGCGCTTCAATATCGGAGTTTCGATAGGTTTTTCTTATATTTGTTCCTGTTAAAATCATCATGATACATCCTCCTTTAGAGATTGAGCAATATCGATATGGGTCAGTCCTTTGATTCCGAACCTTACTGCAGCCATTGCCGAAAACAATAGCACGAGCGGAACAAGAAGGTATGAAAACAGAGGGTCTCTGATAAATTCCACCCCGTGCACTCCGATCATGGACAGGACGGCGGATCCCAGACGATCTCCGATACTCCAAGACAGGAGGTTTCCCAGTGTTATTCCCAAAACCAGAACGGTTCCCGTTTTGATCAGGTACTGTCTGCGAAGTTCACGGTCGCTGAAGCCGATCGATTTCAAAAGAGCATTTTGTCCGAGGTCCTTGAGGTAGATCATACGGATAAACAGGGTCACAATCAGAAAAATCAGCAGGATGGATGCTGCAAGGGCGACCTGAGTTATGATTCTGACCATTGAAATCGTGTTGCCGAAAATCTGTTGAAGGTAGGTCTTGGTATCCGAGAACTTTGCAAAGGGGTGGCGGGTACGATACCCTTGTATAAATTCATTTGCCGAAACACCTTGTTTCAGTACGATTGGAACAATCAGTCTTATCACCTCCGCATCTTCGGTCTTAAAGTTCGCCTTGGCGTTCTTTCCGCCGTTGGTGAGATCGGAGAAGATGCCGGAGATAAGGACTTGTTTTTCCTTCCCGTCTACAACAAAGGTCAGGATATTTCCGACTTTTTTTGACAAGTCGTCCGCCTTTAACTTCGACAGCGATATCTCCTCTTCTCCTATGGGGGCTCTTCCATCGATATACTTGATCGGGAAACGTTCGTGATCTCCGAAGTCGATCCACATTTTTTCGAGACTTCCCGCTTCGGTTTTGTAGTCGATCCGGCTTCCTCTGAACACTTCGAAGCTTTCGATGTCCTCCTCTCTGCTCAGTTCTTCAAGAAGGAGGTCGATCTCAGATTCTTTTCCCTTGAGGCCGGAGATGTCGATCCGGATGTCGTAGTTGCCCAGACCCAAGTAGTTGACGAAACTTTTGTCTGAAATGGTGGAGTACATCGTCATCGGTAGGGTCAGGATAAAGACGGAAAGTACGAATACCGTTGCCATCGTCAAATAGACCTTTTTGCGAGAGAAGAGGTCGCTGAACGCCAGGTGAAGAGTACGAGGAAGAGCCGAGAGTACCTTTGGAGAAGAACCTTCTTCCTCGATTTCGGATAGGGGACGTTTGAGGCGGTCGGCAAGCTTGTTCATACTGAAAAGGATAACGGAAAAGACTACCGCTCCGAGAGTCAGGCCGGCAAGGATATCTTTGAGTCCGATCTTTGTCTCTCCAAAAAACATCTTCATATTCTCAAGCAGGGGGATACGGATAAGGAAGGAGAGAAGAACGCCAAAAATGCTCGCCGTAGCCGCTATAAAAATGTATTTGCCCAGAAATATATTTTTGATGTCCTTAAGAGGAAGACCGATGGCCTTGAGTACGGCAAGTTCCCTGTAGTCCTCCTCCAAATTTGCCAGGAGGCTGAAACGGATGCACAGGAGGCAGATGCCGATGATTAGGATTCCGATGAGTACAAGGGTAAATATGGTAATTCCGTCCGAGAAGGCATTGACGATCTTGAACAGGGAATAGGTCATAAACGGAGGTCCTTCAGCCTCGAGTTTTTCCTGTGTGTAGGCGGTTTCGATGAGGGAGGAGTTGCTTACATCTCTTAGGCGAAATTCGATGAGGTATTCCAAGGTGCCCAGTTCTTCGATCTCTCGATAATCTTTCTCGTGGACGATAAATCGTTTGGAGACCGACAGAGAAGAGTTCATTTGAGAATCCCTGACGAAACCGGCCACTTTCAGTTTGTGTTTCGCTATGTTTAGGACATCGCCTTCTTTTACAAGCCCCGAGGTTCGGTAGAAAACAGGAACATACACCTCGCCTTCCTTCGCCTCGATCCGTTCGCCCTTCAGATCCAAAAGGTAGTCAAAGTTGGGACTTTGGACCGAAAAACCGTTGTCGTAGACGGAGTCCTTCAAACTTTCTTCCTGGAAGGACAGAAGGCTGTTGTCGATGTTCAAAAAGTTGAGGACCTGATAGTCTTCGATCTCAGGATGGGAGTTGACGAAGTCCTGCATACGCAGTTCATCGAGTTCTCCCGTGTGCATTTGAAGAAGGTGGGGGGTCTTCGCTTCTTCAAATAAACGGTCGATCGAGGTCGCAAGTTGCAGAGCCAACTGTCCTGCGGCTGAGAGAAAAGCGACCGACAACATAATGAAGAATGCAATATTAAAGATTTGCAAAAGGTTGTGTTTGATGTCATTTTTAAACAGCTTCCAATACATGGTCTTCCTCCAATTCTTTGATCTCATGCTTTTGAGAGAGCGTTGCCGCACTTATAGAGAGCAAAACTCCGGCTGAAATGATGAACAAGGCGGCTCCGCGACCTTCTCCGACCCCGATGAGTTGACCGAGGTTTTTGGAGAGGATGCCTCCTTCCATGAGCAGAGGCTTACCGACGAGGTCGACCAAGACTCCGACAACGGCATAGGCGACGATGTAGCCGGCTTGCGAAATGAGGCCGATCAGCCCCCAAACCTTGCCCTGATTTTCCGCCTCAATGTTGGTTCGCACAAGATAGTCGATGGCGGTGTTGGCAAAGGGAAGGGCCGCAAAGATCAGGAAGCCGAATACGCAAATAAAGATCCTCTCCTCCCTTGCGGAAAAACCGACCATACAAACACCGATAAAGAAGAGGGAGATACCCAAGATACGGGAGAAACCTTTGTCTAGCCTTATGGTGCTTAAGAACAGACCTCCTGCCAACATCCCGCAGGCGGAAAAGGTTGTCGAAAATCCCAAGAAACTTTCGTCTGCAAAGGCCAGGATCATCGGTGTCATAAGGGTTTGAATCGTTCCCAGACAGAAGGATACCAGGATGCCGAACAAAACGAGGAGGAGGATTCCTTTTTTATCACAGATCAGTCTCAAGCCTGTGCGAAACTCCTCTTTAAAGCAAGGAGGGCTGATCTTTCTTGTCGTCTTCATTTCCCGTCTGACGAAGTGGGTGATCGGCAGGGTGAGGAGGACGGTCATAAGATCCAGGATGAGGATCGTGCGGATTCCCCAAAGGCTTAGAACAAGGCCTGCGAGGACCGGCGAAAGGAGGTAGCGGGCACTTGAGACCAGCTGCATCATTCCGCTCGCCTTCGAATACTCTTCCTTCTCCAAGAGGTCGGAGACCGTTGCCCGAAAGGCGGGCTCGACCAGGGAGGAAAAGGCGGAGCTTACGGCAACTCCTACTGTAATCCCGAAAATCAGAGCACTTCCCTCCAAAATGCTGACCGAGGTCAAAACGATCAGTACACCCGTCATCGAAAGGCCGTCCCCCGCCATCATAAGGAGTCTGCGGTCATAGCGATCCGCCAAGACTCCGGAGACGGGAGCGAGCAAAAGTCCGGGCAAAAAACCTGCGAGTAGGAGCAGACCCGCCATACTGCTGAGGAGTGTTTTTTTGTAGATGTAAACTCCGAGGGCAAAGGAGGTCATCCCCGAACCTGTCGCGGATACCAGACCTGCGAAACACAGGAGGAGAAATTTTTTATAACTTCGACTCATGATCCTCACCCTTGCTTTCTTCGATCATCAAAGTCCTGAACTGCGAAAAACTGCCTTCTTTTGCTCCGAGCATCCTCTCTATGTTGTAGAGCAGGGCGGAGGAACGCTTTTCGAGTTCTTCCTTGCTCACACTAAGGTACTGACTGTCCAAAAAACCGCTGACCGTAATCAGGATGATCTCGGCGGTCTCCTCGGGAAAGGAGGTTTCAAATATGCCTTCCTCCCTGCCTTGGCGGATAATCCTGCCCAACAGAGGAGAGGCGTTCTCGATAATCATCTGATTGCTCTTCTCGTGAAAGAGGGCATTTTGCGGTTGGTTGAGGTAGTCGATCATCTGACTTCCTCCCGAAAGACTCCTCATATTCATTGTAAGAAACAGGGAGAAGAGTTTTTCGTAAGAGGAGAGGGACCTGTCCTCGACGATGCCCTCGAGCTCCGACATTATTTTTTCTCCCGTTCTTTCAATGATTGCATCCATAATGGCTTCCTTGGATTCGAAGTGGTAGTAGAGAGTGCCTCTGGCGATGTCGGACTTCTCCAGGATATCGGTGATCGAGGTCTTGTCGAAGCCCTTCTCAAGAAAAAGAGACAGTGAAATATCTAAAATTTGATCCTTTTTTTTGCTCATAGTATCATCCTCCAATTTTTAGACTGACAGTCGGTCTATATTTTTATTATAGTTCGGTTTTTCCATCTTGTCAAGGTGTGGAAGAAAAGATATCGGTTCGAGTGAGTTGAAGCATATTCAATCAAAATGTAAGAAAAGTCGGGTCTCGTATTTCAAAAATGCTACAATTGTGTTTCCGAGGTGTAAAAAATGATATAATGGAGAGGCGTTTTATATGGGATGAAGCCGGTTTGAATAAAAGATGATTGAACTGTTCCGAGAGAAAATGATTTGTGATGGGAAGGAAGAGGTGCGGTATGAGAGAAAATTGGAAGTATTATAAAAAGAAATTGTCTTTGGTCTTGTTTGTGCTTGCCTTAATACTGGGGTTTCATGGACTGTATTCCTACTACAGTGCGGCGATTGAACAGCCGTGGAAGGTCTTATCCGCTGTTTTGTACGGAATGATCAAGATGTTCCTGTTTGTTGCTCCGCTCTCGCCGGAAGCGGATACATCGGTTTCTTACGAAATCGCCAAGTGGCTTGCACCTGTTTTGACATCGGCCTTGGTGCTTACCAAGATCACAAATGCTGTATTTCACTTTCGAAACTCTCTCAAGAATCGCTTGAGCAAAAAGCATATTGTGATCTTTGAAAAAACCGACGAAGCCGATGCTCTCATCCATAACCTTCTGGGAAGATCGGAGGGGTATCAAATCTCTCTAGTCTGCAAAAATCCTATTGCATCGGAGTGGAAAATACAGTATGAAAAAAGCGGCGTAGCGGTCCACCTTATCGACTTCGATTACGCTTCTCCTAAAGAGGTGGAGTCTTTTCTCAGGGAGATCAAGATCAATTCGGTCAAGGCGATGATTTTTGCGTCCGCAGACGACCTGCAGAACTATGCTCTCTTTATCCGTATCATTCGAAAATTGAGACCGAAGAGTGAGATCAATTGTTATATTCAGTGTAAGTCTTCATCGGTTCCGCTCTATCTGGAAGAAATCGTCAACCAGGAAAAGAGGAGAGAGGCCTCCCTGTCCGGCGTGGACATCATCCCCTTTAATCGGAATGAACTGTCGGTGCGTCTTCTCATGGATGAGATAGGAACACAAAACGGCATTTTGAGATCGGAATTCAGGAAGTTGGGTGAGATCTCCCGAGAGAAGAACCTTAGCGTGGAGTCGATCGAAGAGGCTTTCGGGCAGACGAGGTTTTTGATCTTGGGAGCCAACGAACTGTTATCACCGCTTTTGAGCCATCTTGTCAACGATGCGGTGTTGACAACGGGGAAAAAGATACGGGTTACCGTTGTGGATAAAGATGGAGAAGCCAAGATGGCAGACTTTCTTTCGAGGAAGGAAGAGATTCTTGAGGCTTTGGAGATCGAAGCGATTTCGGCGGATATCCGATATCGATACTTTGAAAAACTGCTTAGAAGTTGGAGTGAAGGAAGCCCTTTTACAGCAATCTTCTTTCTTACGGAAGATACGATAGGAGCATTGAGCTGTCTTAATGTGGTCGATCGATATTTTTCGGATGTACCCAAAGTGTTTCGGAATCTGTCGGGAGTCGATCTCAAACCTCTTCTGCCCAAAGGGCGAGAAGAGATTCGTATCTTTGGCGACATCAAAGAAGTGATGACCGAGGATATCCTGATCCGAACTTATCTTGATAAGAAGGCGAAGGATTTCAACCACAACTATAATCGTGCCTCTTCCCTAGTGGGGATGGGTGACGGAAGTGAATGGAGCGAACTCTCGCAGACAAAGAAGAACTCATCGCGAGCCTCTGCATCCCATGCGAGGGTCAAGGAAGAGATTCTTCGAAGTTTATATCCGGCTAAAACCGATGAAGAACTCAAGAGAATGTTAAATGGATATTTTGAAGAGTTCAAGTTTCTCGAAGAGATCCACAAGAATTCGAAGGAGGAGTTCCAAAAAGAGTTCAGACTTTATCTGGACAGACATCCCGTCTTGGATTTCTTGGCTCGTTTGGAGCACAAGAGGTGGTGTAACAGTTATTATGCCATGAATTTTAAGTACGGAGAGGTCAAAGATGAAAAAAATAAGACCCATCCCTGTCTGATTGAGGATTGGAATGTGGTAATAGGAGAAAAGTTTGAGGTCTGCCATCCTGAGTATGACTTGATTGCAACCTTTGCACTTTTCTCCGAGGAGGATAGGAATGAGTAAGGAAACAAAACAACGTATTACGCAGGATGGAATCGTTCAGGCGGCATCGGAGTACAAGGAGAAGTCCTATAAGTATGATGCTTTTATAAGTTACAGGCATGTTGAGCCCGATCAGAGTATTGCTCAGGCTCTTCATGAGATGATAGAGACCTTCAAGGCTCCCAAAGAGTTTAATACCGGAGGAAGACGTCCAAGGTTCAGGGTATTTCGTGACAGGGAGGAACTTGCCGCAAGGGATCTGAGCGATTCCATTGAGGATGCTCTCAAAAACAGCAAGTATCTGATTGTGATCTGCTCCAAAAGATTGAAACTCTCGGAATGGTGTCTCAAGGAGATCCGTACTTTCCGCAAGTTACACGGAGATAACAGAATTATTCCTCTCCTAATCGAGGGGGAGCCGGGAGAGTCTTTTCCCAACGAGTTGAAGGAACTCAGGCGAAAGGTCGTAGAAGGTCGCGAAGCACTCTTACAGGATATTTTGGCGGCAGACATTCGTCCCGACCGAGTTCTTCAAGACGATTTTGTAGGTTATGAAGAGCTTGAGAACAACGACAGAGCAACTTTGAAGAGACTCACCGGGGAAGCTGTCGTTCTTCTTAAAACGGAGAAATATCGAATCATGGCGACCATCCTCGGTTGTTCTTTCGGCGACTTGAAGCAAAGAGATAAGGAGAGAAAGAACCGCCTGATGTTTTCGATTGCTTCGATCACGGCAGCCATCCTGCTGGTGTTCGGCGTTTTTATGTGGGGGGCTTATCGGAAGGCCGAGGCGGCAAGACAGGTCGCGGTTCAGTCCAATGCGTCGATATTGATGAAGACGTCAAGAGATCTTTTGAATAACGGGGACAGCATTAAGGCGGTACTTGTTGCGCAGGAGGCAATGAAACCGATAAAACCGGATATGGAGCATTTTGAGGCGTTGAAGTTGCAGGAACAGGCAATATTCAACAATTCCATCTATCATATGGGAGCTTCAATGTTGACAACGATACCTACGAAGAACAAGCTGACGTTCTTTTCACTCAGCAAAGACGGAAAATATCTTGCCTATGGCTTGGGAAACAACGAGTTGGCAGTCTCCGATCCCGAGAACGGACAACTTCTCAAGACCTTTTCGGGACACACCGAACAGGTAAAGTTTTCCGCTTTTTCTCCGGATGGAAAACTTCTGGTGTCGTCTTCCTTCGATCAGAAGGTCATCGTGTACGATTTTGAGACGGGTAAGCAGATCAAAACTCTTGAAATTCCAGGTATTCCTATGATGACGAGGTTTTCTTCCGACGGAGAAAAGCTGTTTCATATTTCTCTCAGTCAAAACGAGTATATGTTTTCGGTCTACAATTCCAAAGATTGGAGCGAATATGCAAAGTTGACGATCGATCGCCCCATAAGTTTTGCGGATATGCACGATAGCGGGAATGAAGTATTGATCGTATTGGAAGAAGATGTTCCGGAACAGTTGACAAGGCGGAACTTAAAGACGGGAGAGATTATAGAGATCTATCCTCGTATCAACGACAAGATTGAGCTTAACAGCGGAGTGCAAGAGGTGGAGCTCCGTTACACTTGGGCAAGGTACTCTAAGGATAAAAAGAGTGTAATCGCCGAGGCGGGAGGAGAGTTGCTCAAGTTCGGTCTCAGGGACAAAAAACTTCTGTTTCGACAAGCGCACATTGCCGATATCAAGTCTATTACAGGTTTTTTGCTCGAAAGTGCCGATGGAGACAAACTGATATTAAAGAGCGGTACTTCGGTCAATATCCTGGATGGAAGGACGGGTGAAGAAAAAGAGAACATCTATTTTGGAGGGAGCAATCTCAAAGGATTTGCCTACAATGAGGAGAGCAATACCATCCTTGTCGCATCCGAAAATGAGAAGATATCGATATGGAGAGACGGTGCCATTATTGAGAAGGATCTGAACTACGGAAGAGGGATCCCTACCGAAATACAGTTTTTGCCTGACGGAAACAAGGTAGTCACGAGTGCTCACGAAAACCAGATTATAAAGATTATCGATGTAAACTCCAAATTGTCGGGTGGAGAGATTCCTGCACAGATCATTTCCGTTTCGCAGGATGCATCCAAGATCCTCTTTCACGATGGAACAAACTTCAGTGTTTCAGAAGATGTGCATGGTGAGTCTCGAAAGATCGGGCTGAAGGATATTGCATTCAGAGGCTTTATTTCGGAAGTGAGGAGCTATAGAATATCCAATGACGGCAATTATATAGCTCGTATTATTTCGAGATTTATGTCGAGCGAGAGCATGGAGAAATACTTTATCGAACTTTACGATGTAGAGAAGGACGAGAGTGAATATATACCGTTGTCGTTGCCGAACGTAGGCTTTGTGTTTACACCCGATTCAAAGCAACTGTTGATCTCGGGGGAGGCTGCGGGTCTTAGGATTGTAGATGTACAGAGTGCAAAGGTCGTCAAGACCTACGACCATATCAAGGAAACGTCCTACCGGATCATGATCTCCAAAGACGGCAAGACCTTTATCATCAACCGTATTTCGGGAACCTCGGATCTCTATAGTATGGAAACGGGAGAGTTAATCGATAAAATACCCGGGGAAGCACTCTATGCCGAGGGAGAAGGCGGAGAATTGGAAGTTCGCGGACTTCACAACAACGCAACCTATCGATGGACAAAGAAGAAGGGGATGGAGCTTTTTGAGTTGGATGAGGCTTGCTCGGATACACCCGTAGACTTTGGGGATGTCAACTTGTATAACGAGAACAGTGACATCCTGCTTATGGTACGCAACAATCATGTGGATAGGGTGTGCTATGTCGTTGATTTTAAGACGGGAGGCTTGTTGATGACATTCAGACCTTCCCTTAGGGATTACAGGATCAATGCCTACTTGAGCCCTGACGGAAAGACCATAGCGACGGATCAGTATTTTTACAGTTCCTACTCCACATCGAATCCCGAAAAGAACAGGAATTACAGAGGAACTGCCGTATATACAATTCTTGGAGAAGAAGAAACACGCAAAGAAGTGGAACAATTATGTAAGGGAAGAAAGCTGACCGTAGCGGAAAAAAGGCAGATAGGAATCAGCTCCGGCATCAAATAGAGACCGGAGCGTATCTTCCTTGTAAAGAGATGGTGTTGAAGAAGCGGATATCCCTGTCGGTGCTTAACAAGGGAAATACCGCATGATTTGAGAGAGCATCATAAAACCGATTCCATATGAATGATGGGAATCTTGAAAGTATTGATTTAAAAAGACTTCTATATTTTTCGGATTTATAGGAAAATCAAGATATCTCTTTGTGCGGTGTTGCCCTAAATATCAATATGTCAGTGCACCGGGACGGGTTTACTGTCGACATTGGGGTAACAGGGGACGGTTCGGGTGCTTATCTCCGTGATCCGGGTTTTCTGTCACGGTAGTCTTTTTCGATATTTGCCTTCCATTCCGGAGCGATCTCGCTCTTGAGTCTGAAGCTTGAAACCGCTTCACAGAGTACGGAGTAGTTGAGTTCCACCCCTCTCTCATCGCAGTGGTAGTCCACCGCCCTGTCGGCATCGATCCCAAACCTTCTTGCGGTGGCTATGGCATCGATGTTTGCACCGAGGAAGAGAAACTCCCAGCCGTAACGGCTTTTTTGGCGCTCTATCATCTTTCGTATCTGATCGAAGCTGTAGAGGACGCTGGAATTTTCGTAACCGTCGGTGTTGATGATAAAGAGGATCTTATCGGGGCGATCCTTCTTTTTACAGTATTTGTGGATGTTTCCGATGTGGCGGATCGAGGAGCCCAAGGCATCGAGAAGGGCGGTGGAGCCCCTGACAAAGTAGTCCTTTGAAGTAAGAAGGGGAGCCTCCTTCAGATCGATCCGATCGTGAAGGACCTCGGATACGTGGTCGAAGAGTACGGTAGACAGAAGGAGTCTTCCTTCTTCATCCTTCTGTTTTCTAATCAGAGAGTTGTAGCCTTTTATGGTGTCTTGTTCCAGACCTCCCATAGAACCGCTGCGATCCAGGATAAATACAACTTCGGTCAATAGGTTTTTCATTTTGATTACCTCCTTAGTTATTTGCGGCAGTGTCAAAAACTACCTTCTTTATAAGTTTAGGGAAACACTGCATAATTTAAAAAATTATCGTAACATCGCTTTTAAAGGAATAATGAATTTCTTAAAAACATTGATTTAACAGAATTCTTTTTTTACAAATCCATAAGAAAATCAATATTTTGCATTTGTGCGGTATTGCCTTATACTATTTTTGAATAGAAGTGCGGATATATCTATTTTTCGATGATGAAAAACTATGTTGTTTTCTATGGGACATAGATTGTTTATATCCACTATTCAAAAGAATAGTAGTATTAGTTTTTGCTTTGCCGGCGTTCTCTAGGATCGCCTGAACCGCCGTTGTCTCTATATGCGGTTTGCACTGCCGTATTTCGATCGGACATCGGGATCTGCTCGAAATATCCGGCGTATAAGAGATCCAAAGAACGATACCGGTTCGATCGATAATAGAATACAAGGGTAATACTGCTCTCCGTTTGAAATGCCGGGTATACAGAAGTATCATTACCGAAAAACCGTTTGGATTACGATCCGAAGTATTCAACCTGTCAGTTCTAACGGACAATAGTATAGATCATTCAGGCAGATGGACTGCCAAGGCGGTTCAACCTTAAAGATTACAGTTGAAGTATCCCTGTTTGTGCAACATATCGAATGTTGTGATCCTGTTCTCCGTTTGAAATGTCGGGAAAACAGAATATACAATTTCCGAAAAACAATTTGGCTGATCATATGTCTCAAAGCATTCGCCCCGTCCATTCTAACGGACAATAGCATAACCGGAAACGGTTTGAGCGATCATAGGATTCAAGCTGCACGATCGGGCAATTTGAATAGATATAGTATGACTTCCCTATTTGATAGATTAAGTTTAGCATGGGAAGAAGAAAGAGTGGTCGCCTGTCGGGCGACAAATATCGAAGAGAAAAGGAGAACCGACAAATGAAAGAGATCAGAAATTATCAGGCACAGAAATATAAAGATGAAACCAAGTATCGAAAGATCGAAGAGGGGATTTACGAGTACAGGGAGGCTGAAGAAGTTCTCTATGTAACTTCCCTGTCGTTTGAGCAGGAAGAAGAGTATGGAGAGGGAGCGTTTGCAGACGATATCTCCCAGTATCCCTTGGAGGATGTGTTGGATGAGTTCTACTGCCATATCACGGACTTCTACGAAGACATCAACCTCGCCGAGTCCAAGACCTGTTACCTGGAGTTTGCAGCCACGGAGGAGGTCGACATCAGATCCTTGAGGAAGATTATAGGAAAACACGTCTACAACAAAACGGTCGATGAAGGAATCATCCTTGTGATCGAATAGGAAGAAAAAACGCATCGAAAAAAGCCTCCGGTATCGGGAAGGCTTTTTCGATGGGGAACAATGATATGCAGATCCGATCAAACTGTCTATTTGAATTATTGGTGGGCTTCGAGATATCATTCTCGTCAGATGATTGAAACGGGAGGCGGAACAGACCGCCCTTCTTACAAACCTCCTCCTTATACGATTCTCCAATGGAAGTATGGAGATATCGTTTTTCGATCACGAAGTTGTTTATCTTCTAGGGGCTACAGATTGTGTATATCTACAACTCGAAGGGATAATAGTATTAAACACCGAGGGTCTGTTGGTCGTATTTGAACAGAACGGAGTTTATGGTGTGAATATCGTAGATGCCTTGACCGACGAAGTATTCGATGATCAAGTCGAAACGACTGCTCGGAGAGAAGGCCAGTTCCGCCCGCGAGAGCAGATCCTTCATCTCGTCAAGGTCGAGCTCCAAGGCGACGGCAAGGGCGACGGCGGTCTTTTTGGTCGGCTTGTAGTCGATATTGCAACGGATCTTGGAGAAGAGTTTGCGGTCGATGTTCGCCTTTTTGTAAACTTCGACATCGGTCATTTGATGTTCATCGACAAGCCGTAACAGCCTTTGTTGGAAGGTTTCTCCCAGAGGAGTATCGAAGTCGGGCTCTTTCTCGAGAGTTCCTTGCTTGAACGTTGCTTCTTCGACTTTGTGATGGAATATTATTTCCGAAGTCTTTGCCTTGTCGGCGGGGAGCCAACCCGGGGCGGGAACTTCTCTCAGACGATTCTCATACTCGCTTTCATTTATGGAGAGTCCGATCTTATCCACATAATGCTCATCGATAAACGATTCTACCTTATCAAAGAGTTGTTCGGAGAGGACAAAGGCTTCCCTGTCGAAGACGACCAGGTACACATGGAGACTATGGGCAAAGAGAAAATCGCCGATCTCGGAGAGTGCGATTTGTAAGGCTCGACCCTTGGGAAGGCCGTTGTTTCCGGAGGAGAGCAGGGGAAAGGCGATACTCTTGCAATCGAGTTCGAGGGCCTTCTCCAGACTTTTTCGGTAACAGTTTCGCAGGATAAGCTCTTCTCCGTGACTTCCACCCTTCCACGGGGAGGAAACCGCATGGATGATATAGCGTGCATGAAGGGCAAAGGCGGGAGTTACGCCGATCTCTCCCGGAGCGATGTAGCCGAGTTCCTTTCTTTTTTCGAGCAGAGCTTCCTTGCCCGCTGCCTTATAGATGGCGGAGTCCGTTCCTGCAAAAAAAACGGGGCTCGGAATTGGCTGTATTGACAAGGATATCCGCTGACATCCTCGTAATGTCGTTTCTTATCATTTGAAGGGGCATGGGTTCACCTTCCTTTTTTCTTTTTATTATACCATGTTTGTTGCAATAGGGAAGAAGGGTATAGATGAAAACGGTACGGATAAGGTCGATGACGAAACCTTATGGAACTGTGGAGAAGATATCCGCTCTGCAATAAGAAAAGCGATGTCGGCGGAGCACAAACGACCGAAACGATCCGTACTGCTCTCCATTTGAATTATCGATGTGAATGTCTCTTAGTATATGACAAAATAAATGTTTGTTGTTGTGGATATAAGAACACTTAATAGTATGAAGTGGATATCGGTATGGAGGGTCGAGGGGTGTACTTGTTATGATCGGAAGATTGAAGTTTGAAGGGTTTTATACTATTCTCCAATAGAAGTATGGATATATCTGTTTTCAACCCACGAAAAATCAGTTTATCTTCTATGGGGCACAGATTGTTTATATCCACAACTCAAAGGAAGAGTAGTATTAAAAAGAAAGAGGGGAAAAGGATGGCTGATATTATCTTTACTGTCGTTTCGATAGTATCTCTGTTTGTATTTTTTGGAGGAAAGAAGAAGCCTGTTCGTTTGGAAGAGGACTTTGCCGAGAGGGAGTTTGAAATTGTAGACGGCTTGCTTTATCTGAAGAGGTATCCCAGGGAACATATTTCCGTCGATGAGATAGAGAAGATCACTGTTTTTCCGAGGCTGAGTTTGTATGAATACCATTTCTACCCCTGTCTCCATCTGAGGATTGAGAGGAAGGACGGGACAAAGATCAAACTTCTCTATCCCGAATACCTTTCTTTTGCGGATCAATACCCTCCTCGAAAAGTGATAAAGAACATGGAGGACACAAGGAGGTTTTTTGAGAACTCCGGTCTTCATACTCAGGTCATGGAATACGACGTTCTTACATTTTGGAGGGTGATCTTTATATGGGTGACGATCCTTGTTGCGGCAAGTTTTATATTTTTGGAGGAGCTGCCTTTTTAGCATATCATCATGAGGTTGTATGGTAACCTTTATCTGTTACAATGTGATTATATGTTTGAACTGTTTAAATTTGTGGGACAGGTATTATTTTTGAAATAGGGGGAAGAGTTATGGCATTGTTGGAACAGGACGTATTTCAGAAGGCGGTCGAGTACTTTCGGAAGGCAGGGCAGTTTGCGAGAGAAGGAGAGTTTAAGCAATTTGCTTCTCTTGCTGAGGAAGGTTGGAAGGTATTTCCTGACCCCAAGTCTCAGTGGAACCAAGGTTATACAGTGGCAAAGGGAGCGTTTTGTATCTGTTTGGAGCATGGAGAAGCGGAAGAAGCGAAGAAGTGGCTGGATAGAATGATCGAAAATAACGATGAACTTCACAACTTCGATACCGAACTCTTTCATATGAAGGCTAAGTATCATTTTGAGACACAGGAGTATCAGGAAGCATTGGAGCTGTGGAAACAACTTGTGAAAAAGGTCGGACTGCGTTACTTTGAAGGGGAAGACAAGAAGTATCTCAATTTTTACCGAAATCCGGATTCTTTGCTGAAGTAATAAGGAGCCGCTCTCTTTTATTATTGCTTATTTAACCGGATAATAGTTTTAAGGAAACACTGCACAACGGCAAACTCCTGATTTTTTCTTTGATTTTATAAAATACGAAAGTTTGTCAAATTAATGTTTTCAAAAATTCCATCCTTCATACAACATTGATTTTATGAGAATCATACGGTATCTCCTTAATGTTAATGAGAGAATGAGCAGAGGGTATGATACAGGCAGAGAAAAAGACTTGTCGGAGGGGACAAGTCTTTTTCCACTTATGGAATGTTGTTGGAGGACTCGGGGTCTTAGATAATGCCCAGTCCCTTAATAAAGATAATAATCAAAGCAATAGGAACAAGTCCTAAAACTACGGGTTTCCAGTAGTTTTCGACCTTGAAGCTTCCCGCACCTCGGTTTACTTCCATCTTAAAGTTGTCAAATTTCCATACGAAGATGGTAAACAAACTCAGGATGATGGCACCTAGGGGCATCATGATATCTCCCGACAGAAAGTCTGTAAAGTCAAAGATGGCCTTGTCCATAATTTTGATATGCTGCCACGGACCATGAGACATAATATTTGGAAATCCTATGATAAAGATCGCTGCCAAGGAGATCCAAATCGCTTTTTTTCTGTCCATTTTTCCGACTTCCGACAAGGTCGATACAATCGGCTCCAAGTATCCGAGTGCTGAAGTCAGTGCTGCAAAGAACAGGAGAAGGAAGAACAAACTTCCAAAAAACTGTCCCAGAGGAATCTCGGAGAAGAGATTCGACATCGTGATAAACAGCAGGCTTGAACCTGAATTCGGCTCCAATCCCAAGGCAAAGATCGCCGGGAAGATCATAAGACCTGCCAATAATGCCGCAAGGGTATCAAAACCGATGATCATAAGGGCATCGGAAGGGATGTTACTGTCTTTTTTTAAGTAACTCCCGTAGATAAATCCTCCTCCGCTGGCAATACCGATGGAGAAGAAGGTCTGACCCAAGGCGGTTAGAAAAACTTTTCCGTTTATTTTACTGAAATCGACGGTCAAATACCACTTCAATCCTTCACCCGCTCCGGGCAGTGTCAAGGAACGAATTGCAATCAAAACAATCATAATGAACAGGGCAGGCATCATAAAGCTGCACGCTTTTTCCAAACCGCTGTTGAGGCCCATAGAAGAGATGATTCCTACAACGAGCATCCCTATGACGGTAAAGAGGGCCAGAGAGCCGGGGCTTGCCATAAAGCCATGGAAGACATCGGCATATCCTTCCGGGCTCAAGCCTGAGAGTTGACCGGAGATCATCTTTAACGCATAGGAGATGATCCATCCCATAATCTGCATGTAGTAGGTCAAGATAAAGAAGGCGGAGATGACGCCGAACCAGCCGAACAGGACCCAGGGGCTTCCTTTTTTTGTAAGACTCCTCATTCCTTCAACGGGGTTGAGCTGAGTTTTTCGTCCCAGAGCTACCTCCATGAAGAACAAGGGGATACCGATTAACGCAATAATCAAGATATATACCAGAACAAATGCGCCGCCACCCATGGTTCCTACCAGGTAGGGAAATCTCCAAATGTTTCCAAGTCCGATGGAAAATCCCGCAGCAGCCATAACATAGCCGAATCTACTGTTCCAACTTCCTCTTTTTTCTCCATTGCTCATAAAAGTATACCTCCCTCTATGTTTTTATTTAAAAACAGTAACTTCCTTTACTTCCGTACCCAGTGCATGGACTGCTTTTTTGACAAGATCTGCTCTTAATTGGACTTCCTGTGCAGCCTCCAAGGAGGGATTTCCTACGGGATAAGGGATTGCTATTGTCGGAACGATCCTGTTTGCACCTACGGATTGAGAGATGGTTGTAATGGTAGCCATGTGTACGATGGGAAGACCGTATCGTTCAATCTCTTTTACTATCGTTGCACCGCAACGTGTGCAGGTACCTCACGTCGAGGTGAGGATAACGCCGTCCACACCGTTTTCCCTCAGTTCCGCTCCGATCTCTTTTCCGAAGGTGATGGAGTTTCCTACCGCTGTTCCGGTTCCGGTCGTCGTATAGAAGAAGTCGTAGACCTTTCCGATCTCGCCGTTTTTCTCCATCTGTTTCAGAACATCCAAAGGAGCAACTCTATCGGGAGATTCGTTGGCGTACACCGGATCATAGCCCCCGTGAATCGTGATGAAGTCGCCTTTTAATTCATTGAGGTGCGAAACATCGTATTTGCCCCATTTTTGTGCGGAAGCCGATTGGATCCTGTCGGGGTTTCCCTCGGGAACGATACCTCCGGTCGTAACAATAGCAATTACCGCCTTTGAAAGATCCTTGATCGCAGGAGCCGGATCGACCGTATCGAATTCCGGCATGGGAAGCTCGGTCTTAAACTCTTGGTTGTTCAGTCTCTTGAGAAGCATATCGACCGCTCTCTTCGCTCCGATATCTTCTACCAGCACAGTATCCCTCTTTCCTTGAGAGAAGTATCCATCCGCTTCGGGCTTAAGTTCTTCTTCGAGAAGGACCTTTCTTGCGACCTTTGCCATTGCGGGAAGTGCTTTTCTCATATCTCCTGCCGCCGCTCCTGTGGGTACGACATAGGCGAAGGCACGGGAGACGGTAAGGCCGGGATTTTCTTCAAACATACCGGAAACTACAGGTAGGCCGTGTTCCTTGGAAGCATACTCTGCAACTCCTGCACAAGCCATTCCGTAGCGACCTGCATTGAAGGCAGGTCCGGCAACGACCAAATCGGGTTTGATATCTTCAATTGCTTCTTTGAGGAAAGAAAGAGCCTCTTCGTTGTTCTCGTTGAAGTAGTTATCTCCGCAGATCAGTGTTGCAACAACTTTTCCCGCATCGCCGACATCCTGCTGAAACTTCATTGCAGGTCCGACGGCTCCTTCTGTAAGCGTCGGTGCATAGTGCGCCTGCTCTTCTCCACCGATTTGACCAAAAAACTGATTCAAATAGTACAAAATTTTCTTTTCCATTTCGCTCCTCCTATTTCAACTCGATTGTAGCATTGTGATAACCGATCTCCGAGGTGGCTCCAATCACAGCGTTGAGCTCACACTTGATCTTGCCGGTCTCTTTATCACAGGAGCCTGCCCAACCGCCGGCGAGGTTCTCAATCGCCATTTCGTTGCCGAGCACCCTGTCCGCCTTCTCCAGTTCTACGACGTGACTTACGTTTCCGGTAGACACTACTGCGATGGCTTCCTTGGATACATCTGCAAGAGGCTGGCTCATTCCGTCCCAACCCGCACATTCGTCGGTGATCAAAACAGTCTTAACACCGAGTTTTTCCAGACGTGAACAAATCATAACCAAGTCGGAATCGGGATTTCCATATCCTTCCTCGCTGACAATAACTCCGTCCGCACCGAGGGTGTAGCAAAGCTTTGCCGTATAGTCGCAGGTTCTGAACTTTCCTTCAAGTGTCGTAAGTTCGGGAGTGAGGACGACGCCGAGGAAGTTGATTTCTTTTCCGTGTCTTTTGTAGAGTTCTTCAATGACCGCATTGTTCTGATGCTGGTAGGTTGTGATCTTGTCGCAAGCCGCAACGCAGTTTCCGCTGATGACGGCTCCGTCGAGTTCTTCGTTCGGATGGATCAGTGTCGGCAGGATTTGCTGAGAATTGACACCGTAGATATAACCGTCGTGCAGAAGTCCTTGGGAGATCAACATCTCGACATAGACCACCTTCGGAAGGTCGGGATACTTCTTGTTTTCCTCCGCCATCGTGCCGATCTCGTAGGTCTTTACTTCATCGGGAGAACTATCTTTCGCGATCTCTCCGATCAGTTCGGAGGCCTTTAAGCCTGCCAGACGCACTGTTGTTTCGTGCTCGTGAGGTTTGAGTCCCTCTTCTACCTTGATATCGACCACAATGTTCAGGGTCTTGGAGAAGGGAGTCCACTTTGCACCCTCGCCCCACATGTCGATAACGCCTTCTTGGAAGCCTACGATGTCTCCGATGGTAACTACGGCAACATTTTTGAGTACATTGACCCTTCCTGTTCCAAGTTGACCGACTTCTGTCGTCACACCTGCAAATCCTTTGGTTCCTTCAACCTTTACCCGAGGTTCAATCACGTCTTTGACCGGGACGATCCTCGTTTTTTCTCCGGGTTTGGTAAAGTCGATGGAAATTTCCTTTATATGAGGGATCTCCTCGAGTTTTTGAATGATCTCTTCCTTATTCACGTATAAAATTCCGTTTTCCACCTTAGATGCATCGGAAAAGACCACATCTTTTACATAAATCATACCTTGTTCAAGTTTCAAACCGCTCACCTCCAAAAATTCTTCTCTACTTCACTGATCGCACTCATCGTCAACTCGTGATCTAGGATGGCGTAATCAGAAAGGTTTGAAATATCTTCTCCTCTGTTTTCCGTGATCAGACCATGCTTTTCGATAGCTGCTTCTATTTGACTGAGACTATACTCATCCAAGGCACCCGGCGAAGAGCAAAGGACGACTGTCCTCACAGGTGACATAATCATTCGGATGCTTGCGCTGATAGGGCTGCTTAAGAGCTTGTATCCCCTATGTATATGATCTCTGGTCTCCAAAAGCACATCAAACGCGGAACCTTTGACGATGACTTGCTCTATGTCTTTATCTCTGAAAAGCTCGTTGTTTGTAATAAGCATATAGTCCAATATAAACTCACCTCCTTATATGTTGCTTATATGTATTATAAATGTATTTCTTATGTATTTCAACAGTTTTCACGAAAAAGAGTAGGTATTTGTGTAAAAAGTTTGAAAATAAAAGACAAAAGACTTGTAATTCTTTGTATTGGAAGGGATCGTAGGATTTTGAGTAGGAAAAAGTGTTTTTGGTGATACAAAACTGTTCTCCCTTGGAAATGTCGGGAATACAGATTATCCGGAGAAAGACTATAGGAGACTTATGAGATCTTCCGAAGCTAAAAAGTAACAGAGCGGACAAGTTTTTTCAGATTTTCTATGACTTTTCCCAAGTCAAATTTTTTGCGTAGGAATTCTTCCTTCTGTAGTTTTGCCATATTTCTTGGAGTTCCTTACTTTTTTCGATATCATTCAAATATTTGTCTTTTTCTTTGAGACAGATAAGGGATCTTCTTTCTTCGGCCTTTCTGTACAGGGCTTCTTTTAACTGTACCCTATCCAAGTCAGGGGTTTGCTTGGACAGGATATATACATCATAGAAATCCCCGGCTCTTGTATTGCTTACATTTTTTACAAGGACACTCTCTATCTTTTCCGCAAGGATCGTAAATATAGGATAGGCTTTGATCTGTAGTTTTTCATCGCTGAAAAGAATGGGGTAGCTGTAATCGATCTCTCTTGGGACAATTACATCCCCGTGGTAAGGTCGAGTTTTACAGGCACTTTCATATTGAAAAAATGTGCGATAAGTGTGATTCTGAAATCTTCATAAGATCCTTGTTCGTGGATCGCTGAAATTTTTTCGATTTTCCAAGTGATATGATCCTGTAGATCAATATTGGTAATCGTTTCAATGATGGTCTTTATCGTATCTGAGTGAAGTGCGATGCCTTTTAAGGTGGCGTCGACGAGTTGTTTTACACTTTTATACTATTCTTCGATAGAAGTATGGTTATATCTGTTTTTTCGATGACGAGAAACTATGTTGTCTTCTATGGGTTACAGATTGTTTATATTTACTATTCAAAAGAATAGTAGTCCAACCTTTCAATTGTAGCAAACAAGAGTATTACTCTATATCCCGGATATTCTTCGACAGGGTCCGATATTTATGAGGACAGCACAAAAAAAGAAGGCGGTTTCCTGTGCCTTCTTTAAGTATAGCTCTCTTTACTTAGGTTCTTATACGATTCTCCGATTGAAATACCGGGTACAAAATATGTCATTATCGAAAAAACAATTCGCAGGAGGATATGCCTCCAAGCGTTCCACCTGTCCATTTTAACAGATAATAGCGTTATCAAGCATCGGCCGTATCCGCCGCTTGAGGGCTTTTTTATCGCAAGCGGATAATATCTGCCGTTTAAAAATACAGAGTATACGGAATATATCCTTGCTGAAAAACAAGGAGGATGACAGTCCGACAATATGTGAGCTGTCAATGTGAATCAATAATAGCGTGCAGCCGATACTGTTAGCGGATCCAAATACCGATCACGAAAACGATGCGGCAGAGTCAAAAATCGTATGCTATTTTTCGATAGAAGTGCGGCGAGATCTGTTTTGCGATTATGAAATGTCCTTTTATCTTCTATGAAGTGTAAGGGTTGACATCCATAACAACTCAAAGGAAGGATAGCATTAAGGTAAGGGACCCGTTTTTTGAGATAAGGAGGAGGTTTCCGTGACGGACTGAAGATGTTGTCCGGTCGAAGTATGGAAATACTCGCCTTGGTCTTCTCGCAAGTAAGGTTATGAATATAAACAGCTCAAATAAGTAACAGACTTACAGAAGAGCCCCTTTTATCTTGTTTACAAAATCATCAATATGTTCACGGGCGTACAGCTCCGCTTTGTCGGGGTCTTTTTCCCAAATGGCCTCCATGATCTTGCCGAAAGTTCGGGTAAAGATGTCGATGCGATCAAAGTATTGCTCGCAGTAGTGCCACAGACGCTCGGAGTGGTAGTGGAGTTCAATCAGCTGTTTTTGAAGCCAGGGATTGCCGCATTGGTCGAAGATGATTTGGTGAAAGGCCTCGTCATCGTCGATGGCCTTTTGATAGTCCACATCGATTTTGTAACTGAGCAGGCGATCGTAGATCTCCTGCAAGTCCTTCTTACGCTCAGGAGTGATCCTTTCCACCGTCAACTTGGTGGCAAAGGGATCGAGGACTCTGGTCAACTCGAAGAGATGTTTCATCTTGATAAAATCTATTTGAGAAACCTGTACTCCGTAGCGCGGAACGATGATGATGAGTTCGGAAGCTGTCAACTGTTGAAAGGCATTGCGGATGGGAGTTCTGCTGACATTGAACTCTTTGGACAGTTCCACCTCGTTTAAGATCGTCCCCGGCTGATATTCCAGTTTTACAATTCTATTTTTAAGGATTTCAAAGACTTCGTCTTTTTTTAACGCTTCCATAATTCCCCCTGTTTGTAAAAAATATACGTATGTACTATTGTAGTATTTATTTTTAAATTCGGCAATAGTATTTGTAAGGAGATAGCCAAAATATTGCAACGCCAACAAAGAAACAAACGTATATTTGAAAACCTTTTTCAAGAAAACGGGTGTCATTTCCTTCGGAAGTTCTGTGAGGGGCCTCGGAAGAAAAACAAGGTTTCCAAAGGAGGTGCTTACTTATACTATTTTCCGTTTAAAATATCATGTAGGCAGAATATATATTTACCTGAGGCGTTTCGAGCAATCGTAGAATTCAAACTTCACGACCGGATAATTCTAACAGATAATAGTATTAAAGGAGAGATTCCGGTTCTATTGTAGTGACAAACTGAAATTCATAGTAATTTCGACTTTGATAGGAACTTTTCGGTTTATAACCGACATAAGAAATAAATATCAGTATGTCAGTACACCGGGGCATTTATAAGCCATAGATGCTTGCTCAAGGGAGGTCTTCTTCACTTAAGACGACAAGACCCTGACGGATACACAGTTCGGCAAAGACGCCGTTGCCCTCCGTGAGGCTACCTGAAAAACTCCCGTCATAGATAAGACCCTTCCCGCAGGAGGGACTTCGCGCCTTCAAGAGGGCATGGGTCGCTCCGATCTTCATACAGGCTTCGGCTCCTTTTGTAAACTCGGAGGTCTTGTCCTCTCCGTGTTTGTCCACAATCAGGAAGCCCTGCCTTTCGCAGGGAACGCGTGGAGTGGGAAGGCCTCCCGCGACCTCGGGACAGACTCGTATGTAGTCCTTGTCCCTTAGGAAGTCGACCACCTTTTCGGAAAAGTTGTTTCCGCCGTTATACTTGCAGTCATCACCCAGAAGACAGGCGCTGACAAGCCACAATTCCTTCATATGACCTCCTTGCACACATCGACCCATTTGAGAGCATTTCCGTAGCGAAAGAGTTCCTCACAGGTCATCTCCACCGAGCTGTTGGAGCTTCCCGCAGCTGGAAATACCGTATCGAAACGTTGCATGGATACGTCGGTATAGACGGGTAGGGAAGAGGAAACAGCAAAGGGACAGACTCCTCCGACCTCGTGACCGACGAATTCCAAAACTTCTTCGGGCGAGAGCATTTTTGCCTTACAGTGAAACTCTTCCCGAAATTTCTTGTTGTCGATCTTGGTGTCTCCCGCCGTAATAAGAAGGAAGGGGGAACCTTCTTTGGTCTTAAAGGAGAGGGTTTTTGCGATCCGAGCCCCTTCCACGCCGACGGCCGCCGCTGCGAGTTCTACGGTAGCGCTGGACTGCGAGTGTTCACGGATACGCTCGTCCAGACCGAATTGTTTCAAATAAGAACGCACTTTTTCAATTGCCATAAGATCTACCTCCGAATAAAACGCCTACTTTGTTGAAGGAACACGACTTGCCGATACTGTCTTTGGGAATAACGGGTCATGTACGGAAACGGTTCCGGACTCTTACACCCGATTGATTGCCATGAAAATGCAAAAAGAGAAAACAGTATAAACAAGGAGAATTCGTGCTTCTTAATTCTATTATAACCTAACGCACAAAAATTACAAATATACAGGAGGTTAAAAAAATGCTATGATAATAGTATGAAACAATTGAAATGCCGATACTGCAAACTGTATCGAAGCGGATCATAGGCAATATAACGGATAACGGGAGAAAAATCAGCTCAACCCGGGTCCGAGTGTTAAGAAGTTTCGATGTTGTGTTTCACGACTCGGGTTTGGGTTTGAAAAACGTCTTCGTTTGTATATTTATTTGTGGAACAGCGCAGTTCACAATGATAAGTTATTATATGATTCTCCGTTTGAAATGCCGGGTATACAGACTTATCACTGCCGAAAAAACAACTTGGATGAGCCCATGCTTCCGGGTATTCACCTGTCAATTCTAGTAGATAATAGTATTACAAAAAGCGATGAGAGTATAAGGGAGAAGATGAGGAGGGTATAAAGATGTTGTATAGAAATGCCGAAAAGAACGATGCTAAAAAGCTCTGGGAACTGATGCTTCAAATTGACCGAGAAACGAGGTATATGCTCTATGAGGAGGGTGAGAGGGAGAAGTTTAGCAGTCCTGAGAACTTAGGAAAGAAGATAGAGACCTCCTTGGAGAAGGGCGAGCTTCTGTTGCTGGCATTTGACGGGGAGGAACTCGTGGGTTTTCTCGGTGCAAGCAGGGAGGAGAAACGCAAGATCAAGCACTCTTCCTATGTGGTAACGGGGATCCTTCGATCTCACAGAAATCAAGGGATAGGTACGGAATTCTTCAGACGTTTGGACAGATGGGCGAGGGAAGAAGGACTTGTTCGACTGGAACTCACTGTTATGTGTGAAAATGAGATCGCCAAACATCTGTACGAAAAGGCGGGCTTTGTTGTCGAGGGGCGAAGGAAAAAATCGATTTTTATGGATGGAAACTACCTCGATGAATATGCTATGGCAAAGATCTTGGAAGAGCCCCGTACCGGATCCGATATAAAATAGGAAGGCTCTTTGTATGAAAGAAGGACTGTTTTTCCAAAGATAAAGAGGGTTTTATAGAACTGTTGAAGATAAGAGTTGTCGGATAGAAAATAATGATCCCGTCGTCTATCGGATCGTTGGTATCAACGCTTGCATTTTGTAAGTTCTGAAACTCTTTTGTCCATAAAAAGGATGCTGGATCGAAAAATATTGTTTATACTATTTTCCATTTGAAATACCGGGTATGAAACATAGCCCTTTACCGAAACATCCTTTAGAAGATGATATGATTTCAGGTATTCACCTGTCAATTTTAACAGATAATAGTATAGAGACGGAAAGGAGTAGATAAGATGTTTTATCGTTACAAAGATACAAGGTTGTACTACGAGGTGATTGGAGAGGGAAAACCCGTCCTTCTCCTTCACGGTCTTGCCTGTGATATGAATTTGATGAAGGGGTGTATGGAGCCTGTATTCAAACATCGCTCCGGCTACAAGAGGATTTATGTCGATCTTCCCGGGATGGGGCAGTCCGATGCACATTTCGACTTCGCAACGGCAGATAAGATCATCGAGGTGCTCTCCGCTTTTTCCGAGGAGAGGATCGAAGAAAACTTCCTCCTTGTAGGAGAGTCCTACGGTGGTTATCTCTGCCGAGGTCTGCTCGGCAGACAGCTCGATCGGGTTGACGGATTTATGCTGATTTGTCCCGTCGTCGTGCCGCAGACCAAGATGAGGCAACTTCCGGAGAAGAACCTGATGTTTGGAGACGAGGAGCACTTGAACACCTTGAAGGAGAGCTCCAGAACCGCCTTTTGTGAATATGCGGTCATTGCGGATGAGAGAACCTACCGGAGACACCGACAAGAGATCGTTGTCGGGCTCAAACGAGCGAACTACGAGTTCATCGATGAGTTGAGGAAGAATTATCACTTTGAGGAGGATTTCAACGGAAGTATAAGGAACAAAACCTTCCACAATCCCACCCTCTTTGTCTGCGGACGTCAAGACAACTGCGTGGGATATCGTGATCTGTGGACCCTGCTCGAGGACTATCCGCGGGCTACCTTCGGCGTCCTCGATGTGGCGGGGCACAATATGCAGATCGAGCAGCCGGAACTGTTTGAGTCCCTGACAAAAAACTGGCTTGACAGGGTCGAAACATTCAAAAAGGTAGATGTCCTATGAAGAAGGAGTTTGTGTTCAGAGTAAGCCCCTTGGAAGGAAGGAAGATCGAAGGGCAGATCGCCGCCATCCTCGAAAAGAGGACGGAATTGATATCCCGTGAGCAGCATCCGAAGATGTGGATGCTCACGGATAAGATGAATAAGGACAGGTCACAGGAAGCTCTGAGACGGATCAGTTTGAGATCCAAGATCTACGGGACTGTTCTGTTGATCAACGGTCTGGCTCTGTCTCTCCCTTTTCTTGCGGAGGCGGGAAAGTTTTGGCATCTGATCCTGATTGGAGTTGTGAGCCTTCTTTTTTCGGCGGCTTTTTTCTCCTTCGGATCAAGCGGAACAAGCGGAAAGAAAACTTCGTTTGACAAGGCGGCAAGAAAACTGATGGACAGGCCGGAAAGTCTTATAGGGGAGGAACTTCGATTTGTTCGGGAAGGATTGTTCGCCAAAGAAGAAGGAATTGCGTACAAGGACTTTGAGTTCTTTTTTGAGACCGGGGACCTGTTTGCCGTTACAAGCCGAGGTCGGTTGCTCCTGCTCAAGAAGGAGGACCTTTGTGAGACCTCTTCCGAGGACTTTGTGCGTTTTATCAGGGAGGTCGTACCGAAGGAGAAAGTAGTGGATCTTCGAAGAGGATAGGAGGAAGTGAAATGGATCATCTTTTTTTGATCATAGGAATCGTTGTACTTTCGGGTTTTCTCGCATATAATCTGTATCTGAGGGGATATGGGGAAGTAAAAAGTCAGAGCACTCTGATGCATGTGGGGATGATAGGACGGCCCAAGAACGGGATCCGGGAGAGGTATCTTTTCTGTACGAGATACAGCAAGAGGGTTTTAAACTTTGACGAGGATGGGGACTATGCCTTTGAACTCGACTGTGATCTCAAGAAGGGAGAGGTGAGAATCGAACTTCTCGATGAGTACGGAGTCGAGGTCATTGTTCTGGATGAAGTGAGATCTGCAGGGATTGCGAGGATAGAACGGGATGTTCGCTACCGTCTGGTCACTCATATAAAAGGAGGAAGCGGCAAACACAGTCTCTCCTGGAAGAAGGCGGAGAGATAAAAGATAAAGAAGAGAGGAAGAGGAGAATACAGCCTTCTCCGGAAGAAGGTAGCATAAAGTAAGACAGAGGAGAATAAGATGAAACAAAGAGGAATAAAAAAGGGACTGCCCTTATTTTTGATTGTCGTACTGGTCGCGGGAGCATCGTTTTTTGTCGGGATGATGAGGGAGAGATATTCCTCCGACACCAAGATCAACGCAGATCTGATCGCAAACCGAATCGATTCGGTCAAAAAATTGATTACAACGGAGTACCACTATACGAATATGGGTTCGATGGAAAACCAAAATGAGTTTTACGGATGGAAGATCCCTTTTACTCGAAAATCCTTCATCCTTTCGCATGACGGGGTCATCTATGCGGGCTTGGACATCGATAATGCGGATATCAGGGTCGAGGGAAAGGTGATACGAATCGACCTGCCCGAGGCGGAGATCCTCTCACATGAGATCAAGGAAGAGAGCATTACCATCTTTGATGAGGAGACTTCCGTGTTCAATCCGATTGAAATTGCGGACTATACCTCCTTCTCCGCCGACCAAAAGAAGGCAATGGAGGACAAGGCAATTGCGGGAGGTTTGCTCGATAAGGCCGAAGATAATGCGAAGGAGGCGATTGAAGAGGTTTTGCTGATGAATCCGGAGATTGCAAACAACTATGAGATCGAGTTTCACTAGGAGGAAGAAGATGTTGCAAGTCCTGTCACAGATCACGTTTTTGAACTATAAGAACTTACAGAAGGCTGTCGATCTTTTTGAAGAAGTCTTGGGGTTTGAGAGGATCCTTGATGCGGGGTGGGTCTGCGTTTGGAGAAGTGCAGACAAGGCCTTCGTCGGAGCGGTGGAGAAGAAGGAGCCTTCCGAAGGTGTCCTCCTCAGTTTTACGGTCGAGCATATCGAAGAGGTCTACGATGAGGTCTCGCGTTTAAGGGTCACGGAGCTTACGAGAATCGAAAAGGTGGGAGAACTGCCGATGAAGTCCTTCTTCTTCAGGGATGAAGAAGGACATTCCTTTGAGATCCAGCAGTTTGAATCGGAGGAGTGGAAGGCCCTGTTTGAGTGAAGGATACAAAACAAGGAGAGTATCGCACAGAGCTAGGTTGACGTTGTTCTACGAATGAAATGTGGAACGGTTCGCCTTGCAACTCACACAAAAGCAATTTGTCGATTTGAGAGTATTAGAGATGGGAACGGGGGTTCAGACAAAGAATAGGCTTGCTCCGTTTTTTGTGATAGCGGTATAAAGAAATACCGAGTGATTCAAAGAAATCAGACGGAATTCTATTTTTTCGGATAAACATATTTTCGAAAGTATCCGTTTCGCGAGGTTTCTGTGTTTTGTGAAACAACGGAAAAATTATTTTGCGTCTTTGTGCGGTATTTCCTTAATACCATTCCTCTAAGTGCGGTTATATCCGTTCCTACAGGTATAAAAATCTATGTTATCGTCCGTAGAACGAAAGACATTGATATCAACAGTTTCAATGAGCAGCAGGATAAACTCGTTTTTTGTGATAGCGGTATTGAGAACGAAGAGAAATAAACAAAGAAACAAAGAAAGGAAGAACAGAGATGAATGATATGAAACACTTGTTTACACCGATAAAGATCAAAGGTTTGGAGTTGAAAAACAGGATCGTTATGCCGCCGATGTGCCAGTATTCGGCCGAGGACGGCAAGGCGGGCGAGTGGCATAGGCTCCACTACGGAATAAGGGCGGTCGGAGGAGTCGGTCTGATCCTGATAGAGATGACCAATGTCGAGCCCAACGGGAGGATTACCGACGGATGTTTGGGACTGTGGAGCGATGAGCAGATCGAGCCCTTGAAGGAGGTCGTGGATCTCTGCCACAGGCAGGGGGCCAAGGTAGGGATCCAGATCGCACATGCGGGCCGCAAGGCGGAGGATGCTCCCGAGGTCGTATCGGCTTCGGATGTTGCCTTCTCCAAGGACTACAAAAATCCGAGGGCTCTGTCTACTGAAGAAGTCAGGGAGATGGTGGAAAGTTATCGAAGGGCGGTTGCAAGAGCCGTTAAGGCAGGTGTTGACACGGTCGAGATCCACGGAGCACACGGATATCTCATTCACCAGTTTCACTCTCCCTTGACCAACCTTCGTGAGGATGAGTATGGCAGGGACAAAGCGAGGTTCGGTGCAGAGATCATCCGTGCGGCAAGGGAGGAGATTCCTTCTTCCATGCCCTTGATTTTTCGCATCTCCGCCATCGAGTATGTAGAGGGAGGGTACAATCTCGACTACTCTCTTGAAATCTCGAAGAAGTACAAGGAGGCGGGAGTCGACGTGTTCGACATCACCTCCGGAGGAGAAGGCGAGTTTGTCGGTTCATCGGGTCGACCGGGCACTCATGCGGGCTATCAGGTCCCGTTTGCACGCGCATACAAAGAGACCTTGGGTATTCCCGTCATAGCTGTGGGAAAACTTGAAGACGTTTCGATGGCGAATTCCGTCATCGGAAACGAAGATGCGGACCTCGTTGCGATCGGAAGAGGGCTCTTGCGTAACCCGAATTGGGCTTTGGAAGCGGGCCTTGCCATCCAAAAACAGGTCGATATCCCCTATCAGCTTAAAAGAGGTTTTCCTAAACAGGTGTTTTAGGAGATATCCGTAATTCAAGATGAAGTTTTGTAATAAAGAGATACACATCGCTTGCAATGTGAGAACTTAAACACAGAAAGACGGCAAAATAGTTTGAATTGTCAAACTTCGAAATAAATGATATGATAGAGGGAAAAACATAAGGGAGCAATACCTGTTCCGATAAGGATGGAGACAGTGATCGTGAAGAAAATAAAGAGGGGTGAGAAGATGTTGGATCGTCTGTTTGTAAATGGAAAGATATACAGCCTTCGGGAAGAGGGAGAGATGTTTGAGGCCCTCGGTGTCGAAGGAGGCAAGATAGCTTGGGTAGGCAGCGATCGGGAGGCTGTGGAGAAAGAGAGCAAAAGTATCATCGACCTCGGTGGAAGGACGATGATACCCGCTCTGGCGGATTCTCATATGCATATGTATGCCCATTGCCAAAACCTCGATGCCGTCGATCTGGCGGAGGTCAGGACCGTCGCCGGTATGGTTGAAAAAATGCAGGAGAAGGCCGGGAGGACACCGCCGGGGGAATGGATCAAGGGAGTCAACTTCGATCAGACGAAGTGGGAGGAGGATCGCTTTCCCACCTTGGAAGAGATGGATGCCATCAGCAATTCTCATCCCGTCATACTCAAGCGTTGTTGCCTCCATGCCGTTGTAGCCAACTCTCTCGCCTTGAAGGAGGCGGGGATCGAAAGATACCATCACAGCGATGCCGGAGGTCTTGTCGAACTTGATGAGCAGGGCTTCCCGACCGGTCTGCTTCGGGAACAAAGCACCAAGGTCTTCGACGAGATCATCCCCGATCCTTTGAGGGACGAAAATTACAAAAAGAAGATGATGCTCGATGTGATGAGGGACATGTCTTCGAAGGGCATCACCACCATCCATACCTATGCGGCAAAGATATGGAGGTACAACGAAGATGTCGAAGTCTATCGAAACTTTGACAGAGAGGGCCTTCTTCCTCTGAGGGTAACGGTGTGTATGGACGAGTTCTTCGATACGGAAGATTTGGATGAGGCCTCCTTGCACAATCCCTATCGAAGAGTGCAGATGGGTGCGTACAAGATTTTTTCCGACGGTTCCATGGGTTCGAGGTCGGCGGCTCTCAGGGAGGACTACAGTGATGATGAAGGAAACAGGGGTTTTGTCATCTATACGCAGGAAGAGTTGAACCAAAAGGTCTGTGAGGCCTACGAAAGAGGGATGCAGAGCGCCATTCACGCAATCGGAGACAGGGCCCTGGATATGACTTTGACCGCCATTGAATACACCTTGGATAAGAACGGTGGCAGGGATGAAAACCGTCTGCCGTTTCGCATCATCCATGCACAGATGACCGATGAGCAGACCATCGAGAGGATGAAGAATCTTCCGTTAGTTGTCGATATTCAGCCGGTGTTTCTGTGTACGGACCTGTATTGGGTAAAGGACAGGATAGGGGAGAAGAGGTTGCAGCACTCCTACGCCTTTAAGTCCATGTATGAGGCGGGACTGATCCAAACAGGGGGCTCGGATTGTCCCGTGGAAAGTTACGCTCCTCTGAAGGGGATCCATGCCTGCGTCAATCGTCAAGATGTCAACGGCTATCCGGAGGAAGGATTTTTGCCCGGGCAGAGGCTGTCCGTCTATGAGGCCTTGCGCATCTTCAGTGCAAACGTCCACTATGCCACGGGTCAACAGGATGTATTGGGGACCCTCGAAGTCGGGAAGTTTGCCGATATGGTTGTCTTGGACAGAGACATCTTCGAGATCGATCCTCGGGGAATTTTGGATGTATGGGTCGATCAGACCTATTTGGCGGGCGACTGCGTTTTCGACAGGAAGAAGGAATAGAGTTTTTTTGAAATATCGGACGATCAAAAAAGAGGGATTTCTCGAGCAAACAATAGATCTCCAAACGCTTTTCAGAACTATAGAAACCAAGGGGGCTTGTTTGCTTGTGGAGTCTTCCTCGGGAAATAGACAAAATTTGAGAAAAGGAACGATGATGTATGATAACAGGAGAGTTGAAGAATAAGGTAGACAGGATATGGGAAGTGTTTTGGACCGGAGGGATCACGAATCCTCTGGAAGTCATTGAGCAGTTCACTTATCTTTTATTTATTAAGCAGTTGGATGAAACGGAAACGATGAGGGAGAGGGAGAATTCCATCCTTGGCATTGAACACAGGAGTTTGTTTGAAGGAGATGCCCGAAGATATCGTTGGAGTACGTTCAAAAACCTCGGAGATGCTGTGGAAATTTATCAAATCGTCTCGACGGGAGTGTTTCCTTTTATAAAGGATCTGCATGCCGATGGAGATTCCGCCTATAGCAAGTATATGGGAGATGCGATCTTCAAGATCCCCACACCGTCAATGCTTACAAAACTGATTGACGGGATCGATGCTCTGGACTTGGAGGAGAGAGACAGCAAGGGAGATCTGTACGAATATTTGCTCTCCAAGGTGGCAACAGCGGGAACAAACGGACAGTTTCGAACTCCGCGTCATATTATCAGGATGATGGTCGATCTGATGCAGCCTGATCAAAGCGATATTATCTGTGATCCGGCGATGGGTTCGGCAGGATTTTTGGTCGAGGCACAGAACTACTTAAAAGAACATCACAAGGATTTGTTTTTTGATGCGAAGGCAAAAGAACATTTTCATAACACGATGTTCTACGGTTTCGATATGGATAGGACTATGTTGCGTATCGGGGCGATGAATATGCTTCTGCATGGAGTGGATAACCCGAATATCGAGTATCGGGACAGCCTTTCGGAGGGGAATACCGATAACCAAACCTACACGTTGGTCCTTGCGAACCCTCCGTTTAAGGGAAGTCTCGATTATGAAGGGGTATCGAAGGACTTGCTTAAGGTCTGCAAGACGAAGAAGACGGAGCTTTTGTTTTTGGCACTCTTTCTTCGTGTGCTCAAGATCGGAGGAAGGGCGGCAGTCATCGTTCCGGATGGAGTTCTGTTCGGCAGCAGTAATGCACATAAGCAGGTAAGGAAGGAGTTGTTGGAAAATCACAAACTGGAGGCCGTTATATCGATGCCGTCCGGAGTGTTTAAGCCTTATGCGGGGGTTTCTACCGCCATTCTTATTTTTACCAAGACGGGAGCGGGAGGAACGGAGAAGGTCTGGTTCTACGATATGAAGGCGGACGGCTATTCTCTGGATGACAAACGTCAAAAGATACAAGAGAACGATATTGGAGATATCCTATCGAGGTTTCGTCATCTTGAGGGAGAGCAGGATCGAAAACGAACAGATCAGAGCTTTTTTGTTCCGTTGGAAGAGATTGTTGAAAACGATTTTGATCTTTCGATCAACAAATATAAAGAAATTGAGTATGAACAAGTGCATTATGACCCTCCCCTTGTGATTCTGGACAAAATTCAGGAGCTGGAAGAGGAGATACAAAAGGGTATGGAAGAGTTAAGGATGATGTTAAATAAGGATAACGGCGATGAGTAAAAATAGTAAAAAAACAGTAAGGTTGGGGGATGTAGCTACTTATGTTAATGGATACGCCTTTAAACCAAGTGATTGGAATACTACGGGAATACCCATCATTAGAATACAGGATTTGACGGGTTCATCTTGCAATCCGAACTACTATCAGGGTGAATATAACGAAAAGTTTCTTGTTGATAATGAAGATGTTCTTATATCGTGGTCTGCGAGTCTAGGGGTATATGTTTGGGATAAAGGAAAAGCTTTATTAAATCAGCATATTTTTAAGGTTGTATTTGACAAGTGTGAAATAGAAAAGTACTACTATGTTTTTTCAGTTCGACAAAAACTCATGGATATGGTATTGAGAAGCCGTGGAGCGACTATGAAACACATTGTGAAAAAAGATTTCGAAAATATTAGAATTCCCTTTCCGTCAAAAAAAATGCAGAAACAAATAGCAGGAATTTTAATGAGAGTAGATAGTCTCCTGTTAATGAGAAAAAATCAGCTCTTATATTTAGATAGGCTTGTCAAATCCCAATTTATAGAGATGTTTGGCGATCCTGTAAGAAATACTATGAGATGGAATGTAAAGTGTGTTTCGGAGGTTGCACCTATAGAACAATACCGAGGTAAGCATGAGAAAAGAGTGTGGTTACTTAATTTGGATATGGTTGAGTCCCATACAGGAGAAATAAAAGAATACATTTATGTGGATGTTGAAGAAGTAGGGAGTTCCGTATGCAGTTTTGATGAGGGTAATGTACTATATTCCAAGCTTCGACCTTATTTAAATAAGGTTGTGATACCCGAAAGAAAAGGATATGGAACATCAGAATGGGTTACTTTTCGACCAAAATCTAGCTGTTTGAACAGAGTTTTTTTTGCATATCTTATTAGAGATAGAGGTTTTGTTTTGTGGATCAGAGAAAAGGTATTTGGAGCAAAGATGCCAAGGGTATCAATGAAAGATTTTATGAAGTTTAAGTGCATACTTCCTCCAATCGAGTTACAAAATAAATTTGCGGATTTTGTAAGACAGGTCGACAAATCAAAATTGGAAGTACAACAAAGCTTGGAAGAACTTGAAACCTTAAAGAAGGCCCTGATGCAGGAGTACTTTGGATAAGGGAGGGAAGTAGGAGAAAAAGAAGTCGTTAAATCCAAATCTAACGAGAGAGTTTAATAAAGAAGTTGCTTTTAAAGCGGAGAAGGATGGTTCGGTACAGAGAGGAAAGGTGTGTCTTATGAAGAAACAGATCATCAACCGAATCATGGGAAGTATGCTTCCGCATTTGGATAATGCACAGATGGAACTTTTGCAGGAAACCCTCCAACACTGCCTGTGGGGGATTGAGATCATCGAGAATGAAGTCCTGATGGAACATAAGGAAAAGTACTCGAACACGCAATTGCTCGAGATGTTCCTTTCCGCAAAGAGGGTGGAGGGTTGCAGTGAAAAGACGATCCGTTACTACAAGGCTTCGATCCTGAAGTTGTTCTCTACTTTGGACAAACATGTAATTCATATTCAGACGGAAGACCTCAGAACCTATTTGTCGGATTATCAGGAGAAGAGCGGTTGTAGTAAATCCAATATCGATAATATAAGAAGGATATTGTCCAGTTTCTTCTCATGGCTGGAGGACGAAAACTATATTCTCAAAAGCCCGGTCAGGAGGATCCACAAGATAAAGACAAACAAGACCGTCAAGGAGACCTATTCGGATGAGGCCTTGGAGGTGATGCGGGATCAGTGCGGTTGCCTTAGAGATCTCGCTATTATAGATATGTTGGCTTCGACAGGGATGAGGGTCGGAGAGCTCGTTAAACTCAATATCGTCGATATCGATTTTGAGAATAGGGAGTGCATTGTGTTCGGAAAGGGCAATAAGGAAAGACCCGTCTACTTCGATGCAAGGACCAAGATCCATCTGAAAAATTATCTCGACAGCAGGACGGATGAGAATCCCGCCCTCTTCGTTTCACTACTTAAGCCCTTTAATCGTCTGGAAATAAGCGGAGTGGAGATCAGACTTCGCAATTTGGGACGGAGGCTGGGTATTCCAAAGGTACATCCACACAAGTTTCGCCGAACCTTGGCGACGAAGGCGATCGACAAGGGGATGCCGATCGAACAGGTACAGCAACTTCTGGGTCATACCAAAATCGATACTACGATGGAATATGCAATGGTAAACCAAAACAATGTAAAAATCTCACATAGAAGGTATATATCTTAAAGCCAATCCCAACATTCAGGGGAGCCTAAATTGATGGGGGTGGCAATGTGAGTTGTTATGTTGAACTTAAAAACTTATGCAATAAAGGTACGTCTTCGATTATGCAAAAAGATTTGGAAGGTATTGAAGGGGAGTATCCGATTTTTGGGGCAAGTGGATATATAAAAAACATTGACTATTATCATCAAGAAAGGGAGTATATTGCTGTAGTTAAGGATGGTGCAGGAGTAGGTAGGGTATATCTTTTGCCTGAAAACTCATCCGTGATTGGAACATTGCAGTATATCATTCCAAATGAAGATGTCGATATAAAGTATTTATACTATGCCCTTACTTATGCCAATTTATCCAAATATTATACAGGAGCTACGATACCTCATATTTATTTTAAGGACTATTGTAGGGAGAAGATTTGTTTTCCGGATCTGAATCAGCAAAGGATAGTTGCACAAACTTTAGGATATATAGACTCTATATTGGAGAAACGAAAGTCCCAATTGGTTAAATTAGGTGAATTATTGCAGTCCCAATTTATAGAGATGTTTGGAGAGATGGACTTATCCAGAAAGAAAAAAGAATGGACTCCGATATCTTGCATTGGAACTGTTATTGGTGGCTCTACTCCACGCACGAATGATGATAAGTGTTGGGGAGGAGATTATCGTTGGATAACTCCTGCTGAGCTTAAACAAGATTCGGGTTATATTTATGACTCTGTGCGAAAAATCACACAGTTTGGAATAGATAGTTGTTCGCTACAGAAAATACCTCCTAATACAGTTCTATTGACATCAAGAGCGCCTATAGGGAAACTTGCGATAGCGGGAAATGATTTTTATTGCAATCAGGGATTTAAAAACATTATATGTAAGGAAGAGATTCATCCGAGGTATCTATATACATTGTTACTGCATAATGTGAATTACTTGAACTCTCTTGGTAGAGGGGCCACGTTTAAAGAAATTTCAAAAGAAATTGTAGAAAACATTAAAATACCTCTTCCTCCAATCGAGTTACAAAATAAATTTGCGGATTTTGTAAGACAGGTCGACAAATCAAAATATCGTGTTTATAATAGTAGGAAAATAATAAATAATCTGATAGAAGGCATTATTCACTTACAATAAGGAGCAGATGGATATGGCAACAAATTTCGATTTTCTAAGAAAAGATAAGGCTTTTGACTCTTTTGCCGAGCAAGCTGTCGATGCGGAAAAGAGTTTGATGATCTCATCCTCGACCACGGCGATCTTGTGTCGAAGAGCATTGGAGCTTGGAGTTCGGTGGCTATATACCACGGACAAAACTCTGAAAGTTCCATATCAAGACAATCTGTCAAGTTTGATACACGAGAAGACCTTTGTGGATACTCTCGAGCCGAATCTGTTCCCTTTGCTCAAATACATTGTTAAGTTGGGAAATATGGCGGTCCACACAAGTCAGCCGATCAGCAGGGATAAGGCGGTATTGTCCCTACGCAACCTGTATGAGTTCTACAAGTGGGTACAATATTGCTATTCTTCGGAATATCAGGAACTTGAATATGATGAGTCCCTCCTACCTCACGGCAAGGAAGAGAAGAGGACTGTGCAGGAATTACAGGAGTTATCCAAGCAGTTGAGCAGTAAGGACAGGAAACTGGAAGAGATGCAGAGGGAGAATGAGTCGCTCAGAGAGCAGATGAGTTTACTCAAAGAACGCAATCTCTCAGAGAGGAACTTTCAGATCGATCCGGAGACGGAAAAAGAAACGAGGATCAAGTATGTGGATATCGACTTGGTCGATGCCGGATGGGAATTTGGCAGAGATGTTCTCACAGAAGTTGCGTTGACAGGAATGCCTAACGAGAGCGGAACAGGAAGAGCGGATTATGTGCTCTATGGGAACAACGGGCTTCCCCTGGCGGTAATCGAAGCGAAGAGGACCGGTGTCAACGCGGAGGCCGGAAGTCAACAAGCGAAGTTATATGCAGACTGTTTGGAAGAACAATATACCCAGCGTCCCTTTCTCTTTACGACAAACGGGTTTGAAACCTATTTTACGGACGATTACAATGACCATCCGAGGAGGAAGGTGTCGGGAATATTCAGCAAGCAAAGCCTTCAACTTCGTATGGACAGAAGGATCAGTCAAAAACAACTCGAAGATATTTCGATCAATAACAAGATCACGGATAGACCCTATCAGAAGGAAGCAGTCATCGCTGTCTGTGATGCGATCAAAAATAAATATCGAAAGGTACTTATCGTACAGGCAACGGGATCCGGGAAAACACGGGTCAGCGTGAGCATTGTCGATGTACTTCGCAAGCATAACTATATCAAAAACATTCTTTTTCTTGCAGACAGAACAGCTCTGGTAAAGCAGGCGAAAAATACGTACAATACTCTCCTGCCTGACTTGACTTCCTGTAACCTTCTTGAGGGCAAGGATGATGCGGAGCAGAGCAGGATGGTGTTTTCGACTTATCCTACGATGATGAATGCCATCGATGAACAGAAGAAGAAAGACGGCGGAAGGCTTTTTACCCCCGGGCACTTTGATCTCATCATCATTGACGAGAGCCATAGGAGCATATACAAGAAGTATCAGGAGATTTTCGACTATTTCGATGCAATGCTTCTGGGGATGACGGCTACACCGAAGAATGAGATCGATAAGAACACATACAGCGTTTTTGATTTGGAGCGTGGAGTTCCGACTTTTGCTTATGAGCTTAGGGAGGCGGTGAAGGACGGGTATCTCGTCAATTATCGTCCTTTTGAATACAAGAGCAAGATCATGGAGAACGGCATCCATTACGATGAGTTGACGGATGAGGAGAAGGACCATTTTGAAGAGACCTTCGCCTTTGATGAGAAGGTGGACAAGGATATTTCCAACAATGCGATCAATCAGTGGCTCTTCAATCGTGATACCATAGATATGGTCTTGGCTACACTTATGGAGAAAGGGCTCAAGGTCGAAGGAGGAGACAAGCTGGGCAAAACTATCATCTTTGCTAAGAACAGCAGACATGCTCAGGCGATTACCGATAGATTCAAAGCTTTGTTTCCTGAATATGGTTCCTACTTTATTGCTCAAGTCGATTACAGTGTCCGCTATGCGGACAACCTGATTGATGAGTTCGGTACTAAAGACAAGAATCCTCAAATTGCTGTATCGGTCGATATGCTCGATACAGGGATCGATATTCCTGAGATACTGAACTTGGTATTTTTTAAGCCTGTCAGAAGTTTCTCCAAGTTTTGGCAGATGATAGGCAGGGGAACAAGGTTGTGTAAGGATCTTTTTGGAGCGGGAAGGGACAAGGAAGAGTTTCTTATCCTCGATTTTTGCAACAACTTTGAGTTTTTCCGTATCAATACGCAGGGATATGAAGCGAAGATAGGGGAGTCGTTGGCTGAATCGATTTTCAACTGCAAGATCAGTCTTATTCGGGAACTGCAATCTGCGAAATATTCTTCGGAAGAATATGCGAGTTATAGAGAAGAATTGGTCCGAGAGTTGCACCGTTCAGTGTGTCGTTTGGATAATGCAAGCTACAGGGTCAGGTTGCATCTTCGTCAGGTCGAAAAATACAGACAAGAGGAGTCGTGGCTTCATTTGGAGTCGGGCTCGGTGTCCGAACTGAGAGAACACATTGCTCCCTTGATCGCTCCCGAAAAGGAAAACGAACTTGCCAGACGCTTTGATAAACTGATGTACTATATAGAGTTGGCCTTCCTTCAAGATAAGAAGATGATTAAGTATGTCAACGAGATCAGTCGCACCGCCGAAAAGTTGTCGAGGATCCGTATTCCTCAAGTGGAACAGGAAAGAACGATGATAGAAAAGGCGAGGGATAGTGCTTTTTGGGAAGGAGCCGGCTTGGCGGATATGGAGGCGGTGAGAGAGTCTTTCCGAAACCTGGTTCAGTTCCTCGAGAGGGAGAATCAGCAGATCTATTATACGAATTTTTCGGATGAGATCATATCCATTAAAGAAGGTGAACCTGTCTATGTGAAACACGACCTTGAGAATTACAGAAAGAAGGTCGAATTTTACCTCAAAAAACATAAGGACAATATTGCCGTATATAAACTCAGACAAAACAAGCGTTTGACGAAGTCGGATCTGAAAGAGCTCGAGAGAATCCTGTGGTCCGAGTTGGGAACAAAGTCGGATTATCAGCGTGAATATGGAGATACTCCGATTGGAAGGCTTGTCAGAAGAGTTGTGGGTGTGGAGAGAGAAGTGGTCAATATAGCATTTGGAGAATTTCTTTCGGAAGAGAAACTCAATCTTCAACAGATAAGGTTTGTGAAACTGATTGTGGATTACATTGTACAAAACGGCAATATTGAAGACAACAGGGTTTTGACAGAAGAGCCCTTCAGAAGCGTGGGGAGCATCGCCCACCTGTTTAAAGATGATATGAAGACAGCGCAAAATATTATCGGCGTGATCGAATATATCAGGAAAAATTCGGAGGAGACCGCTTAGGAGAGTTTATATGATACCGAAATATTATGAGATGTATAATGTGTTTTTAGAAATTTTGAGTGACGGAAAGGTTCACAGCTTAAAGGAAATCCAGAAATCAGTTGTAAAAGAGATGAACATTACTCATGAAGAGCAGGAGGAAAAGCTTCCGAGCGGAAAAGGAACTTTTTTTCGAAATAGGGTAGGTTGGTGTTCAACTTATTTGAAGAAGGCAGGTTTGATTGTCAGTCCCAAAAGAGCGGAGTTTCAAATCACAAGAGAAGGAATTATGCTGCTTTCAGAAGGAGTTGTTATTACAGATGAAGTTCTGATGAAGTATCCGTCTTTTTCGCTATTTAAAAAAGTGAGGAGCAGTGTTAAGGATGAGCAACTTCGAGAAAGAGGAGAAACTCCTCAAGATACATTGGATAGGGTATTGGGGCAGATCCGCGAGAAACTGATTGATGACTTGTTGGAGGAAGTAATGAACCAAAGCCCTGAATTCTTCGAGAGAATGGTAATAGATTTGCTCGAGAAAATGGGATATGGAGGCATTGGAGAAGGATATGTTACAAAATATACGGGAGACGAAGGAATTGACGGGGTTATAAAAGAGGACAAATTGGGTTTTGAACATATCTATATCCAAGCGAAAAAATGGAATTCAAATAAAAAAGTAGGAAGACCTGAAATCCAAAAGTTTGTAGGAGCTTTGGTCGGTCAAGGAGCGGCAAAAGGATTATTCATAACAACTGCATCTTTTACCAAAGAAGCAATTGAATATGCAAAACGTCAGCATACGGCAAAGGTAATTTTAATTGATTCCGAGAAGTTGGCGGAACTTTTGATTGAATATGGGGTTGGTGTATCCGTCGTCAATGAGTACAAGGTAAAAAGAGTAGATATGGATTATTTTACGGACGATATGTAGTTTAGGATGGTGGTTGAGTATGACGAGGACAAAAAAAGTACAGGATATTGTTATTATGGGATTTGCTTTATTTGCGATCTTCTTCGGGGCGGGGAATCTTATTTTCCCTCCGTATATAGGAGTAGTTGCAGGCAAACAATGGTATGAGGTTATGTTCGGCTTTCTTATGACCGATCCGGTGCTTCCTATCTTGGGAGTTATCGTAACGGCGACGGTTGGAGGAAAGGCGGATGATATGGGCAAACGTGTGGGTCCTGTATTTTCCAAGGTGCTTTGTGCGATGGCGATTTTGATTATAGGGCCTCTCTTTGCAGTACCGAGAACTGCAGCTACAACACACGAGATAGCAACACAGCAGCTTTTCCCGGGGATTCCTCCGGTTGTGACCTCGGCAGTGTTTTTTGCAATAACGGCCTTTTTGGTGTTCAATCCGGGGGGAGCCATTGATAAGATTGGAAAGTATCTGACCCCGGGTCTGTTGATTGCGTTGACAGCCATTATCGTGACCTGTATCGTGAAGCCGATCGGAAAAATTCAGGAAATGCCTGCTCAAAACTTCTTCCTCCGAGGCTTTACGGAGGGGTATCAGACGATGGATGCGGTTGGTTCTTCCCTTCTGGCAGGGATCGTAATGTCCGATATTGTAAGAAGGGGATACAAGAATAGTAAGGAACAGTTTCGTATAATGGTCGGGGTAGGGATCGTGGCATTTTTGCTTCTTTCCTTTGTGTACGGCGGTTTGACCTATGTCGGAGCGACGGCGGGAGAATATTTCACTCCCGAAACGTCAAGGGTCGATATTCTGGTCGGAGTTGTCTATCATCTCTTCGGAAGCGTAGGAAAACTCTGTATTGGTTTGGTCGTGGCCCTTGCTTGCTTAACGACTTCAGTCGGACTTACGGCGACCTGCGGAAACTTCTTCGAAGAGATTTCTCAAGGAAGGTTGAAGTACAAGTATATCGTTCTAACTTCTATAACGATAAGCCTCTTCCTCTCTCTGAAAGGGGTGGAAGGATTGATCAACCTTGCGATTCCCGTGCTGCTCGCCATCTATCCGATCTTTATTGTGTTGACATTGATGACGCTTTTTGACAGACATATCAAATACGATTGGACCTATACCGGAGCTGTGATAGGAACTCTTGCAGTAAGTATTATTCCGAGTTTGAATATGGCTTTCGGTATCTTGGGTTCCCTGTCGGATGCGGTGCAGAATCTTCCTCTTGCAGCGATTGGCTTTAACTGGTTTGTTCCTGCGGCTCTCTGCTCGATTGTCTTAACGGTCTTCTCCGCCTTCAGCGGTATGGGAGGACGACGCGAGCCCAAGGGTTCGATGTAAGGAGGGAACGGTTTGAAACTGGGATTTATAGGTTGTGGAAATATGGCAAAGGCCATCATAGAGGGGATACTCTCGTCCGAGCTCCTCTTCAAGGAAGATATCGTAGTATCGGCTCTTCATTCTTCCACCCTCGAAGAAGCGAAGCGGAGGTTCGGGGTGCATACGAGTGGAGATAACAGGGAAGTGGCGGAGAATGCGGACTGTGTTATTTTGGCGGTGAAGCCTTATCTCTATGAGGAGGTTATACACGAGATCTCTCCGGTTGTTGACAAAAGTAAGATTGTTGTCAGCATTGCCCCGGGCAAGACGCTCAAGCAGTTGAAAGAGTGGTTTGGAAGAGAAGTCAAGCTGGTGCGTACCATGCCCAACACTCCCTGTACGGTGGGTGAGGGGATGACGGCAATCTGCTTTAATGACAGGCTCGATCCTAAGGAGGTCTCGGAGGTCAAGTCTTTCTTTGAGGCCTGCGGAAGAGTGGAAGAGGTGTCGGAAGACAAGATGGATGCGGTGGTCGCGGTCAGCGGTTCTTCTCCCGCCTACATCTTTGTACTGATCGAAGCGATGGCGGATGCCGCCGTCTTGGAAGGAATGTCCAGAGCTCAGGCCTATCTGTTTGCATCTCAGGCGGTCCTAGGTTCCGCCAAGATGGTCCTGGAGTCCGGTCTTCATCCGGCAAAACTTAAGGACGGGGTCTGCTCTCCGGGAGGCACGACCATAGAAGCGGTGCGTATCCTGGAGGAAAAGGGTTTCCGCAGTTCGGTGATCGAAGCGATGATCGCCTGTGCAAAGAAATCAAGTCAAATGTAGAAGCGATACTGTTATTCGATGAAAAGAGCGTCATATTGAGGTTGAGATCAGGAAACACCGTTTCATTTTATACTCTTCTTCAATAGAAGTGTGGATATATCTATTTTTCGACCATGAAAAACTATTTTGTCTTCTATGGATTACAGAACGTTTATATCCACTACTCAAAAGAATAGTAGTATTAAATGCAAATCGTTGATATCGCTTAAACGAACAGCGATGCAATGCCGCTATTGATGTATGCTGTTGATATCAACAGCCTTATTCCGGGGAACATGGAATAATTTTTGTGTTTGTAGAGATGGATATTTTCTCATCTTAATCGGATGTCGGTGTGCTGACACATTGATAGTCAAATAGATTCCAAATATGATATTAATACCATTCTCTGTTTAAAATGACGGATATACAGAATATGTAATTCTCCAAAAAACAATATGGATGATCATATATTCAAAGCATTCAACCTCCCAATTCTAATGAATAACGATATGACTCGTCTGTATTAAGGATATAAAACGAGACCGAATATCAATATGTGAAAAGGACGCGGCTCCCTACAGTTTTGTGTAGACCGCGTCCATTTCTTCGGCGAGTTTCCGCGCCAAGCCTATGGAGAAGACTCCGCCCTCCGTATCGATGACAAGGGTCGAGATACCTGAGAATTTGACTTGCTTTGCGGCCTCGAGAGCCAGTTGTATCGGAGGACCCGGCAGGTCATCGTAGGTCGCTTTGCCATCGGTCAGGAGGATGAGGAGGGGACGAAGGTCCGCATCTTTCTTCTCCTCAAGGCGAAAGACTTCCATCGCTTTTCTGAGACCGGGGCCGAGGGGGGTTTTGCCGAAGGCGGGGATGTCCTGCAAGCGTTTTGAGGCGTAGTTTGCACTCTTGGTAAAGGGGAGGATGAGTTCGCAGGTTTGGTCATAGAACAGGAGGACACCGACCTTATCACGGGAGATATAGGCCTGGGAGAGCAGGGCGAGCACGGCTCCCTTCGCAAAGGACAGCCTGCGTTCGAGACCCTGAGATCGGCTGGTGTCCAGCAGGAAGAGGATGGAGGAGTGCTGCCTGTTGTAGTACCTCTTCAGACGGACATCCTCGTCTCGGATCAGGACAAGGGGACCTTGCTTTTCGTCTTTTTCCCTCTGATCTCTGCGAAAATTTTGCCATGGAGCAGCATGGCGAAGGGTGGATGCAAAGTCGATCTTTCCCGCTTCTTCGGACAGTCTATATCCTCTGCTCCTTCCTCCTCCACGGATAAGTTTCCGGGATGAGGCGGGATCTCTTCCCGTCTTTGATTCAAACCTCCCTTCCTTTTTGATCTCCTTGAGAAGGTCTGTAAGATCTTTCTCCCTGCCGCTCTGAATGACGGGAAGAAGGATCGAGCGAGTGTTCGTATCTTCTTTGGGTCTTTCTCCCTATCCTCCCTCCGAGCTCTCGGCGTCCCCACTGCCCTGAGAGGAAGCCTCGTTGAGGAGGTCGCTCAGGATGGAGGGATCCATGGTTTTGTTGTCCAAGGGGGCCTTTCTCATCCGATGGGGGAGGGTATAGAGGGCGGCACGGCGCAGGTCCTCCGTGGTGACGTCGCGGCGTCCGTGGTAGGCCGCCAGAGTCTTTGCCGTCTTGATCATACTGATGTCGGAGCGATGGCCTTCGGTTTCATACGCAAGTCCGATCTGCACTGCAAGAGCGAGGATCTCTCTGCTTATCTTAACTTGGGGAAGAAGTTCCACTGCCTGTTTGATCTGTTTTCGAAGTGCGGTCGTCGATTTTGCAAACTTCTTGCAGAAGGAGGAGGGATCTTCTTCATAGGCCAAGTGATGTTCTATGATTTGAATGCGGGTATCCAAGTCGGTCTCGCCTTCCACGTCGACGACCATCGGAAACCTGTCGAGGAGTTGGGGGCGAAGGCTGCCTTCTTCAGGGTTCATCGTTCCGACAAGGATGAAGCGTGCCGGATGACTGTAAGAGATTCCGTCTCTCTCGACCGAGTTTACCCCGCAGGCGGCCGCGTCGAGGAGGAGGTCGACGATGTGATCGTCCAGAAGGTTGATCTCGTCTACATAGAGGATGTTTTTGTCCGCCTGTGCAAGAATGCCCTTTTCAAACTTTTTTTCCCCTGTCTTGATGGCATGCTCCACATCCAAGGTGCCTGCGACCCGGTCTTCGGTCGCATTGATGGGAAGGTTGACGATCTTGAGCGAAGATATGGCATCGGACAGGGCTCGGACCGCCGTCGATTTTGCCGTTCCCTTCTGTCCGCGGATCAACACTCCTCCGAGGGAGGGGTCGATTACGTTGAGAAGGAGAGCTTCCTTCATGGCATCCTGTCCTAAGATGGCGGTGAAGGGATAGTGTTTTGTCTTTTTCATATCGTTCTCCTAGTGTTCCATATCGGTTTCGGTTTCCAGATATACTTCCTGTAGAGTGCTCCACTCTTTGTCCGTAGGTGTCCACAAACCTCGGTTCTTCGCTTCTGCAAGTCTGTTCAGAACTTGGATATAAGCCCAGCGATTGCTCTGCTGCATCCGTCTGCGAAGATGTTCCTCGAAGACGAACTGTTTTTGGAGATCGGAAAAGGTCTTTTCGTCTATAGAGTTTGTGGTCGAGGCAAAGCCGATGACGTTCTCGAAACGTTTTGCGATCTCCTGTACTCCGTGGTACTGATGGCGCATCATTCCTTCGATCCACTGAGGATTGAGAAGGCGGAGGCGGATCCCCCTTTGGAGGGCAGTCTTTATATCGCGGACGGCTATGCCTGCGCCTACAGTGTCGGCGACATACATATCCGCCTGTTCTCCACGGACATTCTCTATGGCCTTGGAGAGACCTCCGTAAAACTCATAGTAGTGATCCAAGTCCGTCAGTTCGTACTCCACATTGTTTCGGACCTGGGAGAGGAGTTCGACCCTCTTGTAAGAAGACAGGAGGCTGTTCCTTGCAGGGAAGGCTCTTTGGGAAGAGGAGTAGAGATAGGAGAGGTCGTCGGCAAAGAAGTCGCCCAGTTCCCTGCTGTCCTTCCAACTTCCCTCCTTGATTCTTCGGGTCAGGGAGGTACCGTACTCTCCTTCACCGGGGCCGAAGATCCTGCTTCGGGCGAGCTCTCTTGCGAGTTCGGATCTTAGACCGGCCTCCAGATTTTCGCGGTAACGACGCTCGGTATTTTTTGCAAAGAAACTGTCCTTCGGATCTTCTTTCAGCTCGTCCAACTTGCGAAAGAGCTCGTTCAAATTTTCCAAAAGATTGGGGAACATATCCCGGAAGAAACCGCAGATATGGATGACGACATCGATACGAGGGCGATCGAGCTCTTCAAGGGGGAGGAGCTCGAAACGGCTGTCAAATCGATCCGAACCTTCCTTGAGTCTTGCTCCGAGGTAGTAGAGGATCTGACCGAGGGTCTCTCCCTGTGTCTTCGATGTTTCAAGTCCCCAGAGGATGACCGCCGTCGTCTCCGGATAGGCCCCGTGTCTGTCAAAGTAGGAGCGAAGGATGTTTTCGGCTATGGTCTTACCCCTCTCGAAAGCTGTCCTTGTAGGAACGTGCAGAGGGTTGAACTGGACAAGGTTTCGTCCCGAGGGAAGAAGATTGGGTTCTTTGAGGATATCGCCTGCGATTCCTACAGGAAGGTAGGATGAATTCAGAGCTTCGGTCAAGGAGTCCAGCTCGGTATTGTTCAGACAGTAATGGAGGAGGGTCTTTTTCTTCTCCTCATATCGGGTATCTTCCTTGCCGATGAACGAAAGTGCACGTTCGGCGAAGGATTCGGCTTCTTCCGGAGTGTAGGGTTTTCCGAGGATGTGAAGTCCGTCGGGGATCAGGGAGGTTTCATACTCGTAGAGTTCTTCTTCGATCTTATCGAGCATTGAAGAACGCAGGACCTCTCCCTCTTTGAGGAAGGAGAGAGACCTTGAGAGCTCTTCCATGTGGGTGAGCAGATCGTTGCAGCGTTCGGGTGCTATCTGTAGAGCTTCCCTGTACTCTGAGATCAGTCGTTTCAAGTCCGAGTAAGGACCGTAGAGTTCGCTTTCCCGAAAGACGGGAGGAAGGTAGCTGATGAGGCTCGCGTTGCTTCGTCTTTTGGCAATCATTGCTTCGGAGGGATTTCCCACATAGTAGTAATAAAAGTGGGGAAGGAGCCCGAGAAGTTTGTCCGGCCAACAATCGCCGGAGACGGCATTTTCTTTTCCGGGAAGAAATTCCAAGGTGCCGTGTGTTCCGATGTGTATCACCGCATCTGCCTGAAACTCGTGCTCAAGCCACAGGTAGAAAGACTGATATTCTTTAGAGGGAGGAAGGTTGCGGTCGTGGATTTCCTCTTCTGTCTGATTCTGTTTTTTCACGGGTTGGATCCCGATAAATATGTTGCCGGAGCGAAATCCTCTGATCGGGACTCCTTCATAGGTATAGGGGCTTGGAGAGGAGCTTGCCCAAGCCGGATCGTTGCACATCCCGTCCGAGGTAAAGAAGCGGCGGAGTTCTTCTTCCGAGAGCTCTTCGACCTGATAACCTTTTCTGTGCAAGTGTTTCAGAATGTTGGACAGGGAAGAGAAGGAATCCAGGAAGGAGGCGGAGAAGAGGCTGCCTTCTCCGGCGGGGTAATTGTAGCAGACGAGGGCGATCTTTTTATCGCAGTTGGCCTTCGTTCTCAAAGTGACAAAGCGATCCAATCGTTTGCAGAACGTCGAGATTCTCTCTTTGATCGGCTCGGTGATACTGATGTCAAGGCCCTCTTCCTCCGCGATCCGTTCTCGGCGCGAGAGACCTAAGGGATAGGTGTGGATCGCTCCGTCCAGTTCCGGCAGGAGGATGCTTATCAGAAACTCTCCGGAATCCAAAGCACTTCGTTCCTCCCATTCGGTGCGGTCCGCCCTCGTGACGATGAGGGGCTTGAAATAAGGAACGTTACAGTTCTCCAGGATATCGATCGCCTTCTGTGCATCCCCTCCCATCGGGCCTGCTCCGAGCCGAAAAGGCATGAGGTTGACGACGGCACACAGGGAAATCTCCTTATCACACAGGTAGGACCTCAGGTCATCGAGGTCACAGTCTCGGCTTTGGGAGAAAGCAATGGGCAGGACGTTGTAGTTTTCCTCCAACTGGGTGAAGACCTCCCGCGTGACCGGGGAGAAGTCGTTGGGATAGCTGTGACCGTAGAACAAAAGGGCTACGGTCAGGGGTCTTGGTCGTGTAAAATGCTTCTTTCTATAAGAGGGCAGGGATTCGAAAACCTCGCCCGTAAGCGGATGTTTGAGGTAGATCCCGTATTTGATACCGGAGGGCTTCTCCTTGGGGACCTGCCTCTGTCCGAGATATTCCCTCAAGATCAGGTGGATAAAGGAGCGAATATCTTCCTCGGTGCCCTGTTGCCAGTAATCTGTCAGACGAAACGCATTTTTGATATCTTTGGCCATTCCGAAGGGAATGATGTTGCCCAGGATCATAGCAATCCTTCTCATTCGGTGCATGGTCTTAATCGCCCGCGAAGTGTCGTTTTGCCGACGCTGTTCTTCCTGTGGCAGGCGGATATCCTCTTTTTCGGGAGAATTTCTTTTTTTCATCATGGACATGGAGAAGGCACCGAGTTTGGTATATTCTCTACAGAGATTACCGATGATTAGGCGATGTCCCCTGCACCTCTTCAAACCTTCCTCGAAGACCTCCAACAGGACGGGTGAACTGCCCATAAGATCCATGACCACAAAGTCCGAGTCTTCGATGGAGGATATGATCTCCTCTTGCCGGGATAGGAGGAAGGGGACGCAAGAGGGCGAGATGCGAAGGAGGTTCCAGACGATTTTTTGATTCAGGTCTCTTTCGAATTCATGTCGCAGGTTCGAAAGGTGGTAGAGGGCGGGTGAAGATACCGCGATTACCGTGATTTTCATAAGCAATACTCTCCTTTTACATACAGCGGTTCTTCTTGTATTTTAGCATAATTTTTTGAAATGAGTAAAAGTTTTGTATCGGAGGTGTCTCTTGTGCGATCGGATAAGAAAAGTTTCGTAAAAATATATGGCGGGATTCGAGTTTTGACAAGGTAAAAAAAACCAAATAATAAGCTTTTTAAAAACTTATTACAAAGTTTTGTTTACCTTGTCAATTTTGTGGGGGTATAATGAAGAGGAAGATTAAACATTAAGGTCGAGCAAATTCCGAGAAAGTACAAAGGGGGATTTCCCCGTGTCCGAGGTTAAGGCTCGACATCAAGTAGGAAGTCCATGTGGCGGCAAATAAGGAGGTATGGTATTTGGAAGAGCGATTAAGACAGGAGATCGCCCTGTCTATCAAGGATTTCGGTCTGCCGAAGTATGAAGACATCCCCGATATCGGGATGTTTCTCGATCAGGTAACAAAGTATATATCGAAGTATATGGAGCCCTTGGAGAGTATCACGATTACGAGTTCCATGATCAGTAACTATGTGAAGATGGGTCTGATCGAGAGTCCGATCAAAAAACAATATTACACGGAGCAGATCGCCTGCCTGATCTTTATTACCCTTGCAAAATCGGTGCTCTCCCTCGAGGACATTAGGATCTGTATGGAGAACCAAAAGCAGATCTGCGATATGCGAATGTCCTATGAGTATTTCAGGGAGGAGTTCGAGAGGACCCTTTTTAGGGTCTTCGGTTTGGAAGATAGGTCGGAAAACGCCGGAAAAGAAGAGGCACAGGAGAAGATCATGCTCAGAAACACCGTGATAACGGTTGCCCACAAGGTGTATTTGGACAAGTGTTTTTCGCGTTTATGTAAGGAAAAGCAAGATCGGGACTGAGGCGGAAGCGGATCGGTTTTAAGAGAAGGGAGCCCTTGCAGAAGAGGAAGGATAGGTTCTTTGCTTATAGGTCCGGACGCTTAAAGTTTCGGATTCTGATGTTTGGCAGGATATCTATCGTTTTCGCAGATGCTATTTCACACAATTGTTCATTTGAATTATGGATGTCGGGATTTGTGCTCCATAGGAGATGAAACGAAGCTGTACAGTCAAAAAGAGATGTAACAAAAGTTCTAAGGTGATACCGAATAATTTCGAAAAACCAGTCTAAAATAAATTCTGTACAAAGAGTGAAATTTTTAAAAGTATTGATATGACCGATTTTTGTGTTTTTTAGAATCGAAGAAAAATCGGAAGTTTGCCCTCGTGAGGGATTTTCCTAACGGATGATAGACTTAGACCGTTTGATTTCAACGGACATAATACGTCGGAACGGTTTGGACGAAAGAGAATATTTATATACAAAGTACTTTGGATTCGAAGAGAAGAGGAGGAAAGAAGATGAGTAAGACGCTTATTATAGGAGGAGTTGCGGGAGGAGCGACAGCAGCTGCAAGATTGAGAAGGTTGGATGAGAAGATGGAGATCATCCTCTTGGAGAGAGGGGACTATATCTCCTATGCCAACTGCGGACTACCGTATTATATCGGAGATGTGATTAAGGAGAGGGAGGCTCTTCTGCTCCAGACGCCCGAAGCGATGAAGAAAAAGTTCAACATCGATGTAAGAACGGGAAATGAGGCCGTCTCTATCGATAAAGAGAAAAACCGTGTTACGATCGCACGCAAGGACGGTTCGACCTATGAGGAGACCTACGACGATCTGATCCTGGCCACGGGATCTTCTCCGCTCAAGCCTCCCATTCCGGGGATAGACGGAGAAGGGATCTACACCCTTTGGACGATTCCCGATACCGATACCATCCGCAGGGTGGTCGACGAGAAAAAGCCCGAAACTGCCGCGGTAATCGGTGGGGGATTTATCGGACTTGAGATGGCGGAGAACCTTCATAAACGCGGGATTCATGTTTCGATCATCGAGGCTCAAAATCAGGTCATGGCGCCGATCGACTTCGAGATGGCTCAGATCCTGCATGAGAACATGATCAACAACGGAGTGGATCTGAGGTTGGGAGATGGTGTCAAGGAGTTTCGACGGGTAGGGGATCGGACGGAGATTGCTTTGGCGAGCGGAGATCTCGTAAAGGCCGATATGGTCATCTTGTCCATCGGAGTAAGGCCCAACAGTTTGATCGCGAAGGAAGCGGGATTGGAGCTCAACCAAAGAGGCGGAGTGAAGGTCGATAAGACGATGAGGACTTCTCATAAGAATATTTGGGCGGTTGGAGACATCATCGAGATCGAAAACTTTGTCAGCAAGCAACCCGGGATGATTCCTCTGGCAGGTCCGGCAAACAAACAGGGAAGGATCGTTGCAAACAATATTGTATCTTCAGGAAAGGGTGCTTCCGACCTGGAGGAATACGAAGGAACGATGGGAACCTCGATCGCCCAAGTCTTTGACTTCAGTGTGGGAGCCGTAGGACTGAACGAGAAGGCCCTAAAGATGGAAGGAAAGGAAAAAGATAAGGACTACTATGTCGCGACAATCACCCAAAAATCTCACGCGGGCTATTATCCTATGGCTACGCCGATGACGATAAAGATGATCTTCGACAAGAGCGGAACCATATACGGGGCGCAGGCGGTCGGGCAGGATGGCGTAGACAAGAGGATCGATGTTCTCGCAACGGTGATTCGATTGAACGGAACGATTGAAGATCTCAAGAAATTGGAGCTTGCCTATGCTCCGCCCTACTCTTCGGCGAAGGATCCCGTCAATATGCTCGGTTTTGTCGCGGAAAACATTCTGCGTAAACTCGTAGTCTTCCGAAGCCCCGAGGAAGTCGAGAAGATGAAGGGAAGGGAGGACTTCCTTGTACTTGATATCATGGAAGATGTGGAGCGTTCGGTATGGGCGATGGAACCTTCCGTTCACATTCCGCTGGGAGAGTTGAGACAGAGGTTGCATGAACTTCCCAAGAACAAGGAGATCTGCACCTACTGTGCCGTGGGCGTGCGCTCCTACAATGCTGCGAGGATCCTGATGCAGAGCGGATTCGAAAAGGTAAGCGTGCTTGAGGCGGGAACAGGCTTTTACAAGTCGGCGACTTTAGATGTGAAGAAGGAAAATCAAAAAAACATCGACAGGGCAGAAGGAGGCTCCGACAGAGGAACTGAGGATGTAAGTCGGAACACTGCTGATGTTAGAATCATCGATTGCTGCGGACTGCAATGCCCGGGACCGATCATGAAGGTCAACGAAACTCTGAATATGATGAAGAGCGGAGAAGTCATGAAGGTGTCTGCGACCGATATGGGCTTTGCCCGTGACGTCGAAAGCTGGTGCAAAAGAACGGGAAATACCTATCTCGGAGCGACCAAACAGGGTTTGGAGAACATCGTCACCATCCAAAAGGGAGGGGAAGGAGAGGCGACCGGTGTCTGCAAGGTCGAGGAAAAGGTAGAGCAGAACCTTCCTCAAGGCAAGACGATGGTCGTCTTCAGCGGGGATCTGGATAAGATCATAGCCTCCTTTATCATCGCCAACGGAGCGGCGGCTATGGGACGTCCCGTGACCATGTTCTTTACCTTCTGGGGCTTGAATGCACTTAGAAAGTCCTCGCCGGTCAGAACTCAAAAGAACCTTATCGAGAAGATGTTCGCTCTGATGATGCCCAGAGGGATCGGTAAACTTAAACTTTCCAAGATGAATATGGGAGGAATAGGAACTAAGATGATGAGGGCGGTCATGAAGCAGAAAAATGTCGCGAGCTTGGAAGAATTGATGAAGAGTGCGATGAAAAATGGAGTCAAACTCGTTGCCTGCACGATGTCCATGGATGTTATGGGGATCAAGCAGGAGGAACTGATTGATGGAGTCGAACTTGCAGGAGTTGCGACCTACCTCGGAGATGCCGAGCAGTCGAATGTAAACCTGTTCATCTAAAGCAATAGCACACAAATGTGAAATCTTGATTTTTCTGTGAGTATGCAAGAAATGAAGTTTTGTTAAATCAATACTTTCAAGGAATTCAACATTCATATCAAAGCGATTGTATGACATTTTTCTAAATTGTGTGGTGTTTTCTTAAGAGAAATAGTACGGGTCCCGTAACACTATTATCTGTATGAATGGAGAGTTTGAGTGCGTTGAATTATAGGATCGCTCAAGTCATTTAGGCAAGGATAGATCCCGAACGGTTTAATACTATTCTTCGATAGAAGTATGGATATATCTATTTTTCGATGACGAAAAACTATGTTGTCTTTTATGGGTCACAGATTGTTTATATCCACTATTCAAAAGAATAGTAGTATAAATGTAGTGTAGCCAATAGAAAATGAGGTTATCTTTAAAGATAACCTCATTTTCTGGTTTGGGGTAACTATAGAAGATAAAAGAAAAAGATAAGAACGATCTGCCCTCGACTAAGCATCCATACTTTGCCCGACTTCCTCCGTATCAGATCGTACCGTCCAAGACATCCTGTAGGGAGGTGGATGCAAGCTTCTCTTCCAAAATGGCTTGTAGACCCTTGTAAAGCTGGTGGACCGCACACTGAGGAGATCTTCCGTTGTTGCAGTACAGGTCATCTTCCAGACATCGATTGAGTTTGATGGTCCCCTCCATCAATGAGATAATCTCAAGAAGGCTGATATCCTTGGCTTCCTTCTTGATAGAAAAGCCTCCGGTAGCTCCTCTGAATTGAGATACAAGACCGTGTCCGACCAACTTGCGCATAATTTTAAGTACATAACTGGGAGTTACATTTGTAGCTTCGGAAAGCTCCCGACTGGACACAATGTCACCTGTTTTTGCCAAATGGACCATAATACGAATTGCATAGTCTGTGGTAATATTTAGTTGCACGCACTTCACTCCTTTAATACAAAGATATTTCCGTGAGAGGTTTCATCAAGGCAACAGCCTCTCTTGCGAAAGAAATATGAAAACGCCTGTGCAAATTGAAAAACAAAACTCACAATAAGATTTTCTTCAGCCCAACATACAAGAACTGAAGACGAACAATGAAACACACATAGCCCCAAAGGACCTCATTGTTCGCAACGGACACCGGTTACTACGGTATGTATCGGTCTATTCCAAAAGTTGTAAGATGAGTATAACACTTTATATCCCATAAGTATAGATGGAAGAGGCGGACTTTACAAAAATACCATACTTATCGGAGTAGATAAGGTTAATATCCGAAAATGCTGCGAAAAAGTATTGAGCAAATGCTACGCAGGCATACAGCTCCATCTCGGTATCCATACTATTATTTATTGGATCATTGATATCAAGGAGCTGTTCTGCGTAGAAGTTGTAACGGATTTTTGTAGTCGCAGAGCAGAGATGAGCACACTTCTATTGGAGGGACTATTTTCCGATGAAACTGCCGGAGCAACATATAACCATCAAAAACAGCTTGTATGCTCACAGGTTTCAATCATATGAGAGGTCGATACAACAGGTAGTGGTGTAAACTGCGAAAATCCGTCAGGATAACTTCTTTTGAGGCTGCTGTCATCTGTGAGAAGATAGTATGCGGTTGCATTGTGCAATGGTTTTCTGATAGGAAAGACGGCTTACAAACGAATCTCGGAAGGAAAGGCCTCGTCCTTCATAATGCCCCACATCTTGTCGATGTAAGAGAGGGTGTAGAAGTTTTCGTAGTGATGGTAATAGAAGGCACCCTTCAATGTCATCTTGTAGCACGAGCCTTCTTTTTTGAAAAAACCGAGCTTTTCCGCGAGAAAGAACTCCAAGCCGTAGACCTTCTTCAAGGGGATATGGAAAAAGTCTTCAAAGTTCTTCGGATTGACTTCGGTGCTGTAAGCGGTCCAAAACAGGTAGTAGATCATCCTCTGTCTAGGGGAGAAGTGCAGGGTGAGAGAGGTGGGCAGGTTGTTTTGAGAAATCCTGCGACAGTATTCCTCTACCGAGAACGTGTTGATCTTAAACTGATCTTTGAGGAGGGTGGTTGCCGAGCAGCCGAAACCCAGGAAGTTGTCTCTTGTCATTGACGAGTAATTCGCGTTTTCTTCATTGGAAAAGGTCCAGATGGAATTGCGTACATAGCCCTTCTCTTCAAAATGAAGTGTAATCTCATCGAGCAATCTTCGTTTTTCATTTTTTCTCATGGGAGGGACTTTGTTTGATGTGAAGTCAAAGTCGATAAAGGGATAGACGGCAATGTGGTTGGCTCCGATCGAGAAGGCAAGCTCCGTGTCCGTCTTCAGGTCGTCCGCCGTTTGTCCGGGAAGGGCGAAGATAAAGTCCATCGACACCGTTTCAAACGAATAGCGCTCCAAGGTCTCCCTCATTCCTTCTATGTTGAGGGGAGGTCTGCCCAGGATGCCGAGGAACTTGTCATGAAAGGATTGGATGCCGATACTCAGTTTGCTTACTCCGGCCTCTTGCAACAGAGAAAGGGTACTGTCGCGGATGTCTTCGGGATGGAGCTCCACCCCTATGCCTTCCGTGATGATAAAATGCTGTTTCAGCAGATCGATGATCTCCCCTAAGAGGTCTGCAATAAGAGCGGGAGAACCTCCCCCGAAATAGAGGCTTGTTACCTTTTTCTTTTCCTTCATGTCTTTTGTAACCATACGGATTTCGTTCAGGAGGGCTTCAATATAAGCTTTGCAGACGGACTCGTCGTAGACCTGCTTGCAGTAGGGGCAGAAGGCACAGATATTGCGACAGAACGGGATATGCACATAGAGGCCCAGGGAAGAGCAGTCCTCAAAGGGTAGGCTGTTATCGTATTCGTCTGTAAATATAAAGGGATTTAGGGAACGGGTGAGCCACATTCGGCTGAGAGTTGTCAAGATACTCATGGCGACCTCCTGAGATATATTCGATACAAGCCCCTTTCTTTGATTGGTGTAGGGGCTTGTATCAAACAGGTTTAAAAACATCTTTTTTGTAACTCGAAATTCGAGATAATGGTGTATTGGTTTGAAGAAAACGTCTAAAATCTGTTTCACATAGTAAATACGCTTTATGGAGTTTTTTCGAACCGATCCGAACGAGTGGAACATGGACATACATCGTTGTTTGAGCGATAAGAAGTTCCGATGTTATGTTTTACAACTTGGTTTTCGGGTCCAAAAACATCCTCGTTTCATTGTTACGTTCCTTTATCAGAAAGGATCTTTCACAAAGATACCTCTTATTATCACGGTATTTCCATTAGTGGGTTTTAGTATAAAAACCGGAGTTCGTCTTTGTATGGCGTTTTTTATAGGTCGTCCTCGATAACGCTGGACTTGGAGTAAGCGGAGACCTTGGCTTCGAAGAAGTCGGTCTTGATGGCGTTGGGATCGGAGTATTCCATGACCCATGCCATCGACGGCGGTTCTTTCTCATATCCTTCGTAGATGAAGTCAAAGCCCAGACCGCGACAGCGGAGGTTTCCGAGGTACTTCAGGTACTCTTCGACCATCTTCATCGTAAGACCCTTGATACGGTCGCCTATGACGTAGTTCGCCCACTTGATCTCTTCTTCGACTCCTTGGCGGATCATCGAACGAAATGTCTCGATGTTCTCTTCGGTGAAGAGTTCCGGCTCTTCCTTCTTTAATTCCAAGATGATGGAGCGGAACAACCAGAGATGGGTGTTCTCATCGCGGTTGATGTAACGGATCTCCTGAACCGTCCCGGGCATCTTTCCGCTACGACCGAGGGAGTAGAAGAACATAAAGCCGGAGTAGAAGTAGATCCCCTCCAGGATGTAGTTGGCAACCGCAGTCTTGAGCAGGTTATACTTGGTCCGGTTGTAGTAAAAATCGTTGTATTGCTCCCCGATGAACTTGTTTCTTGCCAGTAGGAGAGGATCGTCCTTCCATTGATAGAGAATCTTGGTCCTCTCCTCGGGCGAGCAGATGGTGTCCAGGATGTAGCCGTAACTTTGAGAATGGATCGCCTCCTGATAGGCTTGGATGGTCAGGCAGAGATTGACCTCGTTGGCAGTGATAAATTCTCCGATGTTCGGCAGGTTGGCCGTCTGCAAGGAATCCAGAAAGATCAGGAAGGAGAGGATCTTGTCGTAAGCGGTCTTTTCTTCGTTGTCCAGATTTCGATAATCCTTGATATCCTGTGTAAGATTGATCTCTTCGGGAATCCAAAAATTGTTCATCGCATGACGGTACCAGTCGCTGACCCATGAATATTTCATATTGTTGAAGTCATTGAGGTTGGTCGTGTTTCCGTTTATCATTCTTCGCTTCGAAAGTTCAATGTCCCCATGTTCGTTAAACAGGGCTTTTCGTTTGATTTCATCCATGATGTTTTCCTCCTATTATGAACTGCAACTGTCGCAGCTTTCAATTTCCAGTGATTTGCTTCTGACATAGTACAGAGTTTTGACTTCCTGCTCGCAGGCATTGATATAGAGCTTGAGTATCTGGCTCATACTGAACTCCGTTGTAATATACAAGTTGACGGACTGTGATTGATCAATATGTCTTTGACGCACCGCCGCGGAGCGGATGACCCAGCTTTGGTCGATCTCGTGAGCATTTTCGTAGAGCCAGAAGGTTTCGGGAGTAAGACCGGGTGCAACCCTCGGTACAATCTGTCCCTTTTTCTCTTCCAGGAAGTAGCGTTTCATCACGGGATCGATGGCGGCTGTCGTACCGGCGATGATTGAAGTCGAACCGGTTGGAGCGACCGCCATAAGATAGCCGTTGCGAAGTCCATGTCTGCCGATCTCTTCATAGAGCTTTCTCCAACGCTCGGAGGTGTAGGATCTTTTCTCGAAATACTTTCCGTTGTCCCAATCGGAACCCTTGAAATAGGGATAGGCGCCCTTCTCCTTGCTGATTGCACAGCTTGCCTTGATCGCGAAATAGTTGATGTCTTCATAGACCTCATCGGCGAAGGAGATATGCTCTTCACTTTGGAAGGAGATTCCGTTTTTGACCAGGCTGTGATGATAACCGCTCGTACCCAGACCTATGGCTCTGTATTTTTGGTTGGTGATCTGTGCATAGGGGAGCGGATAGTAGTTGAGGTCGATGACGTTATCCAGTGCGCGTACTACCGTGGATACGACTTCTTCAAGCTCCGTCTTGTCCCTGACATCAATATTACCGAGAACGAGGGAGGCAAGGTTGCAAACAACGAAGTCTCCTGGCTTGGTCTTTTCCACCACGACCTCTTCGTTGTCGACCATGACGACCTCGGTAGAGATGGTCTCGATTCCTTGCATATTCTGTGCAATCTCGGTACAGAGGTTGGAGGAATAAATGATACCTTTGTGCGGATTGGGATTGTATCGGTTGACGACATCTCGGTTGAAGACGAAGGGGGTTCCCGTTTCGACTGCCGACTTGATGATCAGCCGTACCATATCTTTGACGCTCATCACACGTTTGTCGAGCCTCGGATCCTCGATGCAGCTCTTATATTTTTCGACCCATTCATCGCCGTAGCTGTCTTCGAGTTTAAACCCCTTTACATTCTCAATTTCGTGAGGACACATCATATACCAGTTGGCATCGATATCTTCTTTAGCAAGCTTCCAGAAATAATCCGGGAAACAGACCGCCGGGAAGATATCGTGTGCCTTCATTCTATCATCTCCGTTGTTCGTCCTGAGTTGAAGAAACTCCGGGATGTCCTTGTGCCAGATATCGAGGTAGACCGCACAGGCTCCCTGTCGTACACCGAGTTGGTCCACCGCAACTGCCGTGTCATTGGCGAGCTTGATCCATCGGATGACACCGCCCGCCACTCCCTTGAAGCCGCGGATGTCGGATCCCATCGCACGAACTTTGCCGAAATAGAGACCCATTCCTCCTCCGTGCTTGGATACCTGAGAAAAATTCGTGATTGAACGATAGATACCGTCCAAACTGTCGGGAATGGTGTCGATAAAGCAGGACGAAAGCTGATGAAAAGGCTTTCGGGCGTTGGACATCGTGGGGGTCGCCATGGTAACCTTGAGGGTACTTAGGATATCGTAGATTTTTTTTGCCCAGTGGACCTTGTGCTCCTTCTCGGGCAGGGCGAGGTGCATGGCAATGCCCATAAACATTTCTTGAACGGATTCCAAAATCTTTCCTTCATTGTCCTTGATGAGATAACGCTTCATCACCAGATCCAGACCGCTGTAATTGAACAGGCGGTTTCTGTTTATATCAAGATAGGATTCAAGTTCATCGATCTGAGCATCCGAATAGTGTTGCGTAATGTATTCTCCGTAAAGACCTTCCTTGGTCAGAAGATGGATCTTTTCTCGAAACGAGTAGACTTCAAGTTTATTCATCTCTAAAGAGATGTGTCGCTCGATCTGTAGAGAGAGGAATCTTGCGGCGATAAACTCCCACTTCGGAGCTTCCTTGCTTGTCAGCTCACTGGCCGCCTTGATCAGGATGGCGAGGTGCTCGCCTTCGTTCATGCTGTCCTTCGCAAACGACGAAAACTTGCTCAGAAGGAAGGACAGGTTATAGGCATCTTCTTTGAATTCTTCCTGAATTTGCTTCATCTCCGATAGGATGGAGGGATCCTTGAAGTATTGGCCGAAATCCTCAAGAGTCTTTCGCATCGTATGGTGGCTTGCACGGTACAGAATGTAGGACTTGACGACCGCGTAGTAATTGTTTTCGATCAGTGCGATCTCGACAAAATCCTGGACTTCTTCTACGGACACGATATGATGTTTGGGAAATTGTGTCCGCACCTTTTCTTCTACTTCCTTCGCCATCGAGGCGATCTTCTCGTGATGGATAGGCATTCCGACACTGACAAATGCCTTTTCCATTGCAACTTCGATCTTCCTTATATCGAAGTCTTTTTCTTCTCCGTTTCGTTTAATGATTTTCACATGTATTCTCCTATATTGTTATAAATTTTAAAAATTGTATAATAATATACCACATATAGTAGGTATTTAAAAGTGGAGAAGAATGTGGGGAGAGCAGCCTTGTAAGTGAATGAAAAGGATTAGAAGGGAAAAAATTTTGTTAGGAAAGAACTTGGGATTTTTTTGAATTTTAAAAATATGATATAATAAAAATAAATGAAAACATAATATTAAGTGAGAGGTTTATTCATATCATTTGGAACTGTTTTCAAAAATCTTTTGTATTGTATGAAATCCGAGGATACAATATCGCCGCGGAAGGAAGGTGGGGCGTGAAGAAGCACAATACATGCGGAAAAGAAGGAAGACAACACCTAAAGATATGCAGGTATGCCCATTGTTTTGAATGATGTGGAGTATTTGGACAGCAGAACATTAAAGATACAAAATGATCGTTGCATCGTTCTCCGTTTAAAATGCAGGTTGGAACGGAACCGTATGCGTGGAATGATATGTATTTTAGAATATACATCGTTGCTGATGGGGACGTTTTTGAACCTAAACCTGAGTCGTGAAACATAGCAGCAGAACTTCTTAACGCGCAAACAGAGGATTTATAACAATGGCTCACTCCTTTGGGTCGGCTTAGCACCCTTCGTAACTCACTCCGTTCATACTTCAGTGAGGAAAAAGCAATTTCGATAGTGTGGGAGATGAACTTCGTAACTCACTTCGTTCATACTTCAGGTCTACACGCCGATCCATTTCCCGCTTTTTCAACCGATCGCAAGCCACATCTGCTATTAGAAAAAACGTATCTCTCTTCGTTGTGTATCTTCCTATTTGAGTCCTGTGTCAAAAAAAAACACCCTGGACAACCGGGCAATGTAATAGAATAGAAGGATTACACTATTGTGCCTTTGAGTTATGGATATCAATGAGCTGTACTTTGTAGAAAAAAGGAATATTCGTACTCATAAACCGGATGTAACCGAACTTTTATCAGGGAATTGTATCAAACCTGTGCGATAGCACAATGAAAAATGGGGATAGACAAAGACTTATACAGGAAACAGAAATATACTGTTTTTGAACGGATTTGAAATGTTTAGGAGTAGCTTTGTGCTTAAGACTTGAGAGTATTCAATTAGGAGGTAAGGATGTTGGAATATATTCGGGGAGCTACACCGTTTCTCAATGCAAGCTGCCATACCCTTGCAGAGGACGAAACTTGCAGTATTGTTCGTATTTCGGATATCGGCGGTGAGGGGATGATGACCTTCTATAAGGTGTTGCCCGGGATCTGCGTTCTATATAACGATTTTCATATGTCATCGTGTGAATCGAATTTTCATCCGGGCTTTGATATGCTTTGTATCGACCATTGTCGGGAGGGAAGGCTCGAACAGGAGGTGGAGGATGGAGGATATACCTACTTTGAGGCGGGAGAGCTCAAGGTGGATCGACGTATCCGTCATACAGGTCATATGAGGATGCCGACAAAACATTTTCATGGAATTTCTGTTGTGTTCGATATGAAGGAGGCCTCCAAATCTTTACCTGAAGCTATGGCGGGGTTTCCCGTGGATTTGTATCACATACAACAGAAGTATTGCGACGACAAACACCCCTTCGTCATTCGGGGTGTACCGGAGATCAAACATATTTTTTCAGAGCTCTATACCATCCCTCTGAAGATTAGAGAATATTATCTTCGGGTAAAGATATTGGAGCTTCTCCTCTTCCTCGATGCCTTGGAATTTTCGGATGAAAACAGGGAATCAAGACCCTATTTCTACAAGGCCCAAGTCGAAAAGGTCAATGCCGTTCACAAACTGTTGATACAGGACATCGAGAACCGTTATACCCTCAATGAACTGTCCAAACGTTTTGACATCCCTCTGACAACACTTAAGACCTGCTTCAGATCCGTTTACGGGAACTCGATTTTTGCCTATATGAGGAGTTATCGAATGAATCATGCAGCCAATCTCTTGAGAGAGCACAAGGAACTGAGCATAGCGACGATTGCCGGAATGGTGGGCTATGACAGTCCCGGCAAGTTTTCTTCCGCCTTTAAGGAGGTAATCGGTAGTACGCCTTCATTCTATCGAAAACATTCTGTCCATATGGAGAATTTATGGCCGGACGGAGAAGATATAAAACAAAAATAAACTTATAATGGGATCGATCGAGAATACCTCGGTCGATCTTTTTTGTAAGGAAGAGGTAATACTATTTGTCATTTGAATGATGGAGAATACTATTCCCCGTTTAATACTATTATTCAATAGATGTATTGATAGATCCGTTTTTTCAACCTGCAAAAAATCTCTTTATCTTCTATGGTCACAGTCTTTATCTTCTATGGTCACAGATTGTTTATATCCACAACTCAAAGGAAAAATAGTATAACATGTCAGGGAAACAGACTATATTTACCGAAAACGTTTTGAGTAATCCGAGAATTCAAACTCCGCAACCGGACAATTTGAATGGATAATAGTATAAAATCGACAGGTGGAACGCTTTGAAGCATATCATCCTCCAATTGTTTTTTTGGAAAGGATAGATGTTTCATATCCGAAATTTCAAACGGAGAAGGGTATAAAAAAGCTCATACAGATAACCGAGCGATTTAAACAGGTAATAGTATGAAATCCGATGAGCAAGTATGTTGCTATATGTTGCTTTATGATACGAGGAGGTATGTCTTGTGCAAGAAAAAATAAATGAAAAGGGTTGGATGAGAGAACTTCTCCGGTTTGCCTCGAAGAGCAAGGAGAAGATGCTTCTTTCGATGTTGTGTTCTCTGATCAGTGTCGCAGGAGGATTTGTTCCCTATCTGTGCCTGTATCGGATTGTGGAATTGTTCCTATTTGATGACCCGGATCTTGCGAGTTTTTTATTTTGGTGTATGATTGCAACGTCGGCCTACCTCATTCACTACCTCTTTTTCGGTTTTTCGACAACTCTTTCGCACAGTGCGGCGTACAACGTCCTCTATCGGATGAGACTTGCTATTGCAGACCGATTGATGAAGGCTCCCTTGGGGAGGGTCACGGAACAGGAGATCGGATATCTCAAAAATGTGATGATCGAAAAAGTTGAGGGCATAGAACGTCCTTTGGCCCATATGATACCGGAACTGGGAGCAAACCTTGTTCTTGCCCTCTCGGTATTTGTCTACCTGTTTTGGCTCGATTGGAGAATGGGTTTTGCCTCCATGCTCACCCTGCCTGTGGCTGCAGTCCCCATGATGGTTACGAACAAGGGTTTTGAAGAAAAGTATTCTGCGTATATGAAGGCGAGCGACTATGTCAACAGCGTTATTGTGGAATATGTGTCGGGGATCGAGGTCGTCAAGACCTTCAATCAATCCGCCGGTTCTTATCGGAAGTTTACCGAAGCGGTCCATTCTTATAGGGATTTTATCTTGGAGTGGTTTCAAAGTTCGCATAAGGCGATGAATCTGATCTTGTCTATCCTGCCGACGACATTCCTGGGAACCTTGCCGGTCGGACTGAGCCTGTATAAACTGGGGATCATCACTCCCGTAGAGTTGACCGTATGTTTGGTCTTGGCTCTCAGCCTTCTCCCTGTTCTTATGAAGGCAACAATTTTTATCACGGAGTTCAAGTCGATGAAATACAATGTGATTGGAGTAAGAGAACTTTTGAATATCGAGGTTTTGAATGATACGTCGAAACAGCCGAAACCTTCCTCTTATGATGTCCGCTTCGATCATGTGAGTTTTTCCTACTCGTCTAAGATGGATGACGCGGTTTTGCACGATCTCAGTTTTAAACTGAGTGAAGGGAGTTTTACCGCCCTCGTCGGTCCTTCCGGAGGAGGAAAGTCCACCGTGGCAAAACTCATCGCTCGATTTTGGGATACGAGCGAAGGAAGTATCAAAATCGGAGAAACGGATATCAGGGATCTTTCTCTCAGAGAACTCTCAAGCCTTGTCAGTTTTGTTACCCAGGACAACTTTCTCTTTAACTGTTCTCTCAAGGAAAACATTCGTTTAGGGAAACCCGATGCGACCGACGAAGAAGTGTTTGCGGCTGCAAGGGCTGCCTGCTGTGATGATTTTATCAGAAGACTGGAGCACGGATATGAGACCTCGGCGGGAGAAGCGGGAAGGATACTTTCCGGAGGTGAAAAGCAGAGGGTTTCGATTGCAAGGGCTATACTGAAAAATGCACCCATTCTTATTTTGGATGAGGCTACGGCTTTTACCGATCCTCAAAACGAAGAACAGATACAAAGATCTATTGGGCAGCTTACCGGGGGTAAGACCCTGCTCGTGATTGCTCATCGTCTTTCCACGGTCCGGAACGCCGATCGGATTCTTGTTCTTGAACGGGGGAGGATCGTAGACAGCGGAACCGGGGAAGAGTTGCTAAAAAGCAGTGCACTTTACAGGGCGATGTGGGAGGCCCATATTGGAGCAAAACACTGGGCGGTATCGCAAAAGGAGGATGTTGATCTATGTTTGGAACCGTAAAGAGAATCTTGGATTGGACGGGAAAGTATCGAAAACGTTTGTATTTGGGCTGTGTGTGCTCCTTCTTTGCCATGTGGTTTTCCTCTGCTCCCATCCTTATTGCATCGTGGGCTTTGGATAGAGTGTTGGATGATATGAATAAGATAAAAAGACTTGAATGGAGTACGGTTTGGCTTTCTTTGGCGGGGATCTCGGCTTCTATAGCGTTCAGATATTTTTTCTCCTATTGGAAGGCAAGGCTCCAGGAGAGTATCGGGGATGAGGTCGCTGCACAGGAGCGTTTGTATATCGGAGACATTCTTAAAAGAGTATCTCTGGGATATTTTTCAAAGAGAGATACGGGAGATATTCTGACGGTTTTGACCAATGAACTGTCGAGTCTCGAGCTTATGGGAATGAAATTGGTGGATTCCGTGCTAAACGGTTATATCAATCTGCTTGCTATTATTCTGCTTCTTTTGGTCATCTTTCCTCCGGGGGTTCCGGTGGTTCTTGCAGGGGCAGGCATATCTTCGCTGTTTCTTATCAGGATCAGTATCCATAGCAGAAAGAACGCCGGAATGAAGCAGGAATCGCAGGAGAGGATCACAGGTGCAGCTCTGGAGTATATACACGGCTTGCCGATCGTCAAGTCCTTCGGTCAGGAGGGAGTTTCGTTCAGAGAGTGGAAGGAGGCATGCAACAGGCACAAGGATATCAATTTGGAGATCGAACGCGGTGTTGTACCGAACAACTGTGCCCACTTTCTTTCTCTAAAAACAGCATCCGTTCTTTTGATATCGCTAGCCGGAGTGTTTACGCTCCGGGAAGCTATGACGGTGTCGGTATTTCTCCTGATAGCGATGTTTTCCTTTATGATTTTCGGCTCCGTCGAGAATATGAGTGATTCCGTCTATATGCTCGGTCTTATCGATACTTCGCTTGACAAATTGAAAGAAATCAAAGAGGCGGACTTCTTGGACGAGGACGGAAAAGACCTCTCCATTTCCGATTATGGAATTGAGTTTCAACATGTCTCTTTCGGCTACAGGGAGAAGGAGGTTTTACACGACCTCTCCTTTCGTATTCCGCAGAAGACGACTACGGCGATTGTCGGACCCTCCGGAAGCGGAAAAACGACGATTTGCAGTTTGATCATGCGTTTTTATGATGTCGGTAGCGGAACGATCAGAGTAGGAGGGCATGATGTAAGGGAGTTTAGCTGTGACAGCTTGTTGAAAAATATCAGCACCGTGTTTCAGAAGGTATATCTGTTTAACGACACGGTTAGGAACAATATAAAATTCGGAAAACCCGAAGCGACGGATGAAGAGGTGATCGAAGCTGCCAAAAAAGCGTGTTGCCATGATTTTATCTCGGCTCTGCCCCGAGGATATGACAGCCTTGTCGGAGAAGGAGGCTCCTTCCTCTCCGGGGGAGAAAAACAGAGGATTTCAATTGCGAGAGCTTTGCTCAAGGATGCACCCATCGTTATTCTCGATGAAGCTACGGCGAGCGTCGATCCGGAAAACGAACACCTCATACAGAAGGCCATCAGTGAATTGGTAAACGGAAAGACCATTGTGACGATTGCCCACAGACTGTCGACGATAGAGAAGGCCGACCAAATTCTGGTGCTTGATGAAGGGCACTTGGTGCAATCGGGTACCCACAAACAGCTTTTGGAGAAGCCGGGATTGTATAAGGATTTTATTGAGATTAGGAAGAAAACGGAGGGATGGCATTTTTCCTAATTTATAGCCTTGTCCGATAGAACTGCGGGGATACTATATTTTATGACTACGAACATCCGTGTTACCTTCTGTTGAGTACAGATCGTTGATGTCCATAACCCAAATGAATAACAGTATAATATCGACTTTCATATGTTGTCGCTCCGTCTATCCTCCCCGGTTCTTCCCGATGAGGAGGAAATCGAGCCGTGGATCTCTAGTTGTTTACATGACGAGGCTGTTGCATTTTGAGATTTTTGCACGGATAGCATTTCGTTGAAATGCGACTACATCCGGTGTATAATCTCCGGCATGCAACAGCCCCGTTTTTGTTTATCTGTCTTCCATATAGGCCTGAATCAGGCGGAAGGTGTTGGCTACTCCGTCCCTGTGGCTTCTTTCGTAACCGTGGGACGCATAGACACCGGGTCCGATCAGGGCATGCTTGACATCGAAGCCTGCACTCAAGGTCGCTTCCACATCCGAGCCGTAGAAGGGATAGATGTCTACGGCATAGCCGATGTCATATTTTTTCGCCAGTTCGATTAACCTGCTTACGACTTCATAGTTGTAGGGACCTCCCGAATCCTTGGCAGCAATGGACACCTCTCTTTCGGTGCAGTTCAGCCCTTCGCCGACACAGCCCATATCGACGGACCATACCTCATTGACCTCTTCGGGGCAGGGGGAAGAACCTCCGTGGCCTACTTCTTCGTAGATAGTAAAATGAAGGTAGATGCTTCGATCGGGTGTGATGTTTCTGTCTTTCAGATACTTAGCATAACCGAGCAGGATGGCTGCCGAGAGTTTGTCATCGAGGAATCTGCTCTTGATATAACCGGACTCGGTAATTTTGGTACGGGGATCAAAACAGACGTAGTCTCCGACCATAATGCCCAGAGCTTCGACCTCCTTCTTTGAGGAAACGTCCTCATCGATAACGACTTCCATATTCTTCCAAGTCCTTTCGGTCTTTCTGTAATCGGGATTGACATGGACGGAAGCGTTGATCAACTGGCAGGTACCTTCGTAGACTTTGCCTTCCCTCGTTCTTATCCTTACATTTTCCGCTTCGGCGTTGTTTGCCTCCATCCCGCCGATATTCGTCAGTTTCAAACGTCCATCGCCTTTTATCTCGTGGATCATCGCTCCCAGGGTATCACAGTGGGCTTGGAACAAGATGGCCTCATCTTCTCTCTTGGAAGGGATGTTGGCGAGAACTCCTCCCTTTGTACTCATTTTTGCGCAAACACCCATCGTTTTGAGCTCCTCCATCAAATACGAAGTAACCTCCGCACCGAAGCCTGACGGACTGTCAATAGCAAGAAGGTTTTTCGCCTGCTCCAGGATATAGTCGATATACTCCTTGTAAACTTCTTTGTCGAATGTTGTCTGTGTCATACATAGCCTCCATTTCTTCGTATGCGATTCTCTGTTGGAATCGTTGATATAAATAATTCATACCTCGTACAAACCGGAACAAATCTTATTACCGGTGTATCGGCATATTGATACTTAGCCTTATTCGGCATTCTCATTATAAATACGGAAGGGTTCACAGAACAGTTGCAATTCATAGAAATAATGCGTCAGAAGACCGGAACAATGGCGTGTAATTTGAAAAAGCGGACAAAGTTCTGTTTTTTTCAGACAAACACATCTCTAAAAGTGTTCGCTCAAGAGGGTTTCTGTATTTTTTGAAACAACGGAGAGCTGCTTTTGTCTCCTTGTGCGGACTTCCTTTTATCTTTATTTACAGCGAACGGTCAGATCCCTTTTCACGGTATTTCCATAAATATTTCCAAAAAGAACAGTCTGCTTTGTGAGAGACTGTTTTTCTATTGTTTCCTGGTCGGTATAGGGGTGTCTTTTGCTCTTGTACTCTTCTTACTAAGCGATTATACCATATCAAACCGAACGAGACGAGTCTGAAAAAAGAAAGCTTTGATTACGGTAACACCAAATGATTAAATTATCAGATATATCATTGACAAAAATCGTCATAAATGTTAGTATATTCAAAAAAATAAAGAACGCTGCACTACTTTAGGAAAAAAAGAAAACAGAGGATGGGAATAACAACTTTTGGGGCATTGACAGATACAGAGGGGTGTTCTTTTCAATATGATATCAAGCTTCGTCAATTAACAAAAGTGTGATCCGACCTCAAACAGTAATGATGAGGCTTTTTCTATTGGAATAAAAACTTTGCAACGAAGGAGGCGTTGTATCGGGAATGTGTATAATCGACAGAATCCGGTTGTTTGAAGGTCGAAAATAAAAATTGCTTGGATCCTTGTTTGAAGGACAGTTCTCAATATGTGATCGAGGATCGAGGCTATTTGTCAAAACAAAAACGAAGAGAGAGAAGGTGGATAGATGAAGTTGTTTATTTCAACGGATATCGAAGGGATATGTACGGTTACGAATTGGGAGGAGTGTGATTTGGAGCACCCGAAGTTTTCCGCCGAGCAGATGAGCAGGGAGGTGGCGACTGCCTGTAGAGCGGCCCTCGACTTCGGCGTGGAAGAAGTTGTCGTCAAGGACTCTCATGCGACGGGCAGGAACCTTATTGCGGACATGCTGCCGAGAGGCGTCAAGCTGATCAGAGGCTGGAGCGGAGGGCCTCCGATGATGATGGAAGGGTTGAAGGAGGATTTTTCGGCGACTGCCTACATCGGCTATCACTCTTCAGCCGGAAGTAACGGAAACCCTCTTGCACATACGATCAGCGGGGCGAAGGTCAGAGCGCTCTATCTCAACGATGTGTTGACATCCGAGTTCTACCTCAACCATCACTTCGCCCTCCATCTGGGAGTGCCTTCGATCTTTCTCTCGGGGGATAAGGCTCTCTGTGAGGAGGCGCAGGACCAAGTCCCGGGCCTTGTTACCTTTGCGGTCAAGGAGGGTTTGGGAGATGCGACGATTAACCTTCATCCCGAGGACGCGATAGAGGGCATCTACCAAGGAATGAAGAAGGCGCTTGAGGATCCGGCACCCCTTATGAAGAGGGAGGAAAAGATCGAAGCACGCTTGGACTTCATTCATCACAGGACGGCTTATAAGGCGTCTTTCTTTCCCGGAGTGCGACAGGTATCTCCCACGGAAGTGAGGTTTGAAGGCAACGGGTACGAGATTATGAGGACCCTGATGTTTGTCTTATAGAAGAGAAGGAGGCGGGGATGAGGATAAAGACGATAGAAGTCTACGAGTGGAAGATACCTCTTCGAACTGCGTTCAAGACGGCCTTACGCGTCGTGGATGCAGTTGACGATATCGTGGTCGTCATCACGACCGATGACGGTTTGACGGGCTACGGGGAGGCACCTCCGACGGCAGTGATCACAGGAGAGACGAGGGCGTCGATCGCTTGTGCGATCAGGGAGCATATCGCTCCCAAACTCATCGGGCGTCTTGTGCTCGAAATGGAGGAAAATCAAAGGCTTCTTCATAGTGCGATGATAGGTAACACCAGTGCAAAGGCGGCGGTCGACATCGCCCTCTACGATCTGTGGGCGAAAAGGTTGAACCTTCCTTTATACAAGGCCTTGGGAGGTTCGAAAAAAAGGATTGACACCGACCTCACCATCAGTGTAAATCCAATTGAGGAGATGGTCAAAGATTCCAAGGAGGCATTGAGAAGAGGATATACGACCTTGAAGATCAAGGTAGGTTCGGATAAGAAGGATATCGAGAGGATAAGAAGGATTCGTGAGGCGGTGGGCAGCGAGGTCAAACTTCGCTTGGATGCCAACCAGGGATGGACTCCCAAGGAAGCCCTCGATGTGATCGAGGAGCTGTCCAAGCACCGCTTGGACATCGAACTTATAGAGCAACCGGTCCATTACAGTGATCTTGAAGGAATGGTTGAAGTGACAAAACATTCTCCCATACCGATCATGGCTGATGAGAGCGTGTTTTCGCCGAAGCAGGCGATCGAAGTGATAACGAGGAAGGCTGCAGACATTATCAATATCAAGTTGATGAAGACGGGAGGCATCCACAAGGCTCTTCAGATTATCAGCATTGCCGATATCTACGGTGTGGATTGTATGATAGGTTGTATGCTCGAAGGAAAGGTGTCTGTGAGTGCGGCGGCGCACTTGGCCGCGGCGAGGGAGGAGATCCGATATATCGACTTGGACGGGCCGGGTCTTTGCAAGATTGACTTGACGAAGGGAGGTCCCGATTTCAACGAGGCTTTGATCACGATGAATGAGACGGCGGGCATAGGTATCGAAGAGGTGCGGGGTCTGGAGGAGTTTTTCCGGTAGGAGAGATTATGAAAAAACAGAGTTTGGAGAACATCCTTGAGAGGGTGAAGAAGAGATCGGAAGAGAGAGGCTTGGAGTATTCCCTCGTGATAGAAGATCAGGCGAATGGAGAAAACATCAGACTCAACGCTGATAAGGTCCATGTCTCGGCGAGTACGATAAAGATACCTGTTATGATGACCATTCTGGAACAGGAGGGGAGGGGGTTCTCCCTTGATGACAGGTTGAAACTGACGGACGAAAACAAGGTGGATTTCAGCGTCGTGACCGAGATCGGTCGCGAAGAATACACGATCAAAGAGTATATGACCTGGATGATGACGGAGAGTTGCAACGCTTCGGCCAACGTGCTAATCGACTTTATAGGCTACGAAGCTGTCCGTCAGACCATAGAGAGGGCAGGGATGACAAACACCCTCCTTCAGAGAAAAATGATGGATGTGGAGGCCGGAAGGCAGGGAAGGGACAATTTTACAACGGCGGAGGATATGGCGAAGTTGATCAAGGCGATGTACTTTTCGCATGGATTTGATAAGAAGGCCTGTGTTCAAGGCTTGGAGTTGATGAAACAGTGCAGGAACAGAAATCTTCTGCTTCGTTATATTCCGGAACCCGTGGAATTTGCACATAAGAGCGGAGGGTTGGACGAGGTGAGTCATGATGTCGGTATCTTTTTGTACCGAACGCCTGTCATAGTCGCAGCACTTATAACCAACTCCGTGTATGAAGAAGATAATATAGACAGGGTCTCCGCCCTCGGACATCTGGGCAGGGACCTATGGGAGGAAGGACTATGAAAGCTTGGATCACAAAAGACATTGCACCGATGAAGGCGGAACCGAAACGAAGCTCCTCTCTTGCGGACGAAGCTCTGTTCGGAATGCCGATAGAGGTCTTGGAAGCGGTAGGAGGCGATTGGTATCGCATTCGTACCTACTACGGCTATGAAGGATATGTGAGGAGAAAACATTTTTTGACGGAGGATTTATGTGCAAAGAAGTGGCTTGAGTCAAAGAAGCGGATGGTCATTAAGGCCTATGCGGATGTATTGAGCGAACCGAGGGTACAGGGATCCTTGCTTCAAGGCCTGCCTCGAGGTTCTCAGGTTGCGATCCTTGAGGAGGAGGCTGAGGATACAAGGTGGCAGAAGGCGGTTCTCCCTGACGGGACCGAAGGTTGGACAAGGAAGGAAAACCTCATCGAAGTTCCCGACGGATCGATCAAAGACGATGAGAGTTTGTGTAGGGACAAGCTTGTGGAGATGGCACAACTCTATATGGGATCTCAATATCGTTGGGGAGGAAAGACTGCAAGGGGCTTGGACTGCTCAGGGCTTTGCTCGATGGCTTGTCTGCTTCTGGGGATAACGATATACAGGGATGCCGATATCAAGGAGGGATTCCCGATCAGGGAGATTGCCAAAGACAAGATACAAAAAGGAGATCTGCTCTTCTTCCCCGGACATGTAGCCATGTATATTGAGGATGGACGATACATTCATTCTTCCTCCGGAAACAACGGAGTTGCCTATAACAGCTTTGATCCCGAACATCAGGACTACAACGAAGAACTGTTCAAGACCTATGAAAAGGCGGGAAGTCTGTTTGGAGGAGACCGATGAGATTGGAGACGAGGATAGAGAAGGAGCTTGTAAGCTACAACGGTACCATGGCCTTTTATGCAAGGGACTTCAAGGGCAATACGGTCGCGATCAACGAAGAAGAAACGTTTGAGACGGCAAGTACGATCAAGAGTTTCATCCTCTTGGAGCTGTTTGAGCAGATTAAACAGGGGCGGCTGGGGCTGCACGAAAAAATCTCCTATGAGGAGAAACACAGGGTGGACGGTTCCGGTGTCCTACACAATATGGACAGTGCCTTTTCGATGAGTATCTTCAACTTTGCGACCCTGATGATTATCATAAGCGACAATACGGCGACCAATGTGCTGATTGATCTGCTCGGAAAGGACGAGATCAACGCTACAATTCAAAGGTACGGCTTTGAGGATACGAAGCTGCACAATCGGATTGACTGGGAACGCTACGACATCTTGGGAACGACGACGGCGAAGGATTATGGAGACTTCTTCTACAAGCTCTATCGCAATGAGTTGGTAGATGAGGTCTCTTGCAGGGCGATGATAGAGATTTTTAAGAAACAGCATTATAACAGTATGATAACAAGGCTCTTTCCACAGTACTATCTTTCCGGAGACGATTGTATCGCCGAAGCTGCGGAGCAGATAGAAGTCGCTTCCAAAAGCGGGAGTATGAACGCCTGCCGAAATGACGGCGGGATTGTATTTACTCCTGTCGGAGATTATGTGATATCGATGTTTCACAAAGATTTTCACGACCCTCTCTACCATATGGATCACGAGGCGAGTCTTTATGGATCTAAGGCCAGCCGAATGGTGTTGGATAGCTTTCTGGCCTTGGGAGGAAGTCTGGTGTGAGGCAGTTTCATATTTGCCGAAACGATCTAAAACCGGACTCATAGTACAGTGATTGTATGCTGATTTTTCGTATGCAGCATCTAAGACCTATATTTGCCGAAACAAATTTCGGCGTTGATATAGTTTACATTGGTAGACATTTGATTCGACACAGTCGGAAGGAGGGGTGTACGAAAACGTTGTAGGGTAGTAGGAGAGAGAACAGTTAAGGAGGAGACAATGAAAAAGTATCTGAGTTATATGTTGTGTTTGGGATTGATATTGACTCTCTTTGCAGGTTGCGGAGGAGATAGCTCAAGTACCTCGCAGGAAGCAGAGACGACGCAGACGGAAGAAGGAAACGCATTAGGGGACAGTGAGGCCATGGTATATCGAAGCCTTTACAGCGGTGAGATCTCTTCCATGAACTACTTGATTGAAGGAGCGACCAACGAACAGCAGGTCGCTGCAAATGTCATCGACACCTTGGTTGAATACGATTCTCACGGAGAGGTCGTACCGGGGATGGCCGAGAAGTGGGAAGTATCCGAAGACGGCAAGACTTGGACCTTCCATCTTCGCAAAGGAATGAAGTGGTTCGATCATACAGGAGCGGAGGTTGCGGAAGTTACGGCAAACGATTTTGTGGCCTCGGCGAAATATGTCTGCGATCCCAAGAACGAGTCGGCGACGGACTATATGATCCTCGATTTGATCCAAGGGGCGGGAGACTACTACCGGAAAGTATCCGACTACTACGGAACATTGGCGGAGGGAGTCGAGAAGAAGGCGGAGGACTCCGGAGCGGACTTTGCAAGTGTAGGCATCAAGGCAATCGATGATTATACCTTGGAATACACGACTGTTGACGTATATCCCTTCTTCCCGACTTGTCTGACCTATGTGTGCTATATGCCGGCTTACGGAGCACAGCTGGATCAGCTGGGTTCGGACTTCGGTACGGCGATGGACAAGATGTACTACTGCGGCTCCTACATTGTGACCAAGTATGAACCACAGGTGGGAAGAACCTACGAAAAGAACTACAAAAACTGGGATGCCGATAATATTCACATTACCAAAATCGACCTGACGTACAATGCGGAAGCTGCGACCATAGGACCCGCTATGGTCTTGAGAGGAGAACTCGACTACGCGGACATCAGCAACAATATTCTTGACGAGTGGAAGAGCAACTATCCCGAATACCTCTCCAAGAGCAGGGCGGTTCCGGATTATTCGTACTTCTACTGCTTTAACTTCCGTGCAGGTTCGGGAAGCCCCGAGCGTATCAAGACATGGACGGACAACGGTTGGGAACCCGAAAACTGGGATAAGGCGGTTACAAACTCGAACTTCCGCCATGCCGTTATGAGTGCTTTTGACAGAGACTATGCGATGTATGCCTTGGAACCCGAAGCCGAAAACAGAAAGGCGGTCACACAGAGAACGATCACTCCTGCAACCTTTACAAGCGTGAACGAGGTCGATTATTCCAAACTGCCGGAGTTCGACAACGTCGATCAGTATTTCTTTGATGAAGCAAAGGCGAAGGAATATAAGGCAAAGGCGGTCGAAGAGTTGAAGGCGGCCGGAGTCAAACTTCCTGTCAAGATGGTCCTTTCCTACCGTTCGGACACTTCCGACTGGGAGCAGGAATGTGTATTGCTCAAGCAACAAGTGGAGAAGGTTCTGGGAACCGACTTTATCGAGTGTGTACTCTATGGCGGACCTGCCGACGGTTTCCTTCGTCAGGTAAGAAGAAGCGGAATGTACGGTTTTATGAGATGTAACTGGGGAGCGGACTATGAAGATCCCTCCACTTGGGCACAGCCCTTCGGTCAAAATCCCGAGATCCGTGAGAATGATAATGTGGTTGAAGCGAACAGTTACAACGATATGGACATCTATATGGACAAAGAGGGAGAACTGACACCTGTTTTGAAAGCTTACTATGCGAAGGTAGATGAGGCAAAGAAGATTGCGGATACGGAACCGAGATATAAGGCTTTTGCCGAAGCCGAAGCAATGCTGATCGAACATGCGATTGTAGTTCCCTACTTTATCGATCCGGCCTCCTATATTTCCACAAAAATGGATATCTTTGAAGGACAATATGCACCTTGTGGAGTTTCAAACCTGAGATTCAAGGGACAAAAACTTCATGAGAACTATATCACAATGGATGAATATACCAAGAACTACGAAGCTTGGAAGAGTAAAATGGGACTTAAATAGCAGACCGTAGACGATGCGGGTTCCGATGGAGGGACCCGCATTGTAAAATTTGTCGGAAAGGAAATGCTTATGCTTCTCTATATAGGAAAACGCTTATTACGAGCCTGTATCACGTTGACGATCATTATGACCATTGTGTTTATCCTGCTTAGACAGATGCCCTTGGAAGGATATTTTCCGAATTACGATAAAATGTCTAGGGTACAGATCGAGAACGGGCTCCATCAAATGGGTTTGGATCAGCCTATGCCCGTCCAGTTGTTTCGAATGTTCAAGGGCTTGGTGAAGGGCGATTTGGGGACTTCCAGAGTCTATCGAAACAACGTGCCCGTCACGGAGATTCTAAAGCCCAAAATCCCGATATCGATTAAGCTGGGATCATTGGCAATCTTGGTATCCCTTTTGTTCGGGATTCCGATGGGAACGATGATGGCCAAGTATAAGGGAAGGTTCTTCGACCATGTGGGGACGGGTTTTGTCGTCTTCATTCAAGCGGTACCGGCGGCCGTCTACTTCCTCTTTATTCAACTCTACGGGACGGAAGCCTTGAAGATTAAGATGCTCTTTGATCCCAAAGATTGGAAGATGTGGGTATTGCCGGTCCTGTCGATGAGTTTGGGCAATACCGCCTACTATGCGATGTGGTTGAGGCGGTATATGGTGGACGAATCGTCCAAGGACTATGTCAAACTGGCTCAGATCAAAGGGCTTTCCAAAAACAAGATCATGTTTCATCACATATTCAGAAATGCCTTCGTACCGATGGTGCAATATCTTCCGACCTCGTTTTTGAACACGGTCATAGGCTCCATCTACATTGAATCCCTCTACAGCATACCGGGGATGGGAGGTCTTTTGGTCGATGTAATCAAAAGGCAGGATAATACGATGGTACAGGCGATCGTGCTTCTCTTTGCTACGGTGGGTATCATAGGTCTTATCCTAGGGGACCTCGCCATGGTGGCACTTGACCCGAGAATCAGTCTGAATGCGAGAAAAGGAGGAAGATAATGCCTGTAATCAAGAACCCTACCATTGAAAAAATGGAGCAGAACGTATATCAAAAGACAAGAGAAGAGATGACGCAGGAAGAGCTGTTCAGCTTTGCCGAATTTGACGAATCTCAGGTGGAAAAGACGGGTTACAGTAACTATTCGTACTGGCGTTCCACCTTTAGAGCCTTCTCAAAAAACAGGGTCGCTATGTTCCTGGTCAGTGTCGTGATTTTTTTGGTGGTATTTACCTTTATTCAACCTATGCTTCCCGATCAGATCCCCTATTTCCAGGTCAATAATAATCCGGATACGGGACTTCCTTACCGAAATCTTACACCGGGCACACAGGTGGAGATCAGCGAAGGTAGGATGCACACCTTCCTGCTGGGGACCAACTCCATCGGTCAGGACCTATGGTCGGGCATATGGGCAGGGACGAGGACATCGCTGTTCATCGGAGTCATCGTCGCCTGTATTGAGGCCGTAATAGGTATTTTTGTGGGGATTCTCTGGGGTTATGTGCGTAAACTCGATTTCTTCTTTACGGAACTCTATAACGTGCTTGACAACATTCCCGTAACCATCGTTTTGATCCTTGTAGCCTACATCCTTCCGCCGGGGATACCGACGTTGATCCTGGCGATGAGTTTGACAGGCTGGATAGGGATGGCGAGGTTTATACGAAACTTCATTATGATCATCCGTGACAGGGAGTACAACCTTGCCTCACGTTGTTTGGGGACTAAGACTCCGAGGATCATCTTCAAGAACCTTCTGCCCTATCTGGTATCGATCATCATGCTGAGGATGGCTCTGTCGATTCCTGCGAACATCGGTTATGAGGTCTTTATCACCTATATAGGTTTGGGACTTCCCGCCACGGTCGCAAGTCTGGGAAACCTCATCAATGAAGGCCGTGTGATGATGCTCTCTCCGAGTCTTCGTTATCAGCTGATCTATCCGACCATCCTGTTATCAATCGTTACAATCTCATTCTACGTTTCGGGAAATGCCTTCTCCGATGCCGCAGACCCGAAATCCCACGTTTAGGAGGTGGCACATGGAAAACAGAATCTTATCCGTACAAGATCTCAATGTCAAATTCTCTTTGAGGGGACGGGAACTGCATGCCATTCGTAACCTTTCTCTGGACGTGTATAAGGGCGAGACTCTTGCGATTGTCGGGGAGTCCGGGAGCGGGAAGTCGGTGCTCAACAAGAACTTCATAGGGCTTCTCGATCCCAACGGTTATATCAGCAGCGGAGAGATCCGTTATTACGGGATGAATGCAGATTCACCCGAACGCTTTGACTCGTACAGGAAGGAGAAGGATTGGCTCAAGATAAGGGGACAGGAGGTCGCGATGATCCTCCAGGATCCCATGACAAGTTTGAATCCTCTCAAGACGATAGGAGCACAGATCGCAGAGGCGATCAAACTTCACCAAAAGGTACCCAAGGCACAGTTGAAGGAGGTCGTTGTTCGTCTTCTGTCGGAGGTGGGCATCGATGATGGCCATCGGCGATACCACCAGTATCCGCACGAATTTTCGGGAGGGATGAGGCAGAGGGTCGTTATTGCCATCGCCATTGCGTGTCAGCCCAAGGTGCTTATCTGTGATGAACCGACTACGGCTCTGGATGTGACCATCCAATCGCAGATCCTCAAACTGCTCAAGGAGTTGAAGAAGAAGTTCTCTCTTACAGTCATCTTCATCACTCATGACTTGGGAGTGGTCGCGAACATCGCCGACAGAGTGGCGGTCATGTATGCGGGTGACATCGTCGAGATCGGGATGGCGGAAGAGGTCTTCTACGATCCCAGACATCCCTATACATGGGCCTTGCTCAGTTCCCTGCCTCAGCTGGGGGTCAAGGGCGAAGAACTGTACTCGATCAAAGGGACACCGCCCAACCTGTTCAAGCCGGTTGTAGGAGATGCCTTTGCGCCGAGAAACCCTCAAGCTTTGGAGATCGATTTTTTGGAAGAACCGCCGTACTTTGATATAACGTCGACCCACAGAGCTAAGACCTGGCTTTTGGATCCGAGGGCTCCCAAGGTGGAACCGCCCTCTTATATCAAAAACATCAGAGGAGTAGGAAGGAGATAAGAAATGAGTCGAAACAAAGAAGTCCTGCTCAGCGTGCGAGACATCGATATTACCTTCGGAACAAAGAAAAAACCGTTTCGAGCCGTCAAGGATGTCAGCTTCGATATTTACAAGGGAGAAACCTTCGGACTGGTAGGAGAGTCGGGAAGCGGAAAGACCACCATCGGTCGTGCCATTTTGAGAATTTATCCGATCAGTAAGGGTGAAATCCTCTACAAGGGTGAGAGAATCAGCGGAAAGATCGGCAAGGAGATGGACAGAAAGGTCGTATCCGAAATCCAGATGATTTTTCAGGACCCGATGAGCAGCTTGAATGAGAGGGCGAAGGTCAACTATATCGTTGCGGAAGGGACCTACAACACCATGAAGTCCATCGGGGAGGCAAAGCGTCAGGAACTGGTGGACCAGGCCCTTCTCGATGTCGGCCTGTTGCCCGAGTTCTCCAGCAGATTCCCGCATGAATTTTCCGGAGGACAACGACAGAGAATTGGGATCGCAAGAGCCCTGATTATGGAGCCGGAGTTTATCATCGCCGATGAGCCCATCAGTGCTCTCGATGTATCAATTCGTGCACAGGTACTCAACTTGATGAACAAGTTGCAGAAGGAGAGGGGCTTGACCTACCTCTTTATTGCACACGACCTCTCGGTAATGAGGTTTATCTCCGACAGGATTGCCGTAATCAGCAAGGGGCGGATCGTCGAGCTCGCCGAGTGTGAGGAGTTGTTCAAGCACCCCCTGCATCCTTACACCAAGGCCCTTCTCTCCGTTGTACCTCAGCCGGATCCTGAAAACGAAAGGGATAAAAAGACCCTGATCTACGACCCCTCCATGCATAACTACGAGGAGGAACCTCCCGTGTGGGAAGAAGTCTCGCCGGGTCACTTCGTGCTTGGAAATCGCAGAGAATTGGACGGATATAAAAAGGAATTGGAAGAAGTAAAGTAGGAAATGGAGTCTAGCGGTTTCCCGAAATATAGTATAGCGGCACATTGAAATTCACGGTAATTCCGATTTTGATAGGAACTCTTTTTGTTTATAGAGATAATGAGAAATAAAACCGGATATCAATATGTCGGTACAATGGCTTCCACAATTGCAAATGGGAAGGAGTACGGTAGGAGACGGGTCGAGAAGGAGAGGTTTTCCATATTTTGCAACATAGAGGAGAACTCTCCGGTTCTTCTTGATACTATTCTCCGATAGAAGCATGGATATATCCTTTTTTCAACTTACGAAAAATCGGTTTATCTTCTATGGTCACATATTATTTGTATCCACGACTCAAAGGAAGAATAGTATGAGAAGTATTTTCAAAAACAATTTATAAAAATCAAAGGGTTTCGTATCAGAAAGAATCGGTTGAAACCCTTTGATTTATATATATTACAACGAAATATAGTATTTACATACCCATACTTTGTCCCTGTACTTTTTATCGAACTGTTGGTATAATACAAAGTGGATATGGAACTGACACTTAAAGTCGATCATCCGTTTTGTACATAGAGAAGTATTGAATATAAGGTCGAAGCGGGCGACGGGGTCAATTCCTTCCGAAACTGTAATATTCAGGAGGATGGAGATATGAATAAGTTTGATGGACATGCAATACTGGACAGGGCGAGGACTCTTCTTTCTCAAGGGACTGTCGTTCAATATATTCCCGAGCTCAAAAAAGTTGATCCGTCGTTGCTCGGCTACTGCATCGTCGATGTGGATGGAAACACCTTGAGTTTTGGAGATGCACAGATAAAGTTTACCATCCAGAGCATCTCCAAGGTCATCACCTTCACTTGTTGTCTTATGGACAGAAGTTTGGAAGAAATCAAAGAGAGGGTGACCTTTGAGCCGACTTCCAGTGCCTTCAATGCCATTTCGGACTTGGAGAACAAGAACGCCCATCGCCCCCTCAATCCCTACCTTAACGCCGGGGCTTTTTCCGTGCTTTCATTGATGAAGAGGGAGAGTTTTGAACAATGTTTTGAACAGGTTTTGGATCTCTTGAGACTTATGACGGGAAACTCTTCTCTCACTTATAACCGCAGTGCCTATCTGTCTGCATATCAGACGGCGTACCGCAATCGATCCCTGCTCTACTATATGCAGAGTACCGGGATCTTGGACAAGGACACCGATATCGAGGCTCTGCTTGATGCCTACTGTAAGATATGCTGTATTGAAATGACGGCGCAGGAGCTTGCCGCACTGTCTTTGGTATACGCCCAAAAAGGCTACTCTTCCCTTTCGGGAAAACAGTGCTTTGATCCGAAGATAGCTAGCATCGTCAATGCGACCGTTATGCTCTGCGGAATGTACGATGAGAGCGGAGAAACCGCCGTATCTGTCGGACTTCCCTGCAAAAGTGGAGTCGGAGGAGGCCTTATGGCAGTCGCGCCCGGAAGGATGGGGATCGGGATCTTCGGTCCCGCCCTTAATGCAAAGAGCAACAGCATAGGAGGGATGAGCATTTTGGAGCAATTGAGCGAGGAGTTGGATCTGACGATTTTTTAGTTCGAGAGCAAAAGATAAGAAAACATCTTAGTCCCGGTGCATGGGTAAGCGGAGAGTCCCGCTAATTTCAACTATGTTATTAACCCATCCCCCTTATAACGGGGATGTAAAATAAAGCTGAATATCAATATGCCGTTACACCGGTATTGTTGCAGTCCTAGATCAATGCCCTTCATAAAGAAGGACATACGTCTTTGTCATGTGTATAGGGTTATCCGTTTATACCGGGCGATTACGTAGCCTGAAGTTCGTCATCATTCAAATTTCAGAAAATCGTAGATGTTCCGCGGATACTTCACTTGAAGAACGGCATGAAGCCTATATCCTCACATGGTAATCGGATAATAGGATTGTACCTGAGTTTGTGTAGGCAGGTTCCGTATAATAAAAAACAGTTTTAAAGGACTCGCCTGTATTCAAACAGCTAATGCCGATTGCGAGGAAGTGCAAAACAGCACTCCCTTGTAAAAATAAATATTTGGTAAGGAGGAATTAAATGAATGACAAACTACACCTTGTTCAACTCGGTGCTCTCTTACATGATATCGATATCATCGTAAGAGGAGCCGGATTGAGCAAAGAAAACGACTTACATCCGGGTTCCGCATACCTTAAAGGCAACGGGTTGTTTTCGCAAAAGGATACCGAAGTCTGCGACATCATCGACCACAGTTGTGAAGAAGAGTTGAAGAAGGCATCTCTTTCGGAGGACTCTGTGGCCTACCTCGTCTATGAAGCGAATAACATCGCTTCAGGTACGGGAAGACGAAGTGCTCCGAAAACAGGAGTGAAGAAAGAATTGAATTCGATCTTCAATCTGATCCGACCGGAGATCCCGTCGGCAGGCAAGATCTTCCCTCCGGGAGATGTAAAAAAGGACTTTAATATGCCTCGAAAACCGGGAAATAACGGATCGTCATCCCTTTATTATGCGGAGAAACTGGAAGCTATCACAAAGGTGCTCAAGACGGATCCGGCAATCGAGGATCTGCTTGTCGCACTGGAAGAGAACGCTTCCTTCCTTCCTTCGAGTGCCTATCCGGAACATAGTGACGTATCCTGCTATGACCATGCCAGGATCGTTACGGCCCTTGCCTCCTGCATGTATCTCTATGACAGGGAACAGGGGATAACCGATTGGAAGAAGGAGTATCTGGACAGAACCGATGCACGAAAAACCGAGAAATATCTTTTTGTGTTGGGAGAGTTTACAGGCATCCAAGACTTTATCTACACCATCACCTCAAAAATGGCAATGAAGTCTTTGAGGGGGCGTTCCTTTTACTTGGAACTTTTCACCGAGCATATCATCGATGAGATTCTTTCCAATCTTTCGTTGAATAGAGCAAACCTCATCTATTCGGGAGGAAGTCAGTTCTATCTCCTCCTGCCGAATACATCGCAAGCAATTCGGTTGCTCGAAGATTGTCATGAGAAAATCAACGACTTCCTTTTGGAAGAATTCGGCACCAAACTTTACTTTGAGATGGCATGGGTTCCTGCGACGGCGGAAGACTTGGGCAACGGCTTGGATGTGGAGCTCAAGACGGAAAACAAATTGGGCGAGGTCTTTCGACAAAGCGCCATCAAGACATCCAAAGGGAAAATAAATCGTTATTGCTCACCGCAATTAGAAGATCTATTTAATGAAGACAGTGAGATCAATGCGGTCCACAGTTACACCGGTGAATGTGTTATCTGCAAGAAGGCGGAGAAGGACGAGATCCTTCAATCCAATAAAGAGGCAAGGGAGAAGCGGACAGGAGGAGATGATGATCTGGAAGGGGTCGAAATCTGCGATTCCTGCAACGGTTTTATTGAATTGGGTAGTGTCATTGCCAAACTCTACGGAGAAGATCGAGGGTTTTTGGTAGAGACCTACAAGAAGGATGAAGAAACACCAAAAAAACCCAAGGGAGCCTTGATCGAACTTCCTCTTCTCGAGGGAGGAAGAGTCTACCTGCGTTTGATGGATGAAGATAAGGTCAAAAACCTCGATCGAAACGGAGAGCTCCATCGATACTATTCGGTCAACAGCATCCATACAGGAGACCTTCTATGTAAAAACATCTCCGTAGGCAACTACAATGTCCCGAACGAAGGCAAGGGGCTTGTCGAATTTAATGCATTGGTGACAAGGTCGAAGGGTATCCGTCGCCTTGCAGTCTTAAGAGCGGATGTCGACAATCTCGGAACCTTGTTTCAATCCGGTTTTGAAGATAAAAACTCTAAACAGTCCTTCCGCCACGTTACCCTATCCAAGTCCGCAGTGCTGTCCGGATATCTGTCTGATTTCTTCAAGCGAAGAATCAACCTGATCCTCGAAAGAAGAGATGGAGCCTCTGCACACAACGAGATCTTCAAGGAGTATTGCAACCTTATTTCTTCAAGCGAGAAGAAGTTTAGGGATATCGTAGTTGTATACTCCGGAGGGGATGACCTCTTCGTGATAGGAACATGGAACGATGTCCTTGAGTTTGCCGTAGACTTGAGGACGGCGTTCAGGGAATTTACGAACGGAAAGATCACTCTTTCCGCAGGGATCGGTTTCTTTGGCGAAAGTTTTCCCGTCTATCAGATGGCAGGTCGCACCGGGGAACTCGAAAAACTGGCAAAAGAATATACCAAGGGCAACAGTCCTCTGCCGACAAAGGATGCGATCGCTCTCTTTGGAAGAATGAGCGATGAGAGACTCAACCATGTATATGTGTGGGATGAGTTTATCGATAAGGTCCTCTATGAAAAATATGACTACCTCAAGCAGAATGTCGACTTTAAAGAGGATTCGGGATCCAAACTCTTTGTCGGAAAATCGAAGTGGTATAAACTGATGGACCTGATCATACAGAGATTGACTGTGGGGAATCGTATCGATATTGCAAGATTTGCTTATACGATCGCAAGGATCCGACATACAAAAGACAATGAACAAACCTATCAGGACTTTAAAGAAACAATGCTGATTTGGATGAGAAATGAAGAAGACGCAAAGCAACTGTTAACGGCAATCAACCTTATAATCTATGAAGAAAGAGAGGGCGCAAAATGGGCCGACAAGTAAATGTGGAACAGGTAGTGATTCAAAATAAGGACGATAGAAACATGGTTACGACGACCCAGTTGAGACTGCTGCTGTCCAACTCCGTTGTAGTAAAAAACAAGATCGAGATGGTATGTAAGAAAGGAGATAAACTTCCTGTCGAGATTCAAAATGAGATCAAATACCTCCTGATCAAACATATCTACCAATGCGGAAGAGATTCCAAGGTCGGAAAGTTTGATAAGGATTTTCGCATTGCCGATGTGATCAAGGACATAGGAGATTCTCAGGAGAAATTCAACGAGTATTACAGATATTTGGAAGAGATCGTAGCATATGTAAAATACTATAAGGGATAGGAGAGAAGAAGATGAATACAGAAAAAAGATTTATAAATACACTGAGCGGAAAAATGATCATCAAAGGAACGATCAAGGTACTGACCGGACTTCATATCGGAACCTCGGGAGACTTTTCCGCCATCGGTGCGGTCGATAACATCGTAGTAAGGGACTCGATCACCAACAAACCGATGATACCGGGCTCCTCCTTGAAAGGAAAGATGAGATACCTTCTGGCAAGGACAAAGTACAGTGACAGCTCTCTGACAATGGCAAATATTAAAAACGAACATGAAGCGATCAAGAGACTGTTCGGAGGAGTAGGGAAAGAAGGAGAAGGACTTGTTCTGTCCAGATTACAGTTCCAAGATATGCTGCTCTCCGACAAGTCGGAACAGGAACTCAAGAGCCTCGAACTTGACCTGCCCTACACCGAGATCAAGTATGAAAACACCATCGATCGTGCAAAGGGAGAAGCCAACCCCAGACAACAGGAGAGGGTGCCTGCCGGTTCCGAGTTTGACTTTAAATTGATTTACAACATTGAAAAACTCGATGAACTGAACGAAGATATGGAGAATCTTGCCCTTATGATGGAACTCCTTCAGGACGACTACCTCGGAGGACATGGAACAAGAGGATACGGACGCGTGAAGTTTGAGAACCTGACAGTGGAAGTAAAGACCTATGCCGAAGAAAGTAAGGCGAAGGATATCGATAGTGCAAAATATCAAGAATTGTTGGAAAGCAAGGTGAGATAATGTCTTATCATATCTATAAACTGAAATTTCCTCATGGGGTCCATATAGGAGGATCCGGGGGAGCGGGGCTCGAAGGAACGGACTTTTGCATGAGATCCGATACCTTCTACAGTGCCTTCTGCCAAGAGTATGTAAGTTTATACGGAGCTGAAGAACTGGTGTCAATGGTGGAGAAAGACAGCCTTAAGGTCTCGGATCTTCTTCCGTTTAAGGGAAACATCTTCTACCTTCCCAAACCCTTTGTAAACATCGACAGGGATCAGTCCATGAGACAGAAAACGGTAGACAGAAAGAAAGTCAAGGCCTTGAACTACCTTCCTGTCGAAAAACTTCCGGACTATATCTCCTTCCTCAAGACAGGTCGGAACTTTCCTGAGGTGGATACGGACTTCGGAGACAAACAACTTCACACAAAGAACCAAATCTCAAGGGAAGGAAAAGACACCGAGCCCTATAACATAGAAATATTTCGCTTTAACAGCGAGTCGGGGCTCTATGTGATCGCGGAGTTTGATGAAGACTTCAAAGAAGTCTTTGAAACCGTTTTGGACAGCCTTTCTCTAAGAGGGATAGGAGGAAAGAAGAGCTCGAGCTGCGGACAGTTTGAGGTGTCGAAAAAAATCCTTCCGGAACAAAAAGAGACTTTGGGAACATCGGTTTCTTCTTTGTACAAGGCTCTTCATCAAAGTGCGAAGAACTATATTCTCCTCTCTTCCTATCTGCCCTTGCCGAGAGAGATAAGCGATCTGAAAAATAAAGAGAACGGCTATCAGTTGATTCGAAGAAGCGGTTTTGTCAACCTAAGCTCCTACTCGTCTCAACCGCAAAAGAGAAAGCAGGTCCATATGATATCTTCCGGATCGGTGCTTAACTTCAAGCCTGTGGGAAAAGTAGCGGACCTGAAACTGCATGGAGCTCACAGCATCTATCGAATGGGCAAACCGCTGGTAATGGGGGTGGAACTGTGTCAAGAATAAAAAACTATAAAATGAATCTCCATGTACTAAGCCCCGTCCATATAGGCGGTGCGGAGTACAAGTCGAAACTGACTACGAAAGAATATATCTATGATAGGCGAAAAAAAATCCTGACAATCATCGATGCCAACAAATTTACGGATCTGTTAATCAGAAGAAACCTCTTTGATACCTATATCGACTATATTCAAGAGAGGGTCAATACATCCAAAAAAGAACAGAACAGAAAGGCGGATATCCGCACCTTTATCCAACAGCATAAGTTGGAGGCGCAGATCCCGAGCATTGCGGCAAAAGAGTACAAAAATCTTGAGATCGATACTGAAAACGGACGACTCAACGATATCAACCTCGTTGTCAAAGACGTCTATGGAGAGCCCTATATCCCGGGCAGCAGTATCAAGGGGGCGATGGTCACTTCTTTGCTTGTAGACTATATTATTAGTCACAGAAACGAATTTAAGGATAATATTTCCAGTATCCTCAAAGCGGCAAGAAAGGTTCAAAGCGATAGGGATGTACGAGACTATAAAAAAACCGTATCTCGTGAAGTTGCTACCATCGAAAATCTTATTCTATACGGTACACCTAGGGCGCCTAAGGTAAAACGTTTCGGCCTGTCCGTCTCCGACACCTATAGGAGCGAGAACCTCAATACCTGCTTTCTTCAGGACATCGATGAGACAATGAAAGATGGAGATTTTAAGCCCATGCCCTTGGCACGGGAATACATCGCACCGGGAAGCAGACTGTTCTGCGATATCTCCTTGGATTTTGATCGATTTAAAGAATCAAGATTAAAGGTTGAGAGTATGGATGATGTTTTCGATGCCATCGAGAGGTCCGCTTTATATTTGACTACAGTCTGTATCCCTTACGCAGGAAAAGAAACAGACCTGATCTTGGGGGCGAACACCGGCTTCCATCAGAAGACGGTGGTCCATGCCCTGTTTGACAACGAAAAGGAGAGACTTGATGTCGTAAGAAAACTCCTGCACAAAGGCTCAAAGAAGAAAATAACCAACCATCTTAACGATAAATATGCTCCACGAGTTATCAACCGTGTGATATGGGATACCTACGAAGAACTGGCGGGTGTGGTAAGGCTGGATATAGTGGAGGAAGAGTAATGTTAGCCAAGATGAATATCGAACTGCAAGGGGGCAGTCTTCATCCCAATATGGCCTCGTTGTTTCACGGGTACTTGATGAAGGAGATAGAGCCCTCCTTTGCCGAGTACCTCCATTACAACCAAACCAATCCCTTCACTTCCTGCATCGTTCGGGAGAAGTCGGGAGACAAAGCCCATTGGAGGATCACCACCTTCAATAAAAGGGCCTATGATAGGATCATCGCCCCTTTGGCAGGCAGGAGCAGTGACAGCATCTATATTGAGCATAAGGATATGGAGTTTCAGATCAGGAATATGAAGGTGGAAAAAAGCAGTTTTGAAGAACTCTACCTCAATACGAAGAGAACTCCGAGGCTCCGCCTCTTGACGCCCACCTCCTTCAAATCGGACGGACGCACCCATATTTTTCCCGATGTCAAAGTCCTGTTGAACGGAGTTATCAACAAGATAAACCTGCACTCCGACTCGATCAGGATCGAAGATGAACATGCCTTGGAAGAGCTGATGAAGGGGATGTACCTGAGAGATTACAACCTTCGTACTGCGGTTTTCAGCATGGAAAAAATAAAAGTCAAAGGCTTTATCGGGACCCTCGACGTAGGCTTGTATGGAGATCCCGCCTTGCTTGAGCTTTTGAACTTCATCTTAGCCTCAGCCGAATATACGGGACTTGGGATCAAAACTTCACTTGGAATGGGAGGAGTAAACATTGAATACAGAAATTGATATGACCAAAGAAAGGGTATTGCTCACCTTTGCGGGCAATACCGACCCCACCAGGGGGCAGCATGACGGACCCATCCTTCACATCTGCCGTTACTATAGACCTCAAAAAATCTATTTGATACTGACAAAGGAAATGCAGGAGAGGGATGAGAAACCACATGATTTTTACCGGAGAGCCCTTGATCGTAACTTGCCCGGTTATGAGTACGAACTGATTCGCTTCCGCACGGACATTGTGGATGCACATAAGTTTGAGAGTTACTTCGATATCGTATATAAAGTATTTGAACAGATTAAGAAAGACAGCGAAGGCAAAGACATTGAAGTCCTTGTCAACCTTACCTCCGGAACCACTCAGATGGCGAGTAACCTTGTAACTTATATCGTGGATGCCGAAAATTTGAAACTCACACCCGTTCAAGTATCCACACCGGAGCGTAAGAGCAATACCGAAAAACCCGTAGGGCTTGATTACGATGTGGGGCTGGAAGCCGAGATGAATCTGGATAACGAAGGAGAAACGGTGTGTAGACTGATTTCTCCCGATTTGAGAAGATACACAAGGATCCGTCTCAAAAGTCAGGTTGGACGGTTGTTGGATCGATATGAGTATGTGGCATCGATAGAACTATTGAAACAAAAAGTGTTTGATAAAGATCAGGAACTCAATACCTTGCTTAACTTCGCGTTGGAAAGAAGAGTGTTGAGCGGTCTGGAGAGCAATGCCAAACTTCATCCTCTGTCAAACAAAAACTACGATAAACTCTATTACTATACCAAGAGCAAAAAAGAGACGAGAGTACCCTTGTGGTATGAAGTGGCAGACTACTTTGCTCTGGCTCTGACAAAAGAGAAGGTAAAGGACATAAGCGGATATTCTCTTATGATAGAGCCCTTTACGGTCAACCTCTATCTTTCGATTTTGTCAGAGTTGTTCGGCAAAAACTTAAATCAACTGTTTGAAGCTGTTTATAGCAGAAAGAAAACATCCTCTGCGGATGTAAGCTATAAAATATCGACAAAGAAATTAGGCGAAGAGCTCAAGAAAAAAATCGAAAAGGATATGAATATCTTTGAACTTAAAGAAGGGACCTATATTTCAGACAAAGTATTGGTATCGATGATTTGCTATTTTATCGAAGAAAAAGAAGAAGCTAAGAGGGTCGTCAGTTTGGAGGACTTCAAAGAGCTTTCGGAAACATTGGAGAAGGTAAAACCGGTCCGAAATATGTTGGCTCATAGCTTAAAATCCATCACAGAACATGATTTTAGAGAGGAAGCGGGAGTGGAAGTATCCAAGGTCAGCAGTACTATTAAAAATTTCCTGACCAAATATTATACCCCCTTGGGTTTCAAACCAAGTATGCTTGATATTTACGACAATATCAACAAAGAAATCAAAAGGATCTTGGAAGAAGAAAAATAAAACAAGAAGGAGGAACATCATGAGTAATCTGTACCTTTACGAACAAGGCATTACCGTAGGACACAAAGAAAACCGTCTTCATATTGAAGACAAAAACAATCAGGAGCGGTTTATCCCCATCGAACACATCGATAACGTTATTGTCTTCGGAGGGGTACAGCTTACATCCTCCTGTATCCAAAATCTTCTTACAAGAGGGATTCATTTGACTTGGCTCTCCAAGACAGGATCCTATTATGGCAGATTGGAGTCGACAAGCCATGTCAATATCCACAGACAGAGGATGCAGTTCAAAAAAAGTGAGGAGGAAGATTTTCGGCTTGGGATCTCAAAACGATTTATTGAGGGAAAAGCTCGAAACCAAAGGACCATCCTCCTTCGTCTCAACCGCTACAAAAAACAGAGCGAAATGCAAGTCATCCTCGACGAGATGGCAAAAATCATCCAAAGCATAGATCGGATAGAAACCATAGAAGCCCTCATGGGAAAAGAAGGTTATCTTGCAAAACTCTACTATCGAGGTTTGAACTTAATCTTAAAAGAAGAATTTGCTTTCGAGAAGAGGACCAAACGTCCTCCTAAAGATCCTTTCAATGCGATCTTGAGTTTTGCCTATACCCTCCTACACTATGAGATCTTTACCGCCGTTACCAGCAAAGGCCTAAATCCTTATGTAGCCTTCCTACATGCGGACAAGCACAACCATCCGGCGCTTTGCTCCGACTTAATGGAAGAATGGAGGCCCATACTGGTTGACTCCCTTGCAGTAGCTTTGATCAACAATGGAAAAATAAACCTTGAAGACTTTGAAGAAAACAAAGTGGTAAACGGCGTCTTTCTGACAAAGGAGGGATGCAAGATTATCATTGAAGAATTCGAAAAAAGGTTAAGACAGGAAGTGCACTATATTACCGAAGTACCTTATAAAATGAGCTTTCGTCGGATGCTGGAATATCAAGCGATGCAACTGATAAAAGCCATGGAAGATAACGATGGGAATTTCTATCAGAGTGTATTGATCAGGTGATGGTATGGAACAATGGGATGTATTGGAAGAAGACTTTGAACAACTGTACTTGGAAGACACCGTAACAGTTGTCGTCATCTACGACATTATTTCGAACACGAGAAGGACGAAACTGTCCAAACTGTTGTGCGGTTATGGATATCGGATCCAAAAATCTGCATTTGAGTGTATACTTTCCAAGGAGAAATGTGATAAAATGTTAAGAGAGATAGAAACTTTCGCACAAAAAGATGACTTGATAAGGATCTATCGACTCAACCAAATGGTTCAAACCACTGTATATGGAGAGAGGCAGGAAGCGGAAAATGAATTGTATTACTTTGTTTAAGGCTCCCGATATAGCAATATCAATAGATACAAAGGATATTTTTGCAGAAAAACACAAAAAATTTCCAAATGGATCGACCCTCCCGAAAATGCACCTTGAAAGCATTGCAACTACTATTCTCTATAAGCATAGGGTTTGAAAGAACCTAACTCCGAAAGGAGACGGAAACCAGTTTCCTCTTGTAATGGGAAGTGCAAAGGTCATAATGGTTTGAAAGAACCTAACTCCGAAAGGAGACGGAAACGAAGATCCTGATTTTTTAAAAACTCCATTACCTTTTTGTTTGAAAGAACCTAACTCCGAAAGGAGACGGAAACACTTCGAAGCTACATTTGACAAGAAAAAAACAGAAATCGTTTGAAAGAACCTAACTCCGAAAGGAGACGGAAACGGGATACATCTCACTTAGTTTGATTAAGACGTTATCCGGGTTTGAAAGAACCTAACTCCGAAAGGAGACGGAAACTAGAATAATTTATAAGAGGATACAAGATCCAATGTCTTGTGTTTGAAAGAACCTAACTCCGAAAGGAGACGGAAACGCATGACATCTGAAAAAGGGAAGAGTGTAGTTCAATCTCGTTTGAAAGAACCTAACTCCGAAAGGAGACGGAAACTTGAGCCAAGCAGGGATCGTCAGTGTCTTTTTGACGGCTTGTTTGAAAGAACCTAACTCCGAAAGGAGACGGAAACTCTCTTAATAGGATTACTATAGTAACTACAGCACCCACTAGTTTGAAAGAACCTAACTCCGAAAGGAGACGGAAACTACCAATATCCCTAGCAAGCGTTTCTATATCTTTTCAGGTTTGAAAGAACCTAACTCCGAAAGGAGACGGAAACTTATGGATTCTTTGAACTTTACCTTTAAGACACTCATCCGTTTGAAAGAACCTAACTCCGAAAGGAGACGGAAACTTGTGTCCACATCTGTTGCTACATCTTCAAACATTTTATGTTTGAAAGAACCTAACTCCGAAAGGAGACGGAAACCAAGAAAATTGTAATCGTATGGAAGCGATAAGAAGAGCGTTTGAAAGAACCTAACTCCGAAAGGAGACGGAAACCTACACCCTTCTACTTTTTTCACCGCAAAAAACATGTTGAAGGTTTGAAAGAACCTAACTCCGAAAGGAGACGGAAACCGAAGATCACGACGTTCCAAACGAAGAACTACTTCAAAGCGTTTGAAAGAACCTAACTCCGAAAGGAGACGGAAACTGGAAAAAAAGAAGAAGCGTTGAAAAAGTTGAAAAATCGTTTGAAAGAACCTAACTCCGAAAGGAGACGGAAACTATCACCATCTTCAAAATCACTAATATCTTTCGCATAAAAAGTTTGAAAGAACCTAACTCCGAAAGGAGACGGAAACAAAGGCTTACCAAAGTTTGCCTTGAAATGGTCTTTATCACGTTTGAAAGAACCTAACTCCGAAAGGAGACGGAAACCTATTTTAATTTTACCTTAGTAAAGACTGTCATTGTGTCGTTTGAAAGAACCTAACTCCGAAAGGAGACGGAAACTAGACGTAGAAGGGTTGTGTACTCTGATAGTAGAATACAGTTTGAAAGAACCTAACTCCGAAAGGAGACGGAAACTCTTTTACCGCCTTCTTAGTAGAAGGCTTTACCTTCTCAGTTTGAAAGAACCTAACTCCGAAAGGAGACGGAAACTAAAGAGGTACTACTGATAATGGTAGTACAAGTAGTGTGTTTGAAAGAACCTAACTCCGAAAGGAGACGGAAACGTTTCCTTTTTATCTAAATACCAGTGATTAAGATTTGTAAAGTTTGAAAGAACCTAACTCCGAAAGGAGACGGAAACTATAACCACCTCCTATTTTTCATTTGCTCTATATAAAACGTTTGAAAGAACCTAACTCCGAAAGGAGACGGAAACTCTAACCTATCGTGCACTATAGTTATAGGGAGAATAGTGTTTGAAAGAACCTAACTCCGAAAGGAGACGGAAACTCGAAGTACGGATCTTCGTACTTCTCGTGGAAATCCCGAGTTTGAAAGAACCTAACTCCGAAAGGAGACGGAAACTAACAAAAATGATTTCCGTAAGTGGTTATGAGACGCTTGTTTGAAAGAACCTAACTCCGAAAGGAGACGGAAACCATAATCTTACCTCCTTACATATACATGCGGGCAATTTGAGAGTTTGAAAGAACCTAACTCCGAAAGGAGACGGAAACAAACAAAAAGGAGATGTTATTATGATATCAAAAAGAGAAGGTTTGAAAGAACCTAACTCCGAAAGGAGACGGAAACTCACTCAGTTTGCTTACTTTGAGGTTGCCTATCATTCGGGTTTGAAAGAACCTAACTCCGAAAGGAGACGGAAACTCGTTAGTGTGTAGCTCTTTTTCATGATAGATTCCTCCAGTTTGAAAGAACCTAACTCCGAAAGGAGACGGAAACAATGTGAAGAGTTGATAGATAGAATTATTCCTGTATGTTTGAAAGAACCTAACTCCGAAAGGAGACGGAAACTAATATTTTTCATAGTTATACCTCATCTTTCCCGGGCTGTTTGAAAGAACCTAACTCCGAAAGGAGACGGAAACTCTGTCTCATCTGATGCTCTATAGCAATTCACCATTAGAGTTTGAAAGAACCTAACTCCGAAAGGAGACGGAAACTCGGCAACACCATCTCTTGGTGGAGTAAGGAGAACGTTTGTTTGAAAGAACCTAACTCCGAAAGGAGACGGAAACCTTGCTAGAGAGTGAGGTGATGTAGAATGCACCTCAAAGTTTGAAAGAACCTAACTCCGAAAGGAGACGGAAACTGGCGTAGTTTCTTCAAAGTAACTACCTTTTTGTTTTGGCAAGTTTGAAAGAACCTAACTCCGAAAGGAGACGGAAACTTAGTTAGAGTGCCTATAACCTCTTTAATTACTTCTGTTTGAAAGAACCTAACTCCGAAAGGAGACGGAAACCTGCCATCGTCTCGGGTCTGTCGAAACAGCTTGTCCTTGTTTGAAAGAACCTAACTCCGAAAGGAGACGGAAACTGAAGGAGGGTTTGCCCGCGGAGTAGAAAGGGTAGAGTTTGAAAGAACCTAACTCCGAAAGGAGACGGAAACTTGTTCGTAAAGAACTTTCTTCCTTCATTTAACATAGATTGTTTGAAAGAACCTAACTCCGAAAGGAGACGGAAACCGCTTGATAATCTAATGACACAACAGATTATCCCTGAGTTTGAAAGAACCTAACTCCGAAAGGAGACGGAAACTAGTAAGGGAGATTTTCAAAATATACGACATTACAAATGTTTGAAAGAACCTAACTCCGAAAGGAGACGGAAACCTGTTTCTTCTACACTTCCATCGGCAACAACAGTCGCATGGTTTGAAAGAACCTAACTCCGAAAGGAGACGGAAACAATTTCTTCAGCATTTGCAAACAATGTTTCATTTGTAAAGTTTGAAAGAACCTAACTCCGAAAGGAGACGGAAACTGGTTGGTAACATTGAATATGCAAGTGCTGGTTGGATGTGTAAGTTTGAAAGAACCTAACTCCGAAAGGAGACGGAAACGAAAGATGTATTTGGATGAAAGGACCCTTCCGACTTAGTTTGAAAGAACCTAACTCCGAAAGGAGACGGAAACGTCAAGAAGCTAAAAGGGGATATAAACCGAATGGAGGGCGTTTGAAAGAACCTAACTCCGAAAGGAGACGGAAACTATGCCTGACGATGCATCTTACGCAAACGTTGTAATCTTGTTTGAAAGAACCTAACTCCGAAAGGAGACGGAAACATTATACGAAGGGAATAGAGTGGGTTAATATATCGTTTGAAAGAACCTAACTCCGAAAGGAGACGGAAACTATATTGTCTCAATCTCTCAAGCTGTTTGTATAATTTGCCAGTTTGAAAGAACCTAACTCCGAAAGGAGACGGAAACTTGCTCGGTCAATGTCGTTCATAGAAATGCCTACTTCCGAGTTTGAAAGAACCTAACTCCGAAAGGAGACGGAAACTAACAGTTTATTAATGTACTGTATTATTCATTATAATAGGTTTGAAAGAACCTAACTCCGAAAGGAGACGGAAACTTTAAGGAGTCCAGCACCTCCTCTCTCAGTAAGGATTGACGGTTTGAAAGAACCTAACTCCGAAAGGAGACGGAAACAAGATACCTAAAACCTTCCTAACACAAGCCCCTTATACCAGTTTGAAAGAACCTAACTCCGAAAGGAGACGGAAACTCCAGATTCTTTTTGTGCTTGCCTGTTATTTGTTTCAAACAGTTTGAAAGAACCTAACTCCGAAAGGAGACGGAAACTCTTTGTTTCATTGCGTCCACCGTTTCACCGAACGGATCCGTTTGAAAGAACCTAACTCCGAAAGGAGACGGAAACTCGTCTTGTGTTTCAAACGTGTATCGTTCCCCTTTTTCCAAGTTTGAAAGAACCTAACTCCGAAAGGAGACGGAAACTCGAAATATATCCTTTCTATGAACCTTTGTTTTATCTCGTTTGAAAGAACCTAACTCCGAAAGGAGACGGAAACTTGTTGAACTCGTCTTTTGTCACAAAGTTCGATGTGTCCGTTTGAAAGAACCTAACTCCGAAAGGAGACGGAAACATGATTGAATTATGCAATTAAAAGCAAAGCATTCTCAGTTTGAAAGAACCTAACTCCGAAAGGAGACGGAAACTATCTTAGCTTCGGATTCCTTACCATTTTCGTCCACCAAGTTTGAAAGAACCTAACTCCGAAAGGAGACGGAAACTCGAATATACCCAACGTGAGGGCATTCGTCGCACCGAGTTTGAAAGAACCTAACTCCGAAAGGAGACGGAAACTTAAATGCATTACATCACCCCCTCTTTGTATATTCTCTTGTTTGAAAGAACCTAACTCCGAAAGGAGACGGAAACCTTCTGCCGCGGCCACTTTTTCCTCCTGCACAGGATCGGGTTTGAAAGAACCTAACTCCGAAAGGAGACGGAAACGTTTAAAGCTACCTTTTTCTTGGGCTTTTTTCACCTTCTCAAGTTTGAAAGAACCTAACTCCGAAAGGAGACGGAAACGCCTAGTTCTTCTCTTTCTTTGTTGCTCTCCGCGGCCGCGTTTGAAAGAACCTAACTCCGAAAGGAGACGGAAACCAAACATTGAAAAACACTATCCAAAGAAAACTTGTTTGGTTTGAAAGAACCTAACTCCGAAAGGAGACGGAAACGGATTTATCAGTAAATCGACAAGAGTTCGTGAGAAACCTGTTTGAAAGAACCTAACTCCGAAAGGAGACGGAAACTTGCTTCAATATGATTTTTTAAAAAAATAAATTAAAAAAAGTTTGAAAGAACCTAACTCCGAAAGGAGACGGAAACAAATGAAAAAGGAGAGATTGTTATGTACAATTACAGAGTTTGAAAGAACCTAACTCCGAAAGGAGACGGAAACGGAATTTAAAAAATAATTACCTAAACTTTTTTCATTTGTTTGAAAGAACCTAACTCCGAAAGGAGACGGAAACTTTTCTGCGCGAGCGATTATTGAAGATTACACTTCAAACGTTTGAAAGAACCTAACTCCGAAAGGAGACGGAAACTTTTTCATTTTCGTTCTCCTTTTCTCCCTCTGTGAGGGCTGGTTTGAAAGAACCTAACTCCGAAAGGAGACGGAAACAATATTATTTTTTTAGGCTTGGAAGTACTTCTTTATCTAGTTTGAAAGAACCTAACTCCGAAAGGAGACGGAAACTTTCGCTTCTTTGGTAGGTTTTGATCCAATCAACGGATCGGTTTGAAAGAACCTAACTCCGAAAGGAGACGGAAACCTCCAACAGTGCTTTACGTTCGCTCTCAGGTAATTCGTTTGAAAGAACCTAACTCCGAAAGGAGACGGAAACTCTTTTGATACTTTGTGCTTTGACTGTTTTTTCTTTTGTTTGAAAGAACCTAACTCCGAAAGGAGACGGAAACTGGATCAAACCCAGCACTCTCGTCTTTTCTTTTTCCAAGTTTGAAAGAACCTAACTCCGAAAGGAGACGGAAACTTTGTTTGCTTATTTTGTGCTAAGTGCAAAAATAGAATGTTTGAAAGAACCTAACTCCGAAAGGAGACGGAAACTCTTAGGAACCGATATCGTTCCTCACACAATTGATTCTGTTTGAAAGAACCTAACTCCGAAAGGAGACGGAAACCAAATATTCAAGTTTGTCCAGTTGAACGGATATCGCGTGTTTGAAAGAACCTAACTCCGAAAGGAGACGGAAACCAGATAAATGGATACGGTATCCTCCTTCAGGGTCAGAGTTTGAAAGAACCTAACTCCGAAAGGAGACGGAAACTATCTTCATATTCTTTAATCTGACTCTGGAGAGATAGTTTGAAAGAACCTAACTCCGAAAGGAGACGGAAACCCTTATTACCGCCAAAGAGAACTTCCATACCATTAATTGTTTGAAAGAACCTAACTCCGAAAGGAGACGGAAACCCTTGCAAGCTCCGCAAGGTAGGCGGTACAAGCAAATAAAGTTTGAAAGAACCTAACTCCGAAAGGAGACGGAAACATACAAAGAAACCGCCAGTATGAGAAAAATCATAGACGAGTTTGAAAGAACCTAACTCCGAAAGGAGACGGAAACAAAAACAACCAATCTCCTGTACCGAATGTGAAGATGGTCAGTTTGAAAGAACCTAACTCCGAAAGGAGACGGAAACTCGATAATGCCAAGGCTTTAACCATTCCAAGCCCTGTTTGAAAGAACCTAACTCCGAAAGGAGACGGAAACATTGCTTCAATGCCAATCTCGAGAGCATAAATGAGGTTAGTTTGAAAGAACCTAACTCCGAAAGGAGACGGAAACTGTTTTCAATTTGTTAACTCTATGTTAGCACACGTACCGTGTTTGAAAGAACCTAACTCCGAAAGGAGACGGAAACAAGAACTTTGCTACTGTATCTAAATATAATACCAGTAGGTTTGAAAGAACCTAACTCCGAAAGGAGACGGAAACCTGCCTTCGCGAGGGTATTTAAACATTGCCTCATGAAGGGTTTGAAAGAACCTAACTCCGAAAGGAGACGGAAACGGTGAACTCACCCGTGCACTCGTCCTCTACGAGGTGGGGTGTTTGAAAGAACCTAACTCCGAAAGGAGACGGAAACCCTGATTTCCCATATGGTAGCAAGAACTAATGGTAAAACGTTTGAAAGAACCTAACTCCGAAAGGAGACGGAAACAATATCTACAAAGTATCTCATGGAAATTCCCTCCTAAAAGTTTGAAAGAACCTAACTCCGAAAGGAGACGGAAACAAAAAGTATTTGATGATGTATCGGTTATTGAAGATAACCAGTTTGAAAGAACCTAACTCCGAAAGGAGACGGAAACGCCTTAAGGAAAGGTGGCATCTTCGTGAAGAAGATACGAGTTTGAAAGAACCTAACTCCGAAAGGAGACGGAAACTATAATAAGATTAATTGTATCATGGATGATATCTTCTAGTTTGAAAGAACCTAACTCCGAAAGGAGACGGAAACTAAGACTATTTGAGTTCATCAAAAAGGCGGTGAGAAAGGTTTGAAAGAACCTAACTCCGAAAGGAGACGGAAACTCAAGCTTAGTATTACAAGAAGGATAAACGTGTTTTACGTTTGAAAGAACCTAACTCCGAAAGGAGACGGAAACCTCAAGCTCCTTATTACCATACAAATCCCGCTCGGATGTGTTTGAAAGAACCTAACTCCGAAAGGAGACGGAAACAGTTTGAGCATATGATCTGTCGATTTCCTCTTTCCTCGTTTGAAAGAACCTAACTCCGAAAGGAGACGGAAACGTACTGCTCGTTTTACTGCCATCAGCTTCCCAACAGGTTTGAAAGAACCTAACTCCGAAAGGAGACGGAAACTCAAGTAGCCTTGATAGGCTTCAAGCGGACTTAATCCCTGTTTGAAAGAACCTAACTCCGAAAGGAGACGGAAACACAACCCCATGGTTAGAGCAACAGTGACTCAGACAAAAGGTTTGAAAGAACCTAACTCCGAAAGGAGACGGAAACTTCTTGATCAGATATATGAGTAATCTTATCTATGAGCATGTTTGAAAGAACCTAACTCCGAAAGGAGACGGAAACTATCCTCTATATAGTGCTTCTTGGGACGTATGATCTTAGAAGTTTGAAAGAACCTAACTCCGAAAGGAGACGGAAACTCGTTACCGACTTCATTCGTGTACTCTACTATCAAAGTGCGTTTGAAAGAACCTAACTCCGAAAGGAGACGGAAACCGAGGACTGTGATAGCCTTGATAGTACAATCTTCAAGTTTGAAAGAACCTAACTCCGAAAGGAGACGGAAACCCCAGCAAGAGAAGTTTTTAGAAAAATTGGAAAAGAAGGTTTGAAAGAACCTAACTCCGAAAGGAGACGGAAACTCAATGAAGACAAGAGAGTATATCGTTCCAACAGGTTTGTTTGAAAGAACCTAACTCCGAAAGGAGACGGAAACTTGTACCTTTATATCCTTCAATGATTTCTACAGAAGTTTCAGGTTTGAAAGAACCTAACTCCGAAAGGAGACGGAAACAGGTGTTCTTACCACTTGGTGTCTCATGTGTAAATACAAGGTTTGAAAGAACCTAACTCCGAAAGGAGACGGAAACACTCACCAGATTAGGGGCGAATGTTGTAAATATAATCAAGTTTGAAAGAACCTAACTCCGAAAGGAGACGGAAACTATTGTCTTTAACACACCATGGTGCCCACCGGATAATGTCTGTTTGAAAGAACCTAACTCCGAAAGGAGACGGAAACCCCTGCCTCCTTTCCTCATCCCTATTTGCGAAAACTTTCACGTTTGAAAGAACCTAACTCCGAAAGGAGACGGAAACTTATCAAATTTTAAAAAGTCATCCAATTTCTTTTCTGATTGTTTGAAAGAACCTAACTCCGAAAGGAGACGGAAACTCTAAACCTAAATCGTATTGCCATTCCCAAACCTTTTCCGTTTGAAAGAACCTAACTCCGAAAGGAGACGGAAACTCTTTTAGATATTGATTGTACATATCATTTTCATATCCAGTTTGAAAGAACCTAACTCCGAAAGGAGACGGAAACCTTCTCTATTTTCTTATCTACACACTCACCCAAGTAAGCGTTTGAAAGAACCTAACTCCGAAAGGAGACGGAAACCAGTGTTTGTGAAACCATACATCTTAGGAGGATTGAATTGTTTGAAAGAACCTAACTCCGAAAGGAGACGGAAACGTGGCAAAAGACGGCGATGAAGCTGTTCTTTGAAGAACACGTTTGAAAGAACCTAACTCCGGCGGAGACCGAAACCTTTAGTCCGGCCCTCAGTGCACTTCTTAGTGTCAGATGGTTAATTGGATGAACTTATAGCGAGATGTATCGGTCTCTGGTTGCAAATTGGTGGATATGTAAAATGGTATTAACTTTAGCGGAAACGGAAACAATAAGGACGGAAAAGTATTATGGAAAATATAGAACTAGTTTGAAAGAACCTAACTCCGGCGGAGACCGAAACCTTTAGTCCGGTCCTCAGTTCTTTTCTGGGGGTTGGATGGATGCAGGAAAAGAATGTAAAGAAATGTAAGAACTTTTGTTGTTCTGTTAGGCTCTTGCTGAAAAAACTTGATATGTTACAATAACAGTAACCCCTTTGGGGGACGGAAATTCTTTTTCTATTGGTAGAATTTCAGGTATGATATTCTCGTTTGAAAGGACTAACTCCAGCGGAGACGGAAACTTGCTCCGGCATTGTATTTGTCGCCACAAGCGTTTTTTCTCGTTTGAAAGAACCTAACTCCGGCGGAGACGGAAACCTTTAGTCCGGTCCTCGGTGTTTTTTTGGGGGTTGGATGGTTGTAAGGAGATGTTGTGAAAAATTTATAAGACTTTGCTTGTTGCTCTTTTGAATTCTTTCCGAAAAAAGTTATGTATGTTACAATAACAGTAACCTCTTTGGGGGACGGAAATTCTTTTTCTATTGGTAGAGTTTCAGGTATGATGTTACCGTTTGCAAGGACTAACTCCGGCGGAGACCGAAACCTTTAGTCCGGTCCTCAGTGCACTTCTTAGTGTCAGATGGTTAATTGGATGAACTTATAGCAAGATGTATCGGTCTCTTGTTGCAAATTGGTGGATATGTAAAATGGTATTAACTCTGGCGGAGACGGAAACCTCACACCTTTTTTATATTGCCATCTATCCTGAAAGATTATGTTTGAAAGGAACTAACTCCGAAAGGAGACGGAAACGTAAAGGTGCAGGACCTTTGGAAGATCGGATTTAAGAGTTTGAAAGAACCTAACTCCGGCGGAGACCGAAACCAAAATCGGGTTTGTTTCTTCAAAGTAGGAGCCTTTACAGTTTGAAAGAACCTAACTCCGAAAGGAGACGGAAACTGCATCGATGGCCGAGATCATGCTATAGAAGAGATCCATGTTTGAAAGAACCTAACTCCGGCGGAGACCGAAACCTTTAGTCCGGCCCTCGGTGCACTTCTTAAGTGTCAGATGGTTAATTGGATGAACTTATAGCAAGATGTATCGGTCTCTTGTTGCAAGTTGTTGGATATGTTACAATAACACTAACTCCGGCGGAGACCGAAACCTTTAGTCCGACCCTCAGTGCACTTCTGAGTTCTGGATGGTTGTAAGGAGATGTTGTGAAAAATTTATAAGACTTTGCTTGTTGCTCTTTTGAATTCTTTCCGAAAAAAGTTATGTATGTTACAATAACAGTAACCTCTTTTGGGGACGGAAATTCTTTTTCTATTGGTAGAATTTCAGGTATGATGTTACCGTTTGCAAGGACTAACTCCGGCGGAGACCGAAACCTTTAGTCCGGTCCTCAGTGCACTTCTTAGTGTCAGATGGTTAATTGGATGAACTTATAGCAAGATGTATCGGTCTCTTGTTGCAAATTGGTGGATATGTAAAATGGTATTAACTCCGGCGGAGACGGAAACTCTTCATATTGCTCATGGAGAACAACCTTATTGGAAAGGGTTTGAAAGAAGCTAACTCCGGCGGAGACCGAAACCTTTAGTCCGGCCCTCGGTGCTTTTCTGAGTGCTGGATGATTATAAATGAGGGAGTAGTATTCAATGAAGATGGAAACGTTTCATGCTTGTAGGCTACTACTGGAGGGATATCTCTCCTTTGAAAGACCATCACTCCGGCGGAGACGGAAACTTACATTCATCTTTGCTCCTCCTTTCGAGTAGTTCGAGTTTGAAAGAAGCTAACTCCGGCGGAGACGGAAACCTTTGGTCCGGCCCTCGGTGTTTTTTTGGGGGTTGGATGGTTGTAAGGAGATGTTGCGAAGATCTATAAGACTTTGCTTCGTTAAGTGCTTGCCGGAAGAAGTCGTGGTATGCTACAATGATAGTAACCCCTTTGGGGACGGAGGTAATTTATTCATATTTTCTTCCTAGTTTTTAAAATATTTGTAATGCGTTTACTCCGCAAGGAGACGGAACCAATTGTTTCTTTTTTCATTTTGTTTCCTCCTTTTTTAGAAGCAGCAAACTCCATTGGAGACGAAAATCTTTTATCCCGCTCTTGGTGTTTTTCGGTGCGGGATTTTTGATTGGGACATATACAATACGGTATCGGTATTATAGTATTCTCTTGTTGATACTACCATTCCTTTGAATTATGGATATAAACAATCTATGATCCATAGAAGATAAACCGATTTTTCGTGATTTGAAAAATAGATATATCCATACTTTTATTGAAAAATAGTATGAGATGAAAGTCTGAGGGATGTATCAGAAAGTTATACTAAAACGGCCGATATATAGAGATGTTTCATTTGTTCAGATCTGTTCGGCAAATTTGGTAATACTATTTTTCGTCTAAAATGTAGGGTATGAAACATCTATCATTGAAAAAAATTGAGGATGATATGCTTTAAAGTATTCGACCTGTCAATGTTAATAAATAAACAGTACAACTTATTGTGTACGCCCTCAGGGTCTATGCCGTGCTCTGCTGTTTTCTTTTCAGCCAATTACAAGCTAAGCTTGTCCTTCATAAAGAGAGACGATCGTTCTTCTTTTTTCACTTTCATATCTGAGTCCTGTGTTAAAAAATGTCTATACAGGTAAGCATTCAATGCAGCGGGTAGAGCAGTATATAGGTTGACTTTTCCAATGATGCGGTATTGCTTTAAAGCGATAGGAAGACTTTTTTAAAAGCCCGAACCAAGTATATATTGATAAATCTTATTCCCGTCTTTGACAGTTTTAGAATCGAAAAACCCACCAAACACATTGCAACTAAATGTATTGGCGGG